>NZ_JBVHPY010000021.1:102411-187309 GCF_055567695.1 Streptomyces sp. NPDC026417
AAGAGGGGGAACGGCCGGCCGTCTTTCGGAGTTAGATGTTTCGGAGGGTAGAGAACGCGCCCCGGCACCGGGAATCGCTGGGGGACCCGCCACGGAATGTGCCGGCCCCCGCGGTGTCAGGCTTGGCTGCCCTGATCATCTCGGCAGGTGGGTACCCCGTCCAGCCAGGCCGGGCCCTGGATGTAGATGTTGGTGACCCAGGCCCGGTAGTCGGGCAGATAGGACCAGGCGTCGTTCGTGTAGCCCTCGGCGGTGACGGTCTCGGCGTGCTTCTGGCACTCGACGCGGATGGTGGTGGCGTCGGGGAAGGCGTAGACCCGCGGGCTGGGGGTGGAGGCCTTGGTGTGCGTCCACACTCCGGTGCCCCAGGTGCGGTGGACGTGGCCGGTCACGGCGCCGGTGTTGACCCGCAGCGCACCGAAGTAGTCACCGCCCAGACGTACATCGCTGACCATGAGGCGGGTGCCGGACTGCCGGGCCTCGACCATCTTGCCCGCGCCGAGATAGATGGCGATGTGATGGATGGTGGCGGACGTGCCGTACGCCAGCAGGTCACCGGGGAGCAGCGGCGCCTGTCCCTGTGCGGCGGTGAAGCGTGCGGCGGCGCGGACGCTGTAGTACTGGGTGGCCGCGCTGCCGTTGAGGATGTCGGAGCCGGCCGCCTGCGCGTAGGCGTAGCGGACCAGGCCGGAGCAGTCGAAGCCCCGACGCTCCGGGTCGTGTTCACTGGCCGGATCGGTGGGGTCGATCTGGCCGTAGGTGGGGCCGGGCTCGGCACCGTGGCCGCCGCCCCAGCTGTACCAGGTGCCGGCCGCGACCTGCGCGCAGGCCGCGGCCACCGCTCTGGCCGCGGCGTCGGAGGCGCCCGGCGCCAGGACCCCGCAGGTGTCGGCGGCTCGTTCGGCGGATGCCGTCGTGACCGCGTCTGCCGACGCGGTCCCGCTGAGAGGGCTCAGCAGGACCATGGCCGGCAAGGCCATGAGGACGCTCAGGATCGTGATCAGTGTGCCGCGGATGCGCGTACGCATGTGGTGTCCCCCGTCGGTCGGTGGTCGGGGCTCGTCGTCCGGAGCCGTGCCCTGTCCGGTGGCGATGCCCTCGTCACAAGGCTGGTTCGGCCGTGACGGCCGTGTCCAGGGACGCGGGGTCGACCGTACGGGCGGGAAACGGGAAACCCCCGGGGAAACCCTGCCCGTCAACGGCCTGACCGGTGCTCTCAGCCGTCGCAGGACGCGTCGGCATTCCGTCGGGTGGCGGCGCCGTGTCCGCGCTTCCCGTCGGCCGTGCCGCCGAGCCGGCACACGACCGTGAGTCTGGCGTCGACGTCGAGGTCCCACAACCGCACCGTGCCGTCGTTGCTGGCGCTGGCCAGGCTGTGGCCGTCCGGGGCGAATCCGACGCCCCACACCGCGTTGGTGTGGCCCGTCAGCGCGGCGAGTAGGCGATGTCCCGGTACGTCCCACAGCCGTACGGAGCGGTCGTTGCCGCTGCTGGCCAGTGTGCGGCCGTCCGGGCTGAAGGCGACTCCCCGCACCGCGCCGGAGTGGCCGGACAGCGTCGCCAGGAGACGCCGGTCCGCGGTGCGCCACAGCCGTACGGTTCCGTCGTTGCCGCTACTGGCCAGTCTGCGGCCGTCCGGGCTGAAGGCGACCCCCCGCACCGCGCCGGAGTGCCCCTTCAGTACTCCCAGCGGGCGCTGTCGTGCCACGTCCCACAGGCGCACCGTCAGGTCGTCCCCGGCGCTGGCGAGGGTCCGGCCGTCCGGGCTGAACGTGACATCGTTGGCAAAGTCCGTGTGGCCGCGCAGCGTTGCCAGCTGTCGGTGGGTCGCCGTGTCCCACAGCCGGACGGTGTGGTCGGATCCGGCCGAGGCCACGGTGCGGCCGTCCGGCGCGAACGTCACCGCGAACACCGAGCCCGTATGCCCGCTCAGCACGCCCAGTTGTCTGCGTCCCGGCACATCCCACAAGCGCACGGTCGCGTCGGAGTCGGCCGAGGCGAGCGTGCGGCCGTCCGGGCTGAACGCCACCGCGAACACCGAGCCCCGGTGCCCTCTCAGCACCGCCAGCTGTCGGTGTTCGGCCACGTCCCACAGGCGCACGGTGTGGTCCGCGTCGGCGGTCGCCAGAAGGGTCCCGTCAGGGCTGTGCGCCACCTTCCACACCTCGGTGAAGGGCCGCGCGGTGAGCACGGAGCGGTCCAGGTCCCAGACCACGGTGGACTGGTCGAACCCGGCGCTGGCCAGCAGGGAACCGGACGGACTGACCGCCACACCCATCACGTAGTCGGTGTGTCCGGCGAGCGTGGTGGTCAGACGGCGACCGGCCACGTCCCACAGTCGCACGGCTCCGTCGCCGCAGGCGCTCACCACCGTGGTGCCGTCGGGCGTGAACGCCACGGCGTTCACGTCGTCACCGTGCCCGGTGAGCGTGGCGACGGCTCTGTGCCGGTCCACGTCCCACAGGCGTACCGTGCGGTCGGCGCCGCCCGTGGCCAGGGTGCGGCCGTCCGGGCTGAAAGCGGCTCCCAGTACTCCGTCGGTGTGCCCGGTGAGCACCACCGGCTCACGGTGTCCGGCCACGTCCCACAGGCGTACGGTCCCGTCGACGCCCGCGGAGGCCAGGGTGCGGCCGTCGGGTGCCCAGGACAACGCGTCGACGCCTCCGCCGTGGCCGGTGAGGGTGGTGGTCGACCGCTCCGAGAGACCGTTCCACAGCCGGATGCGGCCGTCGGCGCCGGCCGACGCCCAGCGTCGGCCGTGCGGCGCGAACACGACATCTCCGAGCCGCCCGGCGTGCGCCCGCACCAGTCCCACAGTCCGACCGTGCACCGTGTCCCACAACTGCACCGTGCCGTCCGTGCGGGCCGCCGCGAGCAGGTGCCCGTCGGCGCTGAACGCGACCGACCGCACCCGGCCGGACCCGGTGACGGTCGCGATCCGCCGGCGGTCCGAGGTCCGCCACAGCGCGACGGTCCCGTCCGAACTGGCCGTCGCCAGCCGCTTGCCCGCGGCGTCGAAGGCCACGTCGTTGACCGGCCCGCGCTGTCCGGTCAACCGCCCCGCGAAGTACTGGGCCTGTGTGCTGAGCAAGGCACCGCGGGCCTCCGTGGTCGGCGACGTGCGGTAGGCCCGCGCGGCCATGAGCATGGACTCCTCCGGCCGGCCGGCCGCCAGCGACGCGGCAGCCGCGGCGAGGGCCTGCGAGCGGGAGATGCGCCCCTTCTCCAGCGCGCTGGACCGCTGCTGCACTGCGAGGGCACCGGCGGTGACGGCCAGCACCAACAGTACGGTCAGCATCGCGAGCAGTCGCCGCTGCTGACGACCGTGCCGCCGGGCCTGCTCCAGACCGCGGCGCTCCTCCGCCTCGCTCGCCGCGAGGAACCGGGCCTCCTGGGGACTCAGTGCGGCCGCGCCGTCCACGTCCTCGGCCGCCCACATCCGGACGGTGGCCAGCCGGCCGCCGCGGTAGAGAGCCGACGGATCCCGGGCCTCGCGCTCCCATTCCGCGGCGGCATCGGCGAGTTGCTGCTGAATGAGCATCCCGGCGCGGCCCGCCTCGATCCATCCCCGCAGGCGCGGCCAGGCGTGCAGCAGCGCCTCGTGGGTGATCTCCACGGTGTCGCTGTCCAGGGTGATCAGTCGTGCGCGGACGAACGCGTCCAGTGCCCTGGCGGCGTCGTCCTCCTCCGTCGGCCGCTCCAGCAGAGCGGCTCGATCCACCCGCCGCCGGGTCTGCCCGCCGTCCTCGTCGACGTGCACGAGCCGCACCAGCATGCGGCGGATCATCGTCTGTTCGCCCGGATGGAGCCGCGCGAAGACGTCCTCCGCGGTCCGGGCGACCGCTCCCCGGATGCCTGCGGTGCGCTCGTATCCGGCGAGGGTGAGGACCCTGCCCTCGCGATGCCGCCAGGTGGCCAGCAGCGCGTGGGACAGCAGGGGGAGCGCACCCCGCGGGGCGAGCGTGGAGTCGGCCGGACCGGTACGGGGGTCGGAAAAGGATCCCAGGTCGCGCAGGATGAGCTGGACCAGGCCGTTCTCCATCGTCAGGCCGGCCCGCTCGGCCGGATGGGTGATCGCGGTGCGCAACTCCCCCACCGTCATGGGGCCGAGGACGAACAGGCC
Organism: Streptomyces sp. NPDC026417; assembly: GCF_055567695.1. Classification (NCBI taxonomy): domain Bacteria; kingdom Bacillati; phylum Actinomycetota; class Actinomycetes; order Kitasatosporales; family Streptomycetaceae; genus Streptomyces; species Streptomyces sp. NPDC026417. Next base: position 106,535 of record NZ_JBVHPY010000021.1, read on the forward strand.
GTCGCCGAAGGCCGCGGTCAGCTCCGGGTGTTCGAGGCAGCGGCCGCAGAAGTCGGCTCGTACGCCCAGCACCACGACGGCCGCGGGTGACGGCTCCTGTCCCGCGTCCCGCCGCCCGGCCGTCCGTGCGGCCGCCGACACCGACAGCACCCGGATGAAGGTACGCCGCTCGGACTCGTCGGTGCACAGGGTGAAGACCTCTTCGAACTGATCCACCAGCAGCACCAGGCGGTGGCGCGGCGACCGGACGTCCTCCGCCGTCTCCGGCCGGTCGTCGGCGACCGAGTCCACGGCCCGCAGCAGCAGGTGCGGGTCGCGGGCCAAGTCCTCAGCGGTGATGCCGAGATCGGTACCGAGGACTTTGGCCACGCTGTACAGCAGTTCCTGCAAAGGGTGAGCGGTGGGTGTCAGCACGACCACCGGCCACTGGGCGGAACCCGCCATGGGCAGGGAGCCACGGCGCAGACGGGGCACCAGGCCGGCGTTCAGGAGTGAGGACTTGCCGGAACCCGAGGGCGCGACCAGCATGAGCGGCCCGCGGTCGACGCGTTCGAAGACACGGTCCAGCAGCGCGGCTGTCGCCTGTTCCCGGCCGAAGAACCACTCGGTGTCCTGGGCGGTGAAGGCGGACAGCCCTCTGTACGGGCTTCGTTCGGCCTCTTCCGTCGCGGCGGCCCGCTCCGCGCCACCGTCGGCCACCGCGCGCGGTAACAGCCGCAACAACTCTCCCCGCGCCGACAGCACCTCGTCACACCGGCGCGCCACGTCTTCCGTGGGCGGCTTCGCACCGTTCTCGATCTTGCTCAGATAGCCCTTGCTGTAGTGCACCTGACGCGCCAGCGCCGCCAGTGAAAGTCCCCGCTCGTGGCGCAGTTGCCGCAACCGCACGGCGAAGCCGGCGGCATCCGGGCCCGGTCTCCCCGCTCCGAAAGCGCTTCCCAGCGTGTCCGATTGCTCGTCCATGCCACCCCCATGGCAGTCCGTGCCGAGCCGCCGGCCCGGTCAAGACCGGCGAACTCATCACGCTACCGCTCGGCACCGACATACCGCCGGGCACCGGTGGAACGTACTCCGGAAGGATTGCGCGGGCGAACGTGCTCCGGACGGATTGCGGAGGCGAACGCCGCCCCCTGACCGGCCCGGGCGGGCTGGGACGGCGGGTGCGCGGCCTGCGCTCCTCAGCCGGAGTGGGGGCAAGCTGTCCCTGCTCACATGAGAGCCAATCCCGGCCGGCAGGGTGGGACCGCCCTCGCGACGTCGCCGTCAACGGCGTGCACGGACCAGGGCACCGTGCAGCGTGGGCCGAGGACCTTGTCCCCTCGCGGGCCGAAGAGGATCATGGCCATGTGCGGCACCCGGAGAAACTCCACGAACTGCTGGAACGCGCCGGACTCACGGCCGTTGAGGACGTGCGCCCGGGCAGCCTCCTCCCGCCGGAGGCCGGCTGGCGGATCGCGCGCGGAGTCGCGGCACCCGACGGCGCGACCCGGGGAACGCTCGATGCCGCGTGGTGGCGCCGACTTTGCGGTACCGACGGCGAGTTCCTGGTAGCGGTGCTCAAGCACCGGATCGGCGGCAACGACTCCTGGTGGACCCGGGTCCGGCACGTCGGCGGTGGCATGCCGGAGCTGACCGACGACCCCGGATTCGTGGCGCTCTCCCTCGACGGCCAGGTGCTGCTGGCGAAGGTGCCCGGCGCGGGCGGGCCTCGGACGACGGCCCTCGACGGACTGCCGGAACAGCTGGAGGAGGCCGCCTTGGCCGCCGGCCGCGAGACGGAAGCCGAGCGCGCCGAGGTGTGGGCGGCGGTGCCCGGCGAACCTGCGTGGCCGCTGCACTGGGCGGAGGGGATCGGGTCCAATTCGGCCGCGACGGACGAACTCCTGATCCGGCTGCTGGATGTGGAGCCCGGCTTCCTGCACGGATGCGACCGGCCCGCCGTGCTCGACGCCGCCTTGGCGCACCCCGATCCGCGAGTGCGGTCGAGGCCCGCCGACACCTTCCGGCCCAGACTCACGTCCGATCAGTGGGTACGCCTGGTCCGCGCCGAGCCGTCACCCGATCGACGCGTGCTCTGGGCGGAGCACGCTCGCCGCTGGGGCGCCGAACTCCCCGAGGACCTGTACGACGACCTCCTCGCCGGCCCGTCCCGCGCGCAGGCCGCCGAACTCCCGGCGCTTCCCACCCGGCTCCTCCCCGACCTCGCGGCGGATGAAGATCCACGGCTGCGGATCTCGGCGTGTGCCCGGTGGAAGGACCTCGCCGAGCCGCTGCTGACCGACACCGACCACGCCGTGAGAACCGCTGCGCTCCTCGCCCACCACACCGGCCCACCCGTGCCTCGCGAGGTCTTCACCGCACTGCCCGATCCGCGACAGGCACTCGAACGGTGCCGCATTGCGCCCGAGTTGGAGGCGGAGCTGGTCCGGGACGGAGGCGCTGAGGTACGTCGGGCACTGGCCGCCAATCCGTGCCTGAGCGCGCACGGCGTCGCCGTACTGGCGGAGGACCCGCTGGACGACGTCCGCTCCGCCGTGGCGCTACGGCCCGACCTCACCGAGGAGCAACGCGCTGCAATCCGGCAAGACTTCGACCCGACGTCGATGTCGCACGCCCTGCCCTGGGTCGAAGACCTGCACGGCAACGCCGACGCGATGCGCCGCCTGTCGGCCTCCTCCCACCCGCTGGTCCGCCGCAGTGTGGCCCGAGCCCGGCGTCTCCCGCCGGATGTCGTGGCACGCCTGGCGCGCGACGGGGACCGAACGGTCCGCCTGTTCCTCGCCGAGTCGTGCGAAGACGCGCCGGCCGACCTGCTGCTGGAGGTCTGGCGTTGGTGGGACGGCAGCTTCAGCCATCCCGGCCGGCCCCGAAGCCACCCCAACTTCCCCCGCGCGGGCCTGCTCCGCTACGCCGCCGACCCCAGCGGGCGCATGCGCCGCCTGGCCCTGGACGATCCGGAGTCGACACCGGCCGACGTCGCACGCCTGGCCCGGGATCCCGAACCAGAGGTGCGCCGCCGCGCGGCTGAGGACCCCCGGCTCACGCCGGCCGACGCGGTGCGGCTGCTGAACGACCCGGATGCTCACGTCCGCGTCACCGTGATGCGCAATCCGCGACTGCCGGCCCGCGTCCTGGCCGGGCTGCTGCACGAACGCAACACGGCCTCCGCGGCGAGCACCAACCCCGCGGTCCCGGTCCCCGTACTGCACCGCCTCCTTGTCGCGGCCGCCGCAGCCCAGCGCTGAACATCGACGTCCGGTCCCGCCCGGGTCTGTGGTCCACGCGACTCGGTGATCCGTTGCGGCGGGCACGCCGACGGGGGTGAGCGGTCGTGCGTCAGGCCGAGTGGGGCGCCGAAGAACCGAGAACGGCCGCGAGCCGGTGCGGGTCCCGTCGGGCGATGTTGTGGCCGACGGGGATCTCGTGAACGCGCCAGGCCGGGTCGTTGCGCAACCGTTCGGTCAGGGTCACGAACGGGCTGCCCGGCCGGGCGCCGCCACTGATGAACGTTCGGCCGGGCAGACTGCTGGAGTCGCTTCTCAGCCTGATCGACTGGACGAAGCTCGCCAGTGGGTGGGGCCGTGCGCGAGGGTCGAGCCCCTCGGGGACCGCCACCCATCGCCCGTCGGCGCGGGCGCCGGCGATGAACAACTCCCGGAAGCGGTCGCTGGTCAACGACCAGCAGGAATCCCCGTCTTCCGGGACGTAGGCGTCGATGAAGACGAGCTGGTCCAGACGGTCGCCGAGCCGGTCCGCGACACCGGCGATCACCATCCCGCCGTAGCTGTGCCCGCACAGGGCGACAGGCGTTCCGTCGCCGCGGTCGATGATCTCGGCCACCTGGTCGATATGGGTGTCGAGGTTCGGCGGACGGTCCCCATCCGCTGGGCCGCCCGCCTCCAGCCCCGACAAGGTCACCCCTTCGACGAGGTGACTGTCACGGTGCAGCTCGGCAGCCACCGCGTCGAACACCCACCCGCCCTGCCAACCGCCCGGCACCATCACGAATCTCACCGCGTCATCGTAAGTCGAGCGGACACGCGGAGGCGCTTGCGTCCGACGGGTTCCTTGACGAGAAGGCAGGGATGAGGATCAGCCGACAGCCGCGCGGATCGCCCGGTCCGCTGCGGCGAGTTGATCGTGCTTGTGGGCGGCCAGCCGTGCGACCCGATCGCCGCCCGCGTTCAGGATCTGCTTCTGATAGGCGGCATCGACGGCATACCAGGCGCCGACCACATTGGTACGCCGCTTGCACGTCACGTCGTCCTTCGCCACGGTCTTCTCCCGGTCCGAAACGCGTGAACCGCTGAACGCCTTGTCGTTGATGGCCTGCCAGGGATCCCGGTAGTGGTGGCCCTTCTCGCTCATGCACGCCGCCCAGGAGCGGAACACTCGCCTCACCCTCGGATCCTTCGCTGCCTTCACCACACTGTCACTGTCGATGCGCCGCACGATGTCGGCGTCGCCGAGCTGCCCCTTCCCCACCAGGGTGCGCCGCGCCTCGCCCATGCAACCCCCGTCCGGCACGGTGGCACCGCGGTAGGTGAGAGGTTCGTGGCTACCCGCCCGGGCACTGCCCGGTGCCGGACCGGCGAGGACCGTCAACTGGGCCTCGCTCAGCCGGGGCGGGTCCGGGGGTACGGCGCTCATGGCCTCCGGAAGGTGGTAGCCACTGGCCCGGGCGAGTCGCACGTCGGCGAGGCCGTAGCGGCGCTCGGTGCGTGAACGGACCACAGTGTCGGCTGCCTTGGCGGGCAGCCGGTACTCGATGCCGTACCGCTTCATGCACGCCACGGCCAGAAGGTTCTGCGCCCGGTTGAGCCGGTCCCACTCAGTGTCACTGAACTGGTATTTCTCCAACGGCAGTTGCAACTTCGCCGGGTCGAGAACCGTCGGCGTCGTCTCCACGGCGGGGCGTCCGGCGGCCCCGTCACCGTTCGCCGTGGCCGCGGAGCAGCCGACGACACTGGCCATCATCAGGGCAACCGCGCCGAGCGTCCTCGCTTTCATGGGTCTTCCCCTCCTCACTTGTTCGCTGCTCCTGGTGCCCTGCTCGGGTGGGTGCCGTCCCCACGCGCCGCGAGCACAAGCGAACCCGCGGGGCCCGCCCACTACGGACGAGCCCCGCCGGCTACGACGTGCCGTTGCCGCACGCAGAGGAGCGTGCCGTGGTCACACCCAGTTGAACGACGCGTTGTCGTTCCAGGCGTTCACCAGGTTCACCGAGCCGTAGGCCGGCACGTTGTCGTAGGGGCCGCTGAAGTTCTCGTTGTAGTAGACGCGGCCGAGCAGGCTCCAGCGGTTGTATGCCGACGCCGAGTTGTTCTTGACCCGCTGGCCCTGACCGGAACCGCCGGACAGGAAGACGTCGCCGCCGAAGTCACTGGTGGAGTAGAAGTAGTCGTGGAAGGAGCCGGTGAGGTCGCCACCCCAGTACATGCACATCTCGGCCGACTCGCAGACGCCGTTGTGTCCCGCCGCCTGGGCCGAGCCCGATGTGGCGACCGTTCCGGCCACCGTGGCCACAAGGACGGCCCCGGCCGCGGCAATCTTCTTGAAACGCACTGTTGTCTCCCCCTGATCGATGGTGCTGCCTGGTCTCTCGAGCTCCAATGTGGTCGCGCCACCTCCCCCGGGGCGACCGGTTTCCCGTTGCCCATGCCCGCGGAAGCGGGGAAACCGGCTCCGACCAGTCCTTCTCGGCGAGGCGGTCAACCCCGGCCGGACCCCCCAGGAAGCTCACCGGCGACAACAGCGCCGGCGAACCGGCTGACGCAGGCCATTCCCGCAGTCAGGCCGCCCCGGCGGGCACCGGGGCAGGCACGGCTGCCTCGCCGGGGTTGGACAGATCCACGAACAGGGCCACGTTTTTCTCGCGCCTGCGGCCACCGCGGCCCGGCTCACCTCCGCCGTCACGGCGACCGCGTAGGAGGGTGGGGGTGCAGACGATGTCCACCGGAACGCGACGCCGATCATCAGGCTCATGCCCGTGATGGAAATGGCGCTGCCATCGGGGGTTTCCCAGAACGTATGGCGCTTGCGGCGAAGCACATGTCGGCTCAGGAATCGGCTTCCATTGGTGACCGGCTTCCCGACAGCCTCGGTGACTCGTCGCGCCAGAACGTGTCGCTCGCGTGGGGCGTAGGGCACGGCGCTCCGCGCGGTACGTGGCGACAAGTCCGGCCGTCGGCTCGCTGCGTCATCTCTCGGGTTCTGCCGAGCCGTCCGGGATCATTTCGGCAGCTTCGATGCGAGTACGTCGACGTTCTCGATCGCGGGCGACACGGTGAACAGCTCCGCTGCCCGCTCCCCGAGCGCCGTGCCCACGCCTCCGGCCAGGTGCGCCTGTCGGCCCGCGTCGTCGGGGAAGACGTCGAAAATGCCGAACGTGGACGCGTCGAACTGGACGGCGAACCAGGCGCGGGTGTCCGGCTCCTGATCGACGATCGCCTGGGCGTCCGCCAGGAACTGCGCTACTTCTGCCTCCTTGCCCGGCTTCGCCTCCACCCGGACCAGCAACCCGACCCGCACCATGGCTCCTCCTTCGATTGCTACGTTGATGTCAACTCATTCGCGAATATCGCAGCGTTTGAGGCAATTCGTTCTTCGGGACACGCCGATGGGAGCACACTCCTCAGGAGAGGCGCATTCCCACAGGGCGCCAGCCGACGGTGGGGGTGGGTCCCCACGGTCGGCGCCTCGGCCGTGTTCACGAGCGTGTTCGGGCAGCAGACGTTTCCCGGCGTGGACCGCGCCCTGTGGTCGGCGGATTCACACCGGCGGAGCGGAGGTCGGCGTCGCCGGCTGCCGCCCGGCGATCACGGACGCGCGGACGGCTGATAGGCCCTGGCGGCGTCCTGCTCGGCGTCTGCGGCGTGGAGGACTTCACGCGTCAGCCGGTCGAGGTCGTCGGTAGTGGTGCGGTAGGTGCACAGGCAGGCTCGCAGGACGGTGCGGCCGCGGACCGCGGCGGTGGCGAGGTAGACGCGTCCGTCGTCCTGGAGCCGGCGGGCGATGCGGGCGTGCAGGGTGTCCGGGTCGACCCCGCCCGGGTCGGTGATCCGGACACACGCGACCGGCCACGGGCCGCCTGCCAGCAGTCGCAGCCGCGGTTCCGCGGTGATCCGGGCGCACAACCCGTCGGCGAGGGCCAGGTAGTGCTCGATCAGGCTGGTGACGCCTTCGCGGCCCAGGTGGTGGAGGGTGGCCCACCGGCCAAGGGCCCGGTGCCGGGACGGGTCAGCTCGATGCGCGCCAGCGGAACATGATCCGGACGGGCCCCGTCAACCACTGCACGTGGCTATGGGGACAGGAGGCGATGAACCGACCCCCCCCCAGGCGTACCGAGGGACGGGGTAACCGCAGAGGCGAAATTGGCGCGCCTGTACGTACAACCTTTCGTACCGCTCGTTCGTCATGGGGGCATCTGTTGTTCTGACAAGGAGTTCCGTTGCGTAAAGCAGTCACGGCGACCGCCGTGCTCACCGCCTCCGTCGCTGTCACCCTCACGCCGGTGACGTCGTCCGCCGATGCCCCCTTCAAGGGCGCCAACACGGCGGCCGTGCAGGACGACTTCAACGGCGACGGCTACCGCGACCTGGCTGTCGCAGCTCCGGGGGCCGCCAACGGCACGGTGGAAGAGGCAGGTTCGGTCGTCGTGCTCTGGGGCTCCGCGTCCTCGGTGAGTACGACGCGCCGTACGGTCATCACCCAGGCGTCCTCCGGAGTTCCCGGAACTCCCGAGGAATCCGACCGCTTCGGCAGGACTGTGGCCAGTGCCGACCTGGACCGCGACGGGTACGCCGACCTGCTCGTCGGTGCTCCCGGCGAGGACGTCGACGGCGTCGAGTCCCGGGGTTCCGTGACCGTGGTGTGGGGCGGGGCGAACGGACTCACTGGCGGCGCGACCATCGCCCCTCCGGCCGGATTCGGCGAGGGCAGGCGCTACTGCCGATTCGGGATGTCCATCGCCAGCGGCGACATGAACGGCGACGGGGCCCCGGAGGTCGGTGTCGGCTCGGCCTGCAGCCCCGCCTCCTACAGCGGCCCCTTCACCCGCACGGGTCAGGCCGCTGCCCGCTACCTCGAGGGACGGGAGAACGCCCGCGGCGTGGTGATGGGCGACGTGGACGGCGACGGCGGCGCCGAGCGCTTCTACCTGGCCGGGCCCACCGACGGCGACATCCGCGGACCGGTGATCCTCGACGCGGGTGCCCCCGATCCCGAGGACCCGTTCGTCAACCGGGGCATCGACCTGCCGTACGCCGACGGCCACGCGGGACAGATCGGCGACATCAACGGCGACGGTTACGGCGACCTCGTCACCGGCATCGCAGGCGACGACTCGCACTTCAACGCACCCACCCCTGCGGCCCACCGCGGCGGCGAGATCCAGGTTCTCTACGGCTCCGCCGCGGGCATCACCGCCGAACAGCAACCGCAGGTCTTCCACCAGGACACGGCGGGCGTTCCCGGCACCGCGGAGTGGGGCGACTGGTTCGGCCAGTCCCTGAGTGTCGGCGACGTAGACGGCGACGGGTACGCCGACGTCCTGGTCGGCTCCCCCGAGGAGGCCGTGGGTTCACTCGCCTCGGCCGGCACCGCAGTCCTCCTGCGCGGCTCCGCCTCCGGTCTGACGACTGCCCAGGCAGCCGGCTACACCCAGAGCACCGCGGACATCCCCGGCACCGCGGAGGCGGGCGACGGGTTCGGCGCCGCCGTCCACCTCGCCGACCTCAACAAGGACGGCAAGGCGGAGACAGTCGTGGGCGCCCCGAGCGAGAACGACGACGGCTGCCTCTGGGTGGCCCGCGGCTCGGCCTCCGGCCCCGTACTGACCGGCTCGGTCAACCTGTGCGGCGAGAACGCCGGCATCATCGTCGGCGAAACGACCAAGGGCTCCTTCGGTGGCGCCTTCACCAGCCCGCACATCGAGAGTTGATGCGGACAGTGCCTGACCGGTGTCGGGTACGACGCCGCACGTGCGTCGCCGCGGCCGTCGGAATGCAGCACCGGCCGACCGCGCCGGTCGACCTCTGACTGGTGGTCTCCACTGCGTGGGGCGGCGACCATCGGTACGCCCGGATCGCCCTTGATACGCGTCTTCGCAACCGAGGCCGACACGCCAACCGTCAGGGTTGAGGCCTCGGCACCGAAAAGGCGCGGTCGCAGGTTCCTGACCTCGACACGCCGTCCGTCCCCTTCAGTCGCACGGTGACCCGGCCGTCGGCGTCGTGGCTGTAGGCGATGGTGCAGATCAGTTGTTGCAGGCCGGTCCGCTTCAAGCCCGCCAGGGCCAGAGGCAGGTCGGTCGTGACCCGGTTGCCGTCCGGCGAGACCTTCACCTGAGACGGTCGGTCCGGCGAAGCGGGCGGAAGGGACGTGCGGAGCCCTGCTTTCCGGTCCTGTGCATCGGGGCCGGAAAGCAGCGCGACGATCACCTGCTCCGTCGGCACCTCGGATGGGGTGTCCGCGCCAGTGGGGCTCGCGGTGGCGACCATCCCGCCGTCGGAGCCGTACTCCATCGCGGGCTGGGCGGGCCGGATCACTGGATTGAGCTGGCCGTCGCGGGAGTGGAAGAAGAGCAGCATCTCGGTTTCGTCGTCGAAGAACGCTTGGAAGGAGGCCGGACCTCCTGCTTCGATGACGTCGGTCCCCTGGATGCCGCAGCCGCCGAGCAGCACCATTCCTGACGCGACGGCGACAGCGACGCCAGGCCGGCACACACGCAAGCGCCTCATCAGGGGCTCTCCTCCAGGTGGAGCGGTATCTCGACAGTGAAGACGGCGCCGCCCCCGGGGAGGTTCGCGGCGCGGACGGTTCCGCCGTGCAGCCGCACGTTCTCCAGGGTGATGGCCAGCCCCAGGCCGCTGCCCGCCGACCTCGTGCGCGCGGCATCGGCCTTGTAGAACCGGTCGAAGATGTGCGGAAGCACCTCGGGCCGGATGCCGGGCCCGCTGTCGGCGACCTCGGTGACCAGCACGGGCGGGCCGGATGCACGCGGCTCGCTGCGCAGGCTCACGCTGACGGGCGCGCCGCCGTGCCGCAGGGCGTTGCCGACGAGGTTGGCGACCACGACGTCGAAGCGGCGTGGGTCGATCCTGGCGCGGATTCCGGAAGGCAGACGGGTACGGACGCGTTCGTCGGTCCAGTGCCTGTTCTGCAGCGTCTTGTCGATGGTCTGCGCCACGTCGACTTCGTCGGCATTGAGCTCGGCCGCGCGGGCGTCGAAGCGGGAGATCTCCATCAGGTCCTCGACCAGCACGGCGAGATTTCCGGTCTCGGCGCTGACCAGGCGTACTGCCCGGGCGGTGTCGGAGTCCAGCCGGTCGGCGTCCTCGTCGAGGACCTCGGTGACGGCCAGCATGCCGGCGAGCGGGGTGCGCAGTTCGTGGGAGACGTCGGAGGCGAACCGTCGAGCGCGCGCCTCGGCCTCGCGCAGCTCGCGCACGGAGGTCTCCAGTGCGGCCGCGGACTCGTTGAAGGTGCGGGCCAGATCCGCCAGTTCGTCGCTGCCGCGCACCGTGATACGCGTGTCCAGTCTGCCACTGCCCATGCTCTGGGCGGCCTTGCGCAGTTCGCGCACGGGGCGCAGCACGCTGCGAGCGGCGAACAGGCCGGGGATCAGCGCGACGGCGAGGCCGGGCAGGGCACCGTCGCGGCCGGCCATGAGGAGCGCGTCGACGTTGACCTGTTCGTCGGTCATGCGCGTGACGGCGTAGAGAATGAGTCCGCTGGGCAGCACGCTGTGGGGGCCGGTCTTGAAGACGGTGGGCATGGCGATGGTCAGGTAGGGCACTCCGTCCTTGACGACCCGTTCGAAGCTGCCGTTGGGATGGGCCCGTGCGGCGCGGCGCAGGGCGGGCGTGATGACAGTGGAGACGGGGTTCTCACCGGAGGACGCCCGGATCGATCCGTACTCCGCGAAGACGACCCAGGGGTGGGGCTTCCCCGTGCGGGCGATGTTGCGCAGGGTTTCCTCCAGTCCTTCCTCCTGGACGGGCAGGGGCCAGCCGGTCTGCTGGACCTGCTCGCGGAACGAGGAGACCGCGGTGTCCTGGGCCGTCTTCAGCAAGGCGTTGCGGGCCTCGCGGTAGGTCAGTGCGGAGGTGGTGCCCGCGCTGACGGCGGCGACCAGCAGGAAGGCCGCCACGAGCCGGGTGCGCAGACCGAATGCCCGGGCCCGCCTCCGGGGCGCGGGAGGGTCTGCGGGTCTCGTGTCGTCGGCGGCGGGGCGGCGTCCGATGCCGGCGCCGCGAGTGCGGCGCTTGAGGCTGAGGGCGGAGGTCACAGGGGCCCGAAGCGGTAGCCGAAGCCCCGCAGCGTCTGGATGTACCGGGGGCTGCCCGCCTCGTCCTCGATCTTGCTGCGCAGTCGGGCGACGCAGGCATCGACCAGTCGCGCGTCGGCGTGGAAGCTGTGCTCCCACACGTGCTCCAGCAGTTGCTGTCTGCTGAACACCTGCTCGGGGGCGGCGGACAGATGCAGCAGCAGCTTGAGTTCGGAGGGGGCGAGCGGGAGGGGCCTGCCGGACTTGGTGACGCTCAGTCCGGTGCGGTCGATGGCCAGGTCGCCGTGGACCTCGACGGCCGTCCGGGCCTGACCGCTGTTGTCGATGCGGCGCAGTACGGCGCTGATGCGGGCCTCGATCACCTCGGTGCGGGCGGGCTTGACGATGTAGTCGTCGGCACCGGCCTCCAGGCCGATCACCACGTCGAAGTCGTCGCCCCGCGCCGTGAGCATGATGATGGGCAGCTGATTGTGCTCCCGTACCCGCCGACAGACCTGCACACCGTTCATGCCGGGAAGCATCAGGTCCAGCAGCATCAGATCGGGGCGGAATTCGGCGAGTGCGGCGAGACCGGCCTCGCCGGTCGCGGCCACCCTCACGTCGTGTCCACGGCGGCGCAGACCGAGTTCGACTCCTTCGCGTACGGAAGGGTCGTCCTCGATGAGGAGCACGCGGGGCATGGGCAGTTCTCCCTCGGTGGTGGTCAGGACCGGGCCACTCTTCGGCGCAGGACGGAGAGCGGGACGTCGAGTTCGCTGAGCCGCAGCGGGCGGGCGAGTACGGCAAAGGTGAGCACGACGACAGCGGCCCCGGCGGTTGCAGCGGCGAGCGCATCCGCCCGTGCGGCGACCGCCCGGCCAAGTGACCGAGCAGGGTGGCGGGGACCGCGACGACGAGGAGCGACCCGTCAGCCATGACGGCGCTGCTGCGCACCGCGGAGGCGGGCTACGCACGTTCCCCGCCGGGGAGTTGGCCGCTTGCCGTTACCAAGCTGCCGTCGCCGGACCGTTCTTCATCCGGCCGGACATGGTGGTGTCCGTACGGTCGGAGGGTTGGCGCTCACCGGCGGTTCAGGTACGCCTGGAAGGCGCGGTAGAGGGTCTGGTTGGCGGTGCCGCCCAACGGCTTCTCCCACTCCCCCAGCGTCTCGACGACCTGCCCGCCGGTGCCGAGCTTCCACCGCAGTAGCCCATACGCCCGTTCGGCAGGGTCGAGGGTGGAGGGTACGCCGCGCATGTCGTAGACGCCGGCGCCGAGCGCGTGCGCGTCCGACAGCATCCGCCACTGCAAGGCGTTCGAGGGCCGTACCTCCCGGCGATGGTCGGCCGATGCGCCGGTCTGGTACCAGACCCGGCCACCCACCGTGATCATCGTGTGAGCCGCAAGGATCTCACCGCGGTGACGGGCGAGATACAGCTTCATTCGTCCCGGCTCCTCGGCGTTGAGTGCCGCGTACTGACGCTCGTAGTAGGCGAGGGAGCGTCCGAGCCGGAAGCCGTCCCGCTGCTCCGTGATGCCCAGCAGCCGGTGGAACGCGGGGAGTTCGGCAGCACCGCCCACGACCACCTCCACGCCCTCCTTCCGAGCGCGCCGGACGTTGCGCCGCCACTCCTGGTTGAGGCCGGACCACAGATCCTCGGTGGTGCGTCCGGCGAGCGGTATCCGGAAGACGTGGCGAGGCTGGGCGTCCCCGCCGTCCGTGGACCCCTCACTGCCGCAGCGGTGCCACCCCCGGGCGCGCAGCCGGTCGGCGACGGCGCTGCCGAGCGGGTCGACCTCGCTGGCGAGCACGTCGCCGAGCCGGCGGCCCGGACCGGTAAGGGCCTTCAGCGCGGAGGCGTCCCAGCGCCGGTAGGCGGGCGAGGGACCCATACGTACGGCGAACACGCCCGCGTCGCGCAGATGGTCGAGCAGCGGCGTGAGCCACAAGTCCACGTCGGGATCCGCCCAGTCGGCCACGGGTCCCTCGGGAAGGTAGGCGAAGAATCGGCGCGTGCCGGGGAATTGACGCAAGAGCACAAGCGCCACTCCGCTCAAGGCACCCGATCCCGGGTCCGCTCCCCAGCCGAGCAGCCGCGCCTGCCAGCCCTCCTTCACGTCGGCCCAGGAGGGGCACTGCAGGAAACCGGGGCCGAGGAACCGGCCGGCGGGCGACGACAGGAAGGCACGGTATGCCCCTGGCGTGACCGGCCCGAGGGACACGGGTTCCTTCCCCGCTCGAGGGACACGGCCGGGTGGTACGAGCAGTGCTGACACGATCTGATCCCTCATTGGTCTCCCCGGCTGGCGACGGGGTCGCTGAGGATGCTCACAACCGCCCATGACCGCTCCGCGCGCTGTATGTGACGAGGCCATGACCGTTTCTCACCAACCGCCGTCATAGTCCTCGATAGCGCCTGACCTGGCGTTTTCCGCCTCTAGGGTCGAGGCAGTCCGCTCGTCATCGGCGGAGTCGTCCGTCCTGGAGGTTTCCATGCATCGCGCACGTGTGTTCACCCATGCCCCGATACGGGCCGTCGTCGCCGCAGCCCTGCTCGCGCCTCTTGCCGCCTGCTCGCCGAGTTCGTCCGCTTCCGCTTCGCACCCGCCCCGGGTGGCGAAGTCCGCGGACCGCCCCGTCGCGGTCACCATCTCGCTCAAGGGGCGGCATGCCGCGCCCGGTCGGCCGGTGACGGTCACGGCCGCGCACGGCCGTCTCACCTCGGTGACCGTCACAGACGCCGAAGGCCGGCGGCTGCACGGCAAGGTCGCGGACGACGGCCGACGGTGGGTCTCCGACCGCAAAGCCTCCCCCGGCACTGCGTACACGGTCGCCGCCACGACCCGGACGGAGCGTGGCACCACCGGCACGACGAAGGCATCCTTCACCACCGTGGAGGCGGACAGTGTCAACAAGGTCGACTGGCGCCCGGGCGCCGACACCACCGTCGGCGTCGCCCAGCCGATCTCCCTCGTCTTCGACCGCCCGGTCAAGAACCGCTCCGAAGTCGAGAAACACCTCAAGGTCACCACCTCGGAAGGCACGCTGGGCTCTTGGGGCTGGATACGCGACTGGTCGGGCAGGGACCGGGTCGACTGGCGTCCGAAGTCGTACTGGAAGCCGGGGACGAAGGTCACGGTGGACGCCGAACTGGACGGCACCGACTCGGGCCCTGACGGCGGTTGGTTCGTACGCGACTACACCACGCACTTCACCGTCGGCACCCGCCAGATCGCCCGGGTCGACCTCGACCGCCACCGGCTCACCCTGCTACGCGACGGCAAGACCGTCCGGAGCATCCCGGTCTCCGGCGGCACACCCGGTGGAGACAAGCGCTCCTGGCGCGGAACGGCCGTGCTCATGGCCAAGGAACGCACCATCAACATGAATTCCGAGACCGTCGGCCTCGGTGACGCCTACGACAAGACGGTCAACTACTCGATGCGGCTGACCTGGTCGGGCATGTACGCGCACGCCGCACCCTGGAACGCCCCCTACTTCGGCCGCGCGAACCACAGTTCGGGCTGCATAGGCATGAGCGACGCGGACGCGGCCTGGTTCTACAGGCAGGTACGGCCGGGCGACCCGTTCGAAATCACGGGCAAGGACACCAAGGGCGTGGTCGCTCCGGGGAACGGCTTCGGCGTGTGGAACGTGTCGTGGACCGACTGGCAGGCCAAGAGTGCACTGCGCTGAGGAGGACGGCGCCTACCTGTCGGGCGGCGCGGTGCAGGACCACGCCATGCCGACCTCGACCCTGTCTCCAGGAGGCCCGGCGGGTCGTCCCCTTGAGGATCGAGCCGGTGAGGCTCACGGACGCCGGGCGGTCGGGACATCGAAGGAAGGACGCCTCCGGCCGAGGCTCCCGGCGAGGTCGTAGCTGTTCGTGTCTCAGGTGGCGGTCGGCCAGGCCCGCAGCAGGGCCGCGATCTTCCCTGCGGTACAGGCAGGGTCGAGCAACAGATCCTTGAGGGCCACCGCATCCTGATGGCCGGGTTTGACGGGAATCCCGGCAGCGTCGAGGTACATCACCCCTGTGGCAGCGGCGACCGCCATGTTGGAGCGCTCCAGCCAGCGGCAACGGCCCAGCGTGTGCACCAAGGCCGCAGCCTTGGCATAAGGACCGCTGTACACCGGCTGTTCGAGCAATTCGGCCCGGTGGCGTGCGATCGCCGAGACCGGGACTCCATAGTCGTCAGGGGCCGGATCGTTCGCTCCGGCCGCCTCGGTGACCTGCAGGATCCAGGGGACATCGATGTGCAGTTCCATCAGGCCGCGTGCGTTCCCCGAGCCGCCTGCTGGGCTTCCTCGGCTTCATCGAAAACTGCCTGGTGTTCCGCCAAGAAGCGAGCAGCCGCGTCGACGGCTTGGGCACGCAGCCCACTGGCGTCCTCGTGCACGAGCCGGGCGAGGTAGTCCCCGACCCCCAGCCCGAGATCGGCAGCACGCTTCTTGGCGAGCTCCGCCACATCCTCGTCCACACGTGCACCCAGTTGCGTCTTGGCCATGGAGGCATGGTAACAGGTGTTACCATCACAGTCGAGTCCGCCGGCGCCATTCCCGGCCGCCGCCCACGACGTCGCCACGAACTCCGACAGCGGCCGAGCCATGGCCCACCCGCCGATCCCGCCCCGCCAGGACCCCTCGGTCCGGCCGCGATCGAGGCCGGCCGTCCGCCATCCCTCTACCGGCCACCAGGAACGGATACACAGACCGAAAAGGCGCGGCAATCACGCGAGGGCGTTCCCGGCGAGAGGGCCGAGGTCCCATCCAAGCGCGGAGTCGCGAAGGGGCGAGCCCGACCGGCACAGAAGGCCCCCTAGCGAAATACGGCACTCAACTAGTCATGCCGACAGGCGAGTTACGGTCAGACCTCTTCGGTCGGAGGCGTGGCGCAGAGGCGAAGCAGGCACTACCTTCCCCGAAAGGTCTACGCCAATGCGTGCCGAGTTGGAGGAGGAAGTCTTCATGAGGCTCAAGAAGGTGCCGGTGGGGCTCGGCAGAGCGGCCGTGGCGGTCACCACAATGGCGTTCGTCGCCGTACTCGGTTCAGCCAACACAGCCAGTGCAGGCGCGAGTTGCGGTGTCGCGGGTTGCTCATCGTCGGTCAACGACACCAATCTGGGAGCGACGGCGCTCAAGAACTGGTGTCGCGCCGGAGACAGCACGGGTTCGTGGACCGCCACTCAACCGACCTGCAAGAGCGACGATGTGCCACAGGCGACCTACTACCTGTCCGTGAACGGTGGCCACACGCCGTACCGAGAGGACTGGGACACGCTGCGCATCGACGCCGGGTACTGCTACAAGGTGAAGTTCATTGTTGACCTGGGCTCCGACTTCACCCGGACCTACGACCGGCGCGGCACGACGGCCGCCTACGTCAAGGCGGCGGACAACGCGGACGCCCACGTCATCGGTCAGAGCTCCAGTTCCTGCCCCTGATCACGGCTGCACGCCACTACAGGAGCGAGCCCGCAACGGCCTGCCCTTGGGGGCGCGCAGGCCGCGTGAGGGCGGGCGGGATCTCGCTGACACCACAGCAGAGTGCGGGCCCCCTCGCCGTCGCCGCGACCCGCCCGCATGCTGTCTCGGCATACGGGGTCTCACCCGGAGGCACGTTTCCGGCCGAGGCTTGCGGTGTTGTCTTCAGCGCCGGCCGCCTGGCCATGTGCTGCCACGAACAGGTGGCAGCGTCTGCTCGGTCCAGATGGTTTTCCCCGGTGGCGTGTATCGCGTCCCCCACGTCTGGGCCAGCTGAGCGGCGATGAACAGGCCGCGTCCGCCCTCCTCTGCGGCGCCGGCGTGCCGCAGATGGGGAGCGGAGGAATCGCCGTCCCGCACTTCGCACGTCACGGTGCGGCGGTCGTGGATCAGGCGGAGCTCGATGGGAGGGCTGCCGTACCGGACGGCGTTGGTGACGAGTTCGCTGACGATGAGCTGAGTGTCCTGCGCTGTCTCGTCGTCCACGCCCCACCTTGCGAGCTGTTCGCGGGTACGGTGTCGGGCGGCGGCCACGGCCGTAGGGACCGGATCCAGCTGCCACGACGCGCGCCGATCGGGTGGAAAGGTCCGGGTGCGCGCGACGATCACGGCGGCATCGTTGATGCCCAGGTCCGGCGGTAGCGCATACACAAGTGCGTCGCACAGGTCCTGGAGCGAGCGGTCCCGGAAGTCGGGCGCCGAGGCCAGCGGGCCCGAGGCTCCCACCAGATACGACGTGAGAAGCGGGTCGCTGCAGAAGACCAGCACGCTACCGTCCGGCACCTCCACCTCGCTGGCAGCGAACGGAGCCTTCTGCGCCGTACCCAGGCTTGGCCCGGCCAGGGTGCGGGGCACGTCCGTGCCGCCGTCGGGGCGCACGACGACAGGGGTGAGATCACCGGCCGCGGCCAGGGTGCAGATGCCGGTCAACGGATCGTGTACCGCGTACACGCAGTCGGCGGTGAGCGCCTCACGGCGTAGGGGGTCGCCGACTGAGAGGTCGGCGCGTTCGGCCGCGAGCTGGGCGGCGGTGCCGTGCAGACGGGCCACAAGTTCCTCAGGGGGCAGATCGAACGCTGCCAGGGAGCGCACGGCGGTGCGTAGCTGTCCCATGGTGGCGGCGGCATTCAGCCCGCGTCCGGACACGCTGCCGACGACGAGTGCGGTACGGGCGCTGGAGAGGGCGATCGTGTCGTACCAGGCACCGGGGGCGACTCCTGTGATGGAGAGGTAGGCGGCCTCCAAGCACGTGTGGGTCTCCGGGCGGCGAGGCAACAACTCCCGCTGCACCGTGGCCGCGATGGTGTGCTCACGTGCGTAGCGGCGACCGTTGTCGATGCAGAGGGCCGTGTGGGCAGCCAACTCCACTGCCAGCTCCTGGTCGTCTGAATCGAAGGGAGGTGAGTCTCCGGTTCGGTAGAGGCTGATCAGGCCGAGGGCCGCTTCGCGCAGCGCCAGCGGGACGACGAGGAGGGAATGGGCCTGCGCCGACTCGATCGCCGCCGCACGCGCGGGATCCACGGACAACCACGGGGCGGTCGGATTCAGGGTGACCACGCGCGGGCGCAAGTCGGACAGGGCCTGGGTGAAGGGGGTGGGGGCGGGGAGACCGTGCACATCCCCCACCTGGTGGGCCTGGGGCGGGCGTGTTCGGCTGCTGAGGAACGCCGTACGCATCAGCGGTGTGCCCGGGGATGGCGGGGCCAACGGCGGGTCGTCGCCCCGGATCACCGCGTGCACGACCTCCACAATGGCGACATCGGCAAAAGCGGGGACCACGGCGTTCACGAATTCCTCGCCGGTCACGGCCGGATCCAGCGTGCGACCCACGTCCCCCCGTACGGCACCGAGCACGCCGATCCGGGCCTGGGCTCGTTCACGGCCGGTGACGTCGACCACGGCGACCGCCACACCGAGCACACTTCCACTCGCGCTCTGCAAACGCAGTGCGGTCACCTCGTAGTGCCGGAGGTCCCCATGGATGCGAGCATCGATGAGCCGTCGCAGCAGGGGCACTCCGGTGTCCAGGACCCCGCTGAGCAGACGCTCGACGTCGGCATCGACCATGCTGTAGGCCTCGCGGACCGGGCGCCCCACCAGCTCGTCCGGGGCCAGACCTCGCATGGCGGGAGTCGCGGTGTTGACCCGCAGCACCCGCAATTCGGTGTCCAGCAGATGCAGCCCGATCGGTGACTGCTCGAACAACGCGTCCAGCATCGCAAGGGCCGCCTCGTCCACGAGCGGGCCGGCATCGTCGCGTGCCATGCAGATCACCTCCCGGTACCGTTCACGCTCACGCCGGCGCGCCGCCGCACCCCGGACGTGCTTTCAGCGTCCTCCGCGTACCGGATCGCTGCATCCGCGGGCGCAAGCGCTGCCCGGAGGACGGCAGTCATACGGGAAACCCGCCCCCGGCGCAGGCTTGGCAGCGCCGGTTCCTCGGCCGCCCCCGGCGTGGTCACCCCGCCTTACGCCAATCCGGCGGCTCCGGCGACCACCTCGCCGCGCATGGGCAAGGAAATCAGCCTGACACCGATCATCTCGCGTCCACCGCGCTGATGTGGTCCCTCGCTTCATGGCCGCGGGTTTCTCCCCGGGTCGCTCGTGAACGGTGGCGTCCCGGGCGTCGGCGGCGCCTTCGCCAGGGGGCTTGTGTCGTCCGGCGGCGGCGTACCGCGAAGGAACCCGGCAGCTCGAAATGTCACGCGCGTCGCGCCCGGATCGGTCGGACCCAGCAGACCGGGCGGCGGGGACGTGCACCTGCTTCCAGACTCGTTCGACGGGCCGGAACCGCCGCAGAGAGGCGCCTTCCAGCACCCATGGCGCCGGTTTCACCCGGCCTTGCGATCTCTGGGTGCGCCTGACCTCTGAGCGGTGCCGTCTCCCGTCGGCTGGCGTCTTGCGTCCTCCACGACACCCAGCGCGGGGCCCTCGCTGAAGGTGACGTCAAACCATCAAACCGCCGGACCAGCTGGCGATGCCGGGCCCTAGGCAGAGGCTGGTGTGCGGGACAGTGCGGTCCGCAGCGCGAAGGCGCCGAGCAGGCTGCCCGCGGTGAACCGCTGGGCGGTCATGGCGCGGGGCCTGGCGGCCAGGAACCCCGACACCCGTGCTGCGCCCAGCATGATCAAAGCGTTCACGGAAATCCCCACAATGATCTGTACACCGCCGAGTTGGAGCAGTTGGCCCCAGGCCGGACCTGCCTGCGGGTCCAGGAACTGGGGCAGTAGGGCGGCATACATGAGAGCGATCTTGGGGTTGAGCAGGTTGGTCAGCAGCCCCATCGAGAACAGGCGGGCGTCGGAGACCGGCGGCAGGTCCTGGTTCGGGGCGAAGGGCGAGCGCCCGCCGGGCTTGAGCATGCCCCAGGCAAGGTAGGCCAGGTAGGCGGCTCCGGCCAGCTTGACCACGGTGAACGCCAGCGGCACAGCGGCGAACAGCGCGGACAGGCCCGCAGCCGCAGCCAGCAGATAGCACAGGAATCCCACGGCGGTCCCGCTGAGGCTGACCAGACCGGCCCTGCGGCCTTGAGTGATCGCACGAGAGGCGAGGTGGATCATGTTCGGGCCTGGAGTCAGGGCCATGCCCAGTTCGACCAGGGCCACCCCTCCGACTGCGGTCAGGGTGATCACCGGTCGACCTCCTGGTCGTGCATCAGGCGTCCGAGACGGACAGGGGCATACCTTGCGGCGGGCGCCTACGAAGCATCAGCACCGCTTGTCTCGCCGCTGCAGGATACGGCTTGGCTGCATGGCATTTTCAGGCACCCCGGCTCTGTTCGCCTGGCGAAAACGGCCGAGACGTCACATCGTCGGCGCCTTCCTCAGCAAGGTGCTGGGAGGAGGTACCGCACCCGCACGTGAAGCGGTGCCTGGCAGCTGCCGAACATGAGCTCGCGATGCGCGGTGGCAGGCGCGTCATATGCGGGCCCTGACTTGCTGCACTTGATGTCCGAGCGCCTCCCCGATGGCGGTCAGCTCCTCGTCGCTGAACCAGTCACGCTCAGGGTTCCAGACGGCAATCTCGAATCGGGCAAAGCCACAGGGCCAGTCGTAGTCCAGTGCGTCCAGCGAGGTCGCGGCGCCGCAGCAGGGAACCACCGCGGCGAGGGTTGTGAAACCGTCGTCGCTGTGCGCTTCGAGTAGATCGGCCCACCACTCGGTGTCGATCGACGCGCCACAGTGGGGACACCCGATCTTTTGCAGGTTGTCACCACAGTCGACGACGGTGAGCGCGTCGTGCCAGGTGACGTCGATCTCGGCGTCGACGCCGTCGGGGAGCCCGGGGGCCAGGCCTTCCACGATCGACGCAGCACGGTCAGCCGCAGCCTGCTCCGGCTGCCAGTGGGGGTCGGTGGGAATGACGGAGAGGACATCGTCGCTCATGGGCTCACTCGATTCGTCGGGCGGGAAGCTCTTCCAGCCGACGCGATACTACTGAACACACGTTCGGGTAGCGGGTTCGCAGGCTGATCAATCGGGGCCGGACCGGTGCCGGCGAGACGGTCGACGAGAGGCTGGGCCGACACTGCAGCATCCCCAGCCTGGCGCAGCCCGGCCGTGCGGTCGGATGTCGCGCCAACGCATCACCGCGGTTGCCATTCGGGGCTCCCCCGGTGAACGTAGGAAACGGGAGCCCTCCGCGGCGTGCGGATCGTCCAGGGCCACGGATCGGTGGGTGGCCGAGGAGCGAGAGAGCGTGAGCCGATCGTGGCTCCATCGCCGCTCGTCGCCCGTTCTTGACTGCAAGCTTGACTGCAAGGGAGCACAGTCCATGACCGAGGCCCGACCCGGCAGCCCCGGAGCGGACCGGCACATTGCCAGCAGTCCCGCTACGCCCGCCCGTCCTCTCGCGGACTCCCGCCCGTCGGCTCGCTCCGGTGCGGCCACGGACCTGCGGCGCATCGGCATCTCCCCCGATCACTGGTATCCGGTGGCGACCTCTCGGAGCGTACGGCGCAACCGCACCTTCGCGACCGCCTTCGCGGGTGAGCGGATCGCCCTCTACCGCGGGCGCAGCGGCACCGTCCACGCATTGGAGGACCGCTGCGCACACCGCCAGGTGCCGCTGAGCATGGGCGTGGTGGAAGGCGACATCCTGCGCTGCTGCTATCACGCCTGGGCCTATCGGGGCGACGGGCGCATCTCGCAGATCCCCTACCTGCCCAAGGGGTGCGAACGGCCGCCGCGCGGCGTGCGCTCGTATCCGGTCCGCGAGGCGTACGGACTGGTGTTCGTGTTTCCCGGAGACCGGTCCCTGGCCGGGACGGCTCCGTTCCCGTCGTTGCCCGAGTATCACTCCCCCGCCCACCGGACCATGACGTTCTCCCGGACCGTCCGGTGCCACTACTCGTTCATGCACGAGAACCTGCTCGACATGAACCACCAGTTCCTGCATCGCAGTGTGCTGGGCAGAATCCAGCCCGAGTTGCTCGGGTACGAGAGCGGCCCGCGACACGTCGAGGCGCGCTACCTGTTCGTCCCGGCGGGAGGCCGCAAGGACCGGGGGGCCGGTCTGTTGTCCGCGGAGGGGAGCGACGGCAAGAACACGCCCGACGTCATCACCATCCGCACGGAGTACCCCTACCAGACGCTGCGGGGCGTTCCCGACGGCACGGACACGCCCGCGTTCTCGCTGTGGGCCGCCTACGTTCCAGAGGACGCCGAGCAGCGGGTGAACCACGCCTACGGCCTGCTGACGATCGCGAAGCCGTCGGTGCCGGGGGCGATCCACCTCGCGTGGCCACTCATCCGCCGCTTCACCGAGCGCGTCTTCGCCCAGGACCGCATGGCGGTCG
Organism: Streptomyces sp. NPDC026417; assembly: GCF_055567695.1. NCBI lineage: Bacteria > Bacillati > Actinomycetota > Actinomycetes > Kitasatosporales > Streptomycetaceae > Streptomyces > Streptomyces sp. NPDC026417. Next base: position 129,086 of record NZ_JBVHPY010000021.1, read on the forward strand.
AGGCCGAACAGCGCGCCTGGGACGAGCAGGGCGAAGACCGCAATCACGAGGTGTTCCCCCTGATCCTCGACGTCCGCGACGTGCTGCGCAGCAACGGGGTGCCGCTGCGTCCGTCAGACGTGTCCGAGTGCGGCCTTGCCCAGCCGGCGCTACAAGCGGGCGTCCAGGACGCTGCACGGGCGGCGGCTTCCCACGAGGCGGCAGCCGACCCGACCCGGGGATGACGGACTCCCCGCAAGCGGTGGCTCCGGGCGAGGCGTCCCCGCACGGGGGCGATCGGTCCTGGGGGCATTTTTGGTGCCCAGGACCGGTCCTGGCCACCCCCGCGCACGCGACCCGCGTGCAGGCCGACCGGGAACGCGACACCCGCCCCAACCGGGCCCACCTGCGAAGACGCGGAGCCATAGCCTAGGAGCGCATGAACGTTCGGGCTTGGTCGATCCACCCCGAGACGGCCTTGGCACCGCAGCTCTCGGAGATATTTTGGGCCTCGTCGAGGTGGCGGAACGCCGCCGCTGAGTCGCCGGTTTCAGACGCGAGGTAGGCCAGTGCCACCAGACCGGCCGCTTCCCCGGCCCTGAAGCCGATCTCCCGGCGCAGGGTCACCGATTCGGTCAGACGCTCGCGGGCCTGGTCGAAGTGGCCTGCTTCCCTGTCGGCAAAGCCGAGATGGCGAACCGCGTAGGACATCGTCATCCGGTCGTCGACGGATTTCGCCAGCGCGTACGACCGCTCCAAGTACGGTCTGCCGGCTCCACCGTCGCCCTTGACGACCTGATGCCAGCAGCCGACCCAGAACAACGCGTCCGCCTCACCCGATGTGTCTCCCAGACGGTTGTACAACTCGGCCGCGCGCTCGAACAGCACCAGTTCCTGGCCGTTCTCCTCGCGGTCGTTCAGGAACCGAACGTGCAATACCTTGCCCCGCGCCAAGGAAAGCTGCGCCTCGACGGCATCCAGCACGTCATCAGACCGCTCCAGCGCGGAGGTGTCCCCGCCGAACATCGCCGCTTCGAACAGCTCTCCCGCCCGTTCAATCCAGTCCCGTCCCTGCATACTTCGGCCCCTCCCCGTTGGACGATGACAACGCCGAGACTATCTCCACGCTCCCGGGGAGACCGGACTTTGTCGGGGGACACAGCGCGTACCAGCCACCACGCCGGCGGACTCGAGAGGCTCCCGGCCGGGTAAAACTGCACCGGGAACGAACGTGATACGTGCATGGAGCCAAGTGCGAGGTCCGGTGACCGCGGGGCCTCGGGGATGAAGCCGAGGCCGGTGGTTCATGGCCTACTACACCGGGCGGAGTGCCCCGTGGGGCTCTTTTCCCGTGGTCGAGTTGGCGCGAGGTCTGGCGCAATGGCTCCGGCTGCCGGATGGCGACCACGGTGACTTCGCGTTCGATGCGATGTCCTACGCGGATGTGGGTGAGGTGCGCATCGCGGGGTCGTCAGAGGGCAGGCATGTTGGTTCCGTTTCCGAGCCGGACGTGTGGTCCTACCCGGTCTCCCGGTCTCCTGGTCCGTCCTTGCGGTGGAAGCGAGACGGTTCGTGGCTGCCGTCCGCAACGACGTGACGGCCCTGGGCGTGCGGCGCGAACTGTCCCTGAGATTTGAGGGGCGGGCGGCACGGAACGCCGACCATCGGAGGATCGGGGCCCCGCCGCCCGGGGTGGCCGGCACCCGGGGGGCGGGGGGCTGGTGGGGGTCAGGGCGAGGGCGGGGCGCGCAGGACCGTCGCGGAGTTGAAGCCGCCCCGGCCGCGGGCAAGAACCAGGGCGGTACGCAGGCGAGGCAGCTGGCGGGGCCGGGCCACGACCAGGTCCAGCGGGCAGTCGTCGGCCGGTCGGCGGGTGCCTGCGGTCGGCGGGATCACCTTCTCCCGCAGCGCCCACAGCGCCGCGGCCACGTCCAGGGACGAGCCCCCCGCCCCCAGCCGTCCCGTCATCGACTTGGGCACCGTGACCGGGACCCCCGCCGGTCCGAACAGGGCGCACAGCACGGCGGCCTCCTCGCGGTCCGCCGCCCGCTCACCGGCTCCGTCCGCGAACACCACATCGACCTGCCCGGGGGCGATACCCGCGTCGGCCAGGGCGAGTTCGGCGGCCTCGCGCAGCCCGGGACGGTCGGGTGCGTCGAAGGTGGCGGCGCACCCGGCGACACTGGCGTACACCGCGCGGCCACGTCGGGCGGCGGTGGCAGCGTCCTCCACGACGAGCAGGGCACCGCCCTCCCCCACCACATACCCGCTGGCCTTGGCGTCGAAGGGCAGATAGGCGCGCGCCGGGTCGTCGACGGTGCTCATCCGCCCGTCCGCCAGATGGGCCGCGAAGCCCCACGGGCACAGCATCGAGTCGACGCCGCCTGTGACCATCAACCGGGCACCGCCGCGCAGCCGGCGCCGAGCGGCGGCCAACGCGTCGATGCCGCCGGCCTGTTCGCTGTCGATGGTGGACCCGGGCCCGCGCAACTGGTGACTGATGGAGATCTGCGCCGCGCCCGCCGCCGGGAACCAGGCGATCGACTGATAGGCGCTGACGTGCCGGGCACCCCCCGCCCACAACGCCTGCAGCTCCCGCTGGCCGAACTCGCTGGCCCCCGCGCAACTGGCGGTGATCACCCCGGCGGCGTGTGGGGGCAGTTGGGCGAGGTCGGCACCGGAGTCCTGCAGCGCTTCGCGGGCTGCCGTCAGCGCCAGGCGTGTGGTCCGGTCGGTGGAGGGCAGCAGTCGGCTGGGAATGTGTTGCGCATCCACAAAGCCGGACACCTCACCGGCCACACGTACCGCGCACCCCTCGGTGTCGAAGCGAGTGATCGCACCGATCCCGCTGCGTCCCTGCAGCAACGCCTTCCACCATGCGCGTGTGCACAGCCCGTTGGGGGCCACCACTCCGACCCCCGTGACGACCGCCTCCCCCGCATCGCGACTCCGGCGTCCACGGGCCGGCCTCGGACGTTCCTCCGCAGAGTTCCCCGCCTTGTCCGCACGACTCACACCGGCGGAGGGGGAACCGGCGGCGTCCATCGCTCCACGTCCGCCGGTCGCCGCACCGGAGGGCGTCCCATCACCGGCCGCCGTACCGGAGGGCGCCGCGCCACGAGGCTGCGTTCCGGCGGCTGCCGTGCCACCGGGCTCCGTACCGGGACCCGCCCCACCGCCCGTCCCGGCATGCCCGGTCCCGTCGGCCGTGGACGGGCCGGTACCGACCTGCGTACGACCGGACGCGTAGCAGGCGGGTGCGGCGGTTCCGGAACCGGCTGACCGCGACGGATCGGCAGGCCGGCCACGAGGGGGCTGCGGGCGGGGGCGGAGGTTCATGCCGTCTCCTTCAGCCGAGGCCGGGTCAGCACGGCGGCACTGTGAAAGCCTCCGAAGCCGCTGGCCAGCGCGAGCACGGTGTGGGTGCGCTGCTCGCGGGCGACGAGCGGGGTGTAGTCGAGATCGCAGGCCGGGTCGGGCTGACGCAGGTTCGCTGTCGGCGGCACCGTACTGTGCTTGATGGCCAGTGCTCCGGCCACCACGTCCAGCGCTCCGGCCGCCCCCAGCGCGTGCCCGATCATCGACCGGATGGAGCTGACCGGGACTCGTCGCGCATGCTCGCCCAGCCCGCCTTTCAGGGCGTTCGTCTCGTGCCGGTCCCCGGGCCGGGTGGCCGCGCCGTGCGCGCTGACGTAGTCCACATCCACCGGGTTCAACCGCGCCGCGTCCAGCGCCCCGCGGATCGCCCGGGCGCTCTCCTCACCACCTGCCCGCAGCCCCGTCATGTGGTGGGCGCTGCTGCAGGACGCGTAGCCCGACACCTCCGCATAGACGTGCGCCCCGCGTCGCCGCGCGTGCTGGAGTTCCTCCAGCACCACCATCGCGGCGCCCTCGCCCAGCACGAAGCCGTCCCGGGTGCGGTCGAAGGGCCGGCACGCGGACGCCGGTTCGCCGTTGCGGCCGGTGGTGAGGCGGATCCGGTCGAAGCAGGCCATGACCACCGGTGAGATCGGCGCCTCCGTCCCGCCGGCAACCATCACCTCCGCGCTGCCCTCGCGGATCAGATCCCCCGCGTGAGCGATCGCGTCCAGACCCGCGGTGCAGCCGCTGGAGATGCCGCTGACCGGTCCCCGAGCGCCGCACTGGCGTGCCACGAGCGCCGCGAGCGAACTCGGCGCGAAGTAGTCGAACAGCTGCGGGGAAGCGCGGCCGGCATCCACCCGGCGGGCACCGAAATCGCTGACCAGCGCGTACTGGGAGGTGAGCGCTGTCACCGAACCCGCCGCACTGCCTACGCACACTCCCAGCGGCCCACTCCCACCCCCGCCCTCGATCTCGTCGACGGGCGTGCCGGTGGCGGCTGGGCTGCGAGGTGCACCGGCCGACGTGACTCCGCTGTCCGCGAGGGCCTCACGAGCGGCCACCATGACGAACTGTGCGGCCCGGTCGAGGCGTTCGGTGTCCGCCAGCGTGAACCCGTGCGCGACCGGGTCGAAATCGACCTCGGCGGCGACCTTCGAGCGGTGGGCACCGGCGTCGAAGAGCGACACCGGCACGGTCGCGGTCCGGCCCGACGTCAGCAGCGCCCAGAACGCACCCACCCCCACTCCGCCAGGTGCCACCACCCCCAGTCCGGTGACCACGACCCGTCTCACCGTGCCCCGCCCCCCACCGCGGCCGTGCCGGACAGGTCGCGGCAGGCCTGCCCCACCATCCGGGCCAGATTCGGTGCACCGGCGAAGAAGTGATCCCCCGCAACCGTGCGTACGCCCACCGGGCCGGCCGCCCACTGCCGCCAGTCCTCCAGCGCCGACGGCACGGCAAGTGGGTCGTCCCGCCCCGCGAACACCAGCACCGGCACCTCGACCCGGCCCCCGGTGACCGTGTCCATCGCTGCAGCACGCAGCGAGGCCGCCAGCCGCAGGTCGTCCCGCAACACCGGGAGCACACTGCGATGCCACAGACCCCCCGGCGCACCGGACGCACCGCGCGGTAGTGACCCCAACTCGTCGAGCAGCGGCAGCAGTACTTCGTCCCCTGCATCCGCCGCCCCCACCAACGCCGTGGCCACGTGCGGCGGCAGGCATGCCCCCACCGCCAAGAACAGAGGCGCCGGCACTCCTGCTTCCGCCAACGCCCGCGTCAACGTATACGCAACCAGAGCGCCCAGACTGTGTCCGTACAGCGCGTACGGGCCCGACCTCGCCGACGCCGCCAACCCGGGCATCAGATCAGCCAGCAGCTCCGCCCGATCCGTCACCCGCCGCTCACGCCGGCGGTGATCACGCCCCGGCAGCGTCGTCGCCACCACCTCGACCCCGGGGCCCACCGCCTTGGGCCAGCCGCGGTAACTCGCCACCCCCGCGCCCGCATGCGCCAGGCAATGCAGCCGCACCACACCGCCATCCCCGCCGGTACGCCCGCCGGGGTACGGTCTCGCACCCGTGCCTGCGCTCGCGCTCGTGCCGGTGCCCGCAGCCAGTTCCGCGCCCGCACCCGTGCCTGCCGGGAAAGCCATCCCTCACCCCTCAGTTCGCACCAACCCGCGGCACCCACCACGCCCGCACCACCGGCCCTGCCGCAACACCGCTCACCCGCCGCAGGGACGAGTTCGCCGCATCCTCCCCAACAGCCCCTGGATCCACGGCCCGTCCGTCTGGACAACCCACGCCCCTGCCTGCCGAACAGCCGGCCGGCCGACAGCACTGAGCCTCCGGGCACACCGACGAGCGGGCCGACCGGCGGATCGGCGGACAGGGGCAGACGGCCCGAGCCTCACCCGTACACCTTGAGCCGCACTAGGGCCTGCCCGGTGCGCCCGCTGGAGCCGCGACAGCGGGACCGGTGCCGTGAGGGTCGGTACCGGACAGCGGCGGGGACCCGCCGGGGTCACCGGGCCGGTCCCCGCGAGAGCCACGGCAGACAGGCCCTGGGCTGGCTGATCGGGCGGGAGACAGGTCCGCCGTCCCTCCCTGCTCGTGGACCCGCCACACGTGCGGGGCGCACACGTGTGGCGGGTCCGTGTTCACGCGGCAGAACGGATCAGCCGAGGCTCCACTGCTGGTTGGCTCCACCGTTGCAGGTCCACAACTCCAGCGCGGTGCCGTTGACGTTCCCGGCGGGCTTGTCCCCGCCCGTGACGTCGAGGCAGAGGCCCGACTGGGTACCGGTGACGGTCCCGTCGGGGTTGAGCTTCCACTGCTGATTGGACCCACCGTTGCAGGTCCACAGTTGGACCACGGTGCCCGGGTCCGTCTGATTGTCGTTCGCGTCGAGGCACTGCGAGCCGTTGTAGAGGCGCAGCTCACCGGCGGCGGTCAGCGTCACGGACTGGTTGGCTCGGCCGTGACAGTCCCAGATGACGATACGGGTGCCGGGCTCCGTTCCAGCGCCCTCCGCGTCGAGGCATCGCTGGGAGGAGGCGCTGATCAACGGGTGGGTCGTGCCGGTGCTGCTGCCGGTGCCGACCGAGACCCGGTACATCACGGTGCCGTGCGCGGGCACTGACGCGCTGATCGTTCCGCCGGTCGACGACACCGCCTTGGACCACAGGTTCGCGAGCCGGTACGAGGAGGCGGCCGGCAATCCGGCCGCGGTGGCCGTGGTGCTCACCGTGGCGGCGGATCCGTTCTCGTTGGTCAGGGTGACCGAGCGGTCGCCGTTGGCGAGCTGCTTGGTCATGACGACGCGGCCGCCGGAGGAGGAGACGACCGTGCCCTGCTTGCCGAGGGGGTCCTGGTCGACGGCGATGACATCCTTGTTGTTCAGGATGCTCAGCGTCGCCGGGCTGGCGGTGCGGACGTCGCTGCCGATGAGCAGGGGTGCGGCCATCTGCGCCCACAGGCTGAAGTGGGTGCGGTACTCCGTGTCGGTCATGCCGCCGTTGCCGACTTCCAGCATGTCCGGGTCGTTCCAGGCGCCGGGCTTGGCGTACTGCGCCAGGGGCTGGTTCCTGTGGGCAATGTCGATCATGCTTGACCACGTGTCGCTGATGTCACCGGTGGTGCGCCAGGAGTTGCCGATGGGCGGCGCCCAGTTCCAGGGCTGGTTGGAGCCCCACTCGCAGATGCTGTAGAGGATGGGCCGGCCGGTGGCCTTGAGCGCGTCGCCCATCGCCTTGTAGCGGGTCTGCGCGTCGACGCCGGTGTTGTTGCAGTTGTCGTACTTCAGGTAGTCCACGCCCCAGGAGGCCCACAGGTCGGCATCCTGCTTCTCGTGCCCGAGGCCGCCGGGGAAGCCGTTGTTCGCGCAGGTCTTGGTGCCCGCGCTGGAATAGATGCCGAATTTCAGACCCTTGGAATGCACGTAGTCCGCGACGGCTTTGATGCCGTTGGGGAAGCGCACCGGGTCGGCGACCAGGTTGCCGGCGGCGTCCCGGGAGGGCAGCGCCCAGCAGTCGTCGAGGTTGACGTACGTGTAGCCCGCGGCTTTGAGGCCCTTCGAGACGAAGGTGTCGGCGATGCCCCTGACCATCGCCTCGTTGAACTGCGCTCCGCAGCCCGTGGTGTTCCAGTTGTTGAACCCCATCTGTGGGGTCCGGGCCAGGCCGTTGTCGAGCGCGGCAGCCTCCGGCGCCGCGGCGACGGCGGCGACTTGCACACTCGCCGCGACTCCCGCGGTCACCGCGACAGCGCCGGTCAGACCACCCGTGGCCAGCGCGAGCGAGGCGGCCGAAGCCGCTAAACGGTGTCTGAAACTGTGTCGTTCGTGCAGCATGTGCGGCTCCTCGGGGCATGCCGGATGGCAGAATCCAACAGAGACGAACGAAAGCGAGCACATCAGACCGTCGGCAGGTGAAGGTGTCAAGGGGGTGCGCACGGTTGTGCGGCACCGGGGTGGCACGGATAGCGCTCACCGCTCGACACGGCTCGCCCTTCGGGACCGCCAGGCGTCGCACCTCGCGTCCATCGCGCCGGCCGACCCCGAGCCCCACGCGGAGATCGTCATCGGCTCCGCATTCGACACGGACCGGATCCTGCCGAGACGAGCCGCGTCGGCGGGGTCGGCGGACCGGCGGCATCAGTGCCGTGAGGAGGGGGGTGGGGCTGCGGCAAGACGTCTCCGGTCCCGAGCCGGATGCCGGGGCCTGTGCGACCCACCCCCGTGGCCGCGAGTCCCTCACGATCTCCGTCCGGCGCATCGAGGCGGTGATCGTATCTCGCACCACCGACAACGCCGCCGCGGTCACCTGAGCCGGGCGCCGTGCCGGTGGCCCGTCGTCGCCCGGCCTCGGACCGCCGAGCCGTCAGATCAGTTCGGGTTGCGGGGTCGGCTGCGGGGCGGGCAGCGTCTTCGGTTCCCACGCGGCGGTCGTGCGCCTGTAGCCGTAGATCACCGAGGCCATGGCGAGGAGCAGCAGCGGGCCCGCCAGCCAGGGGTACGCGGCCATCTCCAGCGGCAGGTAGCGGTAGGCCACCAGGAGCGCGACGAGGACGGTCGAGCCGTAGGCGACCAGATAGGTAGCCGACCGGTCCCAGCCGTGGTCGAAGGCGCGCAGAGCTCCTTCGATCGTGAGGGTGAACACCACACCGGCGATGAGGTCGGCGCCGTAGTGGTAGCCGAAGCCGAGCGTCGCGGCGAGGGTGGCGATCAGCCAGAACGTGCCGGCGTAGCGCAGTACACGCGAGCCCTTGCGGGAGTGGATGAAGATCGCTGTGGCCCACGCGGTGTGCAGGCTCGGCATGCAGTTCCGGGGGGTGATCTCGTCGAACGGCATGAGGTGCGGGTCGCCGATCGCCGGCAGCGTCCGCGGCCACAGGTCGGCCACGGCCCAGGGCGCGCTGGGCGGCATGTGCGGCGCCCACAGGCTGACGCCCTCCCAGTGCTCGGCGCCGGTGCCGTACGCGAAGAGCGGACCGACCACCGGGAAGATCATGTAGAAGGCCGGACCGAGGAGGCCTATCACGAGGAAGGTGCGCACCAGGTGGTGGCGTGGGAAGCGGCGATCGGCGGCCACGTGGCGCAGTTGGTACAGCGCGACGACGACGGCGGCCACCGGAAGCTGGCCGTAGACGAAGTCGAGGGCGTTGAAGCCGATCGGCCCGGAGGCGGTGACGATCCGTCCCATGAGCCAGGACGGATCGCCGAGTGCGTGGTCGGTGGCCGCCATGTACTGGTCGAGCACCATGGGGCGGGTCCGGGCGGTGAGGAACAGCCAGGCGTCGCCGGTCTTGCGGCCGGCTATCAGGAGCAGGGCCAGCCCCACGCCCTTCAGCAGCAGGACGCGTTCCCGGCCGGTGCGACGGGTGAGGGCGATGACCGCACAGGCCAGGGTCACCCACAGCGCGCCGTTGCCGAAGGGGTGGCCGTCGACCACCTTGATGTCGGCGGCCCAGCGGACCCCGCAGAAGACGACGTCGATGCCGATCGCAGCGCCCAGCGCGATGAACCTCTGCCGCCAGGTGAGGACCACCATCATCAAGGCCATGCCGGCGTACAGCAGTCCGCCGGATTTGGGCGGGAACAGCACTTCTCGCGCCTGGGTCGTGAGCGGACCCGGCATGCCGTAGTGGCGTACGGCGAATTCCAGGGCTATGAGGAACCCGAGGACCGCGACCGCCGCCGCGGCCCACAGCCCCGCTCGTGATTGACGCCGTATGTGTATCAAGCCAGACCGCTTCACTAGATGCCGGTTATGCCGTCCGCCCAGGCAAGACGGAGAGAACACGACGCGGGTTCCGAACCCGTCCGGCCTTGGCGCCCCGTATCTGGCGATCCCGTCCCGGTCCGGACTCGGCGGGGCCCCCATCGCCGTCGACCGGCGGCGCCGGCCGTTCCCCCGCCGGACCACCCGCGCCTGACGCGCCCGCACGAAGCCCCGCAGGGAATCCTAGCCCTCCCCCCTGCCGGCCCAGCAGGGAAGTCCGGCCTGCTGCGCTTCGACGATCCCGATCCCGCCAACCACCGCGCCCCGCCCGGACCAACGCCCGCCCCGGGCAGAGCGAAACCCGCGGGAACCGGCAACACCGGCCGCGTCGACTCACCGGCGTCGGTGACGAGATGCGCCTCGGCGGCCACGACCGTACCGGGGTCACTGGGCTCGGGCTCCGCCTTGATGCGGCACCATGGATGTGTGCGTACCCGATCTGTGCTTGTCTTCGACGGGGACTGCGGCTTCTGCACCACGGCCGTGGGCACCCTCCAGCGCGTGGTGCGGCCGCGTTGTGACGCCGTCGCCTGGCAGGACGCGGACCTGCCGGCGCTCGGTACCGACCGGCGCCGGGCGCAGTACGAGGCGCTGTGGGTGACCCCGCCCGGGCAGGTGTACGGGGGCGTGCAGGCCGTGGCGAAGGCGCTGATGAGCGGCGGCGGTGCCTGGGCCGTGGCGGGAGCCGTGCTCACCCTTCCACCGGTGCGCTGGGCCGCTCACGGTGCCTACCGCCTCGTGGCGAACCATCGCGGGCGTCTGCCGGGAGGAACCGCGGCCTGCGCCCTGCCCGGAGGCGGGGATTCCGCGGGACTGCAGGGATAGGCGTACGGGTCAGGGGCTGGGGGCGTCGGTCGTGCGGGTGCGGGTGGTCGATTCGTGGTGCCGCGCGCCGGTCCAGTGGCCTGTCAGGACACCGGACGGCTTCGGGTTCTCCGGGCACAGGCCGTCGTCCCGGCCGGTCCACGCGGCCTCGCGGCCGAGGGTGATGTGCGGGGTCCAGCGGGCGGGGTCGTGCGGCGGGTTCAGTCGGCCCTCCGCGACCGACCGGTCGCGGAGGGCCGACTACTGCTCCTTGTGCACGGCCTCGATGTTGTTGCCGTCGGGGTCGCTGACGAACGCGCAGTAGGCGCGGTACTCACGCCAATGCCGCGGCGCGTGCCGGGAGGTCCCGCCCGCCGCGACGGCAGCGGCGTGGAAGGCGTCCACCGCAGCCCGGCTGCCGGCCGCGAACGCCAGGTGCATCCCCTTGGTCGTCGCGGTAGCCCCGTCCGCCCGCTCCAAGGACACGGAGGGCGTGTCCCGGTCCGGGTGCCAGTACTCCGCGACGCCGTCCGCCCGGTATCCAGGAGTGATCCCCAGTTCCGCCAGCGAAGCGCTGTAGAACCTTTCGCTGGCCTCGAAGTCCGAGGCGAACACTCCGACGTGATGGATGAAGGACATCGGTGACCCCATGACAGTGGAGCCTACGGGCGAACCGATCGCCGCGCTCCCGGCCGGAGGACTCCTGGGGGATGCGGAAAGGCGGGTCAGCGGCCCCGTTCGGCGCCGCCGTTGACCTGAACGATCTGTGCCGTCACCTGGGACGCCGACGGGGAGCAGAGCCACTGCACCGTGCTCGCGACGTCCCCGGGGACGCCCGCACGGCCGGTGTGGGTCTGGCTCACCAGCAGGTCGTGGCGGGAGCCGGCGTTGCCCTGGGCGCCGAAGAACTCGGTCTCCGCGATGTAGCCGGGCGCCACCGCGTTCACGGTCACGCCCTGGGGTCCCAGCGCGGCGGCCAGGTCGTAGACGTAGGGATGCAGCGCCGCCTTCGCGCCCGCGTACGACCCGGCGCCCGAGCCGCGGTACGCGGCGATCGAGCTGATCATCACGATCCTGCCGCCGGGAGAGGCGATCACCGGGCTGAGCGCCTCGGTGAGCAGGACGGCGGTGAGGACGTTGGCGCGGAAGTTCTCCGACCAGTGCCAGGCCGCTCCCGCGGTGCCCTCGTCCGCTCCCTCCGGGGCGCCGATCAGGACATTGCCGCCGGCCGAGTTCACCAGGACGTCCACCGTCCCGTACTCGGCGCGCAGTTCGTCCCGTACCCGGTCGGCTTCCTCGGGGATCGTGAGGTCGGCGGCCAGTGCCCGCACCTGCCCGCCCTGGGCCGTGTGCCGTTCGGTGAGCTCCTTCGCCGTACGGGTCAGCACGTCCTCCCGCCGCCCGACGGCGATGATCCGGGCGCCCTCTGCGGCGAACGCCGCGCACACCGCGCGGCCGATGCCGGTGCCGCCGCCGCTCACTACCACGGTGCGTGTCATGGAAAGCCTCCGAGTCGGGTCCATCGGGTCGGTCAGGTCAGGTCACGACGGGCGCCGGAGCGGACACCCCATCGGTGGACGAGCAGTGCAGCGCCGCCCACCGCGACGGAGTCCCAGGGCGCGGGCACCTGCCCGGAGCCGCCGGTGGACCCCACGGCCGCCGCGACGAAGAGCAACAGCAGGTAGCCCAGGAACCAGGCTCCGGACCGGAGTTCGGCGACCAGCTCGTCACGATCTTGACGGTACCGGACGGCGAACAGGACCAGGGCGGCCAGCATCAGGGGGATCGCCGCGCGCAGGTGGTGCCAGCCCGCCCAGTGGATCAGTTCCGTGGACACGACGAACCCGGCGGGCGCGATCCAGCCCATGCCCCGCATCCGCCAGGTGCGCGCCTGGTGGTCCGTCGCGCGGAAGGTGCTCACGGCGACGGAGCAGGCCGCGTAGGTCAGCAGGGACAGCACCCCGACGACGCCGATGATCTCCTGCCAGCCGCGGAAGGGGACGAGGAAGACCGTGGCGAGGACGAAGTTGGCGAGAAGGGTCCGCCGGGGGACGCCGGACGCGGGGTGCACGGAGGCGAAGAAGGAGGGCAGGACGCCGTTGCGTGCGGCCGCGTACGTCTCGCGGCTGCCGGAGGCGACGAAGATCCCGGCGGCGCCGGTCGGCGAGAGGACGGCGTCCGCGTAGATCAGCGTCGCGAGCCAGCCGATGTTGAGGGCCAGCGCGAGCTGGCCGAAGGGCGAGTCGAAGTTGAGTCCGTGCCAGCCGCCCGCCAGCCAGTCGGACGGGACCGTGACCAGGAAGACCAGTTGGAGGACGGTGTAGAGCACGATCGCCAGGACGATGGCGGTGACGACGGCACGGGGCAGATCGCGGCGCGGGTCGCGGGCCTCGGCGGACAGCTCGATGGGTGCCGCGAATCCGTTGAAGGTGTAGATGATGCCCGCGCCGGCCACGGCCGCGAGCGGCGCCGACCAGCCGTAGGGGGCGAAGCCGCCGCCCGCCTCGATGGTGTCCGAGTCGAAGCCCGCGGCGATCAGGACGGCGATGGTGACCAGCGGGACGCCGAACTTGAAGACGGTGAGGGCCGTGGTGATCCGGGCGAACAGCCGGACGCCGAACCAGTTGAGGAGGGCGAGCGCCGCCAGGAGCACGACGGCCGCGCCGATGCCCCGCGGCGTGAGCTGTCCGTCCCGGTACAGGCCGGGGACGTAGTGGCCGGCGTACTGCGCGATGGCCGACGCCTCGGCGGCGAGGGCGCTGGCGACGGAGAGGAGGACGGCCCAGCCTATGGCCGTCCCGACCAGGGCGCCGTTGGCCTCCAGGGGCCAGCGGACCATTCCTCCGGCCCGGGGGCGGGTCGCGCCGAGCTGCACGAGGACGAGGCCGACGAGCATCATCGCGGCGCCCGCGAGGGGCCAGGAAAGGAGCGCGGCGGGGCCCGCCGTCTGCGCCGCGTAGTAGGCGCTGAAGAGCCAGCCCGAGCCGATCATGCCGCCGAAGGCGATGGCGGTCAGGCTCCACCGGCCGAGTTCACGGCGGAGCCCTTCCTCGGGCCGGGTGGCTTGCGGTGCGTGCTCATGCAGGACGGGGGGCACGGGCGGTGCGGACATGTGTGTCTCCGGGTGGGGTGGCCTCGGGGGCGTCACGGTTTCGGGGCGGGCGGGGCCGGTCCCGGTCCCCGCACGGGCCATGCGTCGGACCGGTGCGGGCCGGGAGCGTGCGCGGGCTGCGGCCGCCGCTCATGCGCAGGACGGCTCCAGCCGCGGACCTCGGACAAAGGCGGTTGTGGCTGCGGGCCCGCGTACGGTCTGCGCACGCTGCGGGCCCGGCGAATCGGGGCGTACGCGCCCGGCGGGTGCCGGGCACGTACGCGCGGGCGGGTGTGGGGACGGGCGGTTGGCCCCTGCGCCGTCAGTGCGGGGTGCTGGAGGCGGGGGCCGGTTCCTCCTCGTGCGGGACCGCGCCGGGCACGGCGGTCCGGCGGGCGAGGAGCAGGAGCAGGGAGGCGAGCACGATCGCCCCGACCGCGAACGGCAGCGCGGGGTCGACCTGGTAGAGGCTGGTCGCCGCGAGCGGGCCGAGGACGAGGGTGAGGGCGTTGACGGACGCGCTGAGTCCCGCCGCGCTGCCCTGTTCGTCGGGTCCGACACCAAGGCTCATCGCCGAGTTGTAGCCGGGGATGGCGAGGCTGTGGCCGAGGCCGGACAGGGTGACGGCGGCCAGGAAGACGGGCAGCGAGTCGGCGAGGCAGATGGCGACGAAGGCGACCGCGGTCAGCGGCACGCCCACGCGCAGGAGGCGCTGCGGACGCCACGCCAGCTTGGGGATGACCACGCCCTGGACGAGAAGCATCGGCAGGCCGCCGGCCAGGAGCACGAAGCCGGACAGCTCCACCGTCCGCGCGGCGGTGAGGTCGAGCCGGTCCATCAGCAGGAATCCGATGCTGGACTGGAGCAGGCTGGTGGAGAGGTAGATGACCGCACCGGACAACAGGAACCTGCGGATGCGCGAGTCCAGGGGGCTCAGGCGCCCCGGTGCCGCCTTGCGATCGGTGTGTCGTTCCTCGGCGGGCAGCCAGACCCAGACCACGACGCCGACGAGAGCGATCAGCGCGGGCGCGGTGTAGAGGGCCGGGAGCATGCCCAGGTCGCCCAGGAGTCCGCCGAGCCCCGGCCCGAGGACGAGCGCGAGGCCGATGGCGGCGCCGACGCGGGCGATCCCCTTGACGCGCTCCCCCTCCTCCACGGTGGTGTCGGCGACGTACGCCTGCGCCGCGACCGGCAGGGCCGCGAGGGAACCGCCGAAGAGGATGCCGCGTGCCAGGAGGAGCAGCGCGAAGACGGTCGTGGCGCCCAGCACACCGCGCAACCCCAGGTGGGCGAAGACGGCGAAGGCCGCGAGGCCGAGGGCGGCGCCGAACAGGGCCACGACCATGAGGGGTTTGCGGCCCCACGCGTCGGCGCGGCGGCCCCACAGGGGGCTGACGAGCGCCACCACGGCGGCGGAGGCACTCATCACCATGCCGTACTGGAACTCGCTGATGGACAGTTCCCGCGCCAGCGGAGGCAGGATCGGGGTCAGGATCTGCTGGCCCGCGTAGCCTCCGAAGACGGCGAGGTGGAGGAGGCCGAGGCCTCCGGCTTTCTGACGGGTCGTGGCCATGGTCATTCCTTCGCGGTGCCGCGTGCGGGTGGAGCGTCGATGCCTGCGGGGCGCGGTCCGACGTCGCCCCGCGCCCCGGACACGTCCCGGGGACGCAGGCCGAGGTCGCCGAGCGCGTGGGACACGTCGCGGGCCGCCGCGATGAGCGCCCCCTCCCGGTGCGGGCCCGCCAGGAGCTGCATGGCCACGGGCGCATCGGACTCGGCGTCGACACCGGCGGGGAAGGTGATCGCGGGCAGCCCGGCGAAGCTGGCCACCGGGGTGAAGCCGATCTCCCGGTCGTAGCGGGGGTCGCCCGGTACGGGGATCGTGGAGGCGGCGGGGGGCGCCGTTCCGCGCGGCCGGGGCAGCGCGGGGTCGAGCGGCAGCAGCCAGGCGTCGATGCCCCGGTCGGCGAAGTGGGTGTGCAGCGAGCCGCGCAGCCGCGTCATCCGGTCCCGGATGGCGGCGTACTCCTCGTCCCCCACGTCGGCGCCGGCGCGCAGCGCGGCGTGCGTCGAGTCGAGGAGGTCGTCGTCGATGCGGGCGCGCCAGTGCCGGAAGCCGTCCCAGGCGTCGCGGGCGCACAGCTGCCAGGCATCGGCGCGGCAGTCCCACAGTTCGCCGAGGTCCGCCTCGACCACGTCGTGTCCTGCGGTGCGCAGGAGTCCGGCGGTGCGAGTGAGGGCGCGGGAGATCTCCGCGTCGAGTACGCCGGCGCGGCCGAGCTCGCCGGGGATGCCGACGCGCAGCCGGCCGCCGGCGGGCACCGGTTCGCCCAGTCCCAGGTGCTGCCAGGCGAAGGCCAGGTCGTCGGCCGTGCGTGCGACCCAGCCGGGCGCGTCCATGGCGGGTGAGAGCGGGAAGACGCCCGGCAGGTTCCGCGGATGGTGGGTGACGCGCAGCCCGACGACGCCGCAGCGCCCGGCGGGCCAGCGCACGGAACCCAGGACGTCCGTGCCGAGCGAGACGTCGCAGATGTTCGCGGCTACGGCGACGCCGGAGCCGGTGCTGGATCCGGCGGGGTCGATGTGCGGGAACCAGGGGTTCACGCATCCCGAGCCGACGCCGATGTTCAGCTCGGTGGTGACCACCTTGGCGACCACGTCGGCGTGGGTGAGGCCCTGCAGCACGGCGGCCGTGGCGCGCGGGTGGTGGCGGTAGCGGCGCAGCCCGAGCCGGGTGGCGAAGCCCTGGACGTCCACGGTGTCCTTGACTCCGAGCCGCAGCCCGCCGGTCGGTTCGCGCAGTTCGGCGCAGGCCCGGTAGTGGCTGTCGGAATGGGCCGCCCAGTGCGCGGCCCGGGTGCGGAACTCCTCGGCGCCGATCTCCCCCGTGGCCAGGAGGCGGTGGCGCTCTGCCAGCGGCAGGGCGAGCAGCTCGGGCAGGGCGCCCACGGCGGTCGTGGTGCCCAGGAAGTCGCGCACGGCTTGGACGGTGGCCGGTGTGGCCGCCTCCGTGCTGGCCGTGCGGGTGTCGGCTTGGATGGTCATGACAGTTCGTAGAGCCCTTCGCCGTCGAGGAACCGCAGGGTTCCGTAGTCGCGCAGGACGACCTCGGCGACCTCGTGCCGCAGATTGACGATCATGGGGTAGGTCAGGTCGTCGACCGTCGGCCGGATCTCGCCGCCGGGCGCCACCAGCGGGCGGATCTCGTGCAGGCTCTCCAGCTTCTCGATGGTGTCCATGTGCCGGATCCGCTTCAGGGTGCCGGACTTGGGCGAGATCATGGCGACGGAGGCGAAGTGCTGCTCGACGACGTAGTCGCTTCGGCGGCGCTCGTGGAAGCGCTCCGGTGCCACGTAGGCGTCCACCGTCCAGTCGATCTGTGAGGCGCCGGTGCCCAGGCTCGCGTAGTAGGGGATGTCACCGCCCGCGATCCTGGCGCCGGCCTCCACCAGGCAGGGGCCGTCCGGGGTCAGTTTGACCTCCAGGTGGCCGGGGCCGTGCTGGATGCCGAGGGCGTCCAGGACCTCCTCGGCGTACCGGCCGAGCACGGTGCCCTCGGGTGAGCGGCGGGCGAACAGGTGTACGGAGTCGCAGAGGTCGAGGACGCCGTTGGCGGTGATACGGGTGGTCTTCCAGATGTCGGTCACGTGGTGGTGGCCGTCTCGGCTGACGGTGTTGACCACGTACTCGCCGCCCACGAGGTACTCCTGGGCGACGACGCCCTCGTTGTCGACGGAGAAGAAGTTCTCCGCGCGGGCCAGGGCCCGGTAGGCGTCGACCGACTGCTCGGGGGTGTCACAGAAGTGGATGCCGTCGCCGCCCGTGGACCGGATCGGCTTGACCACGACGCGGCGTCCCAGCTTGGCGTGCCACTCGCGCAGTTCCTCCTCGTCGGTGACGAGGATCTGCTCGGCGCCGTGGACGCCGGCCTTCTTGATGGTCTCCACCATCGTGTACTTGTCACGGCGGGCGGGGCTCAGCGCCGTGCCGTTGGTCGGCAGCGACATGGCCTCGCTGAGGACGTCGGCGAACTCCACGCCGAACTCGCCACCGGGTACCACCGCGACGGGCCCGTACGCGGACACGGCGCGCACGGTCTCGGCCAGGTCGCCCTGGTGCACGATGTTGGCGGCGTAGTTGTCGAGGCTGAAGGTGGACCGGTACACCATGGGCACTTCGGGGGTGCTCTGCACGCGGACGCAGGCGTATCCGGCCTTGATGAACTCCGGGGCGAGACGGCGGGTGGGGTGGTAGGCGTCGACGATGACGACGTGGCCCTTGACGGACATGAAGGTGCCCTCCCTGGGGGTGCGGGGGTCAGTGTTCGGTGGTGAGCGCGAGGGGTTCGGCACTCACCCGAAAGGCGGCGGCCGTCGTGGTCAGCGCGTGCTCGACGGTGGTGGAGTCGGCCGCCTGGAACCGGAAGCGTCCGCCGACGTGTTCGTAGTAGGCGTCGGCCGCGGGGAGCACCTCGCCGGGTTTGAGGAGCACTTCCGCGTACGGCCCCGGCTCCCGGCCCGTCATGGGAGTGACCTCGGTGACGCGGCACGGCCTCGCCTCGGGTGCCGGGATGAGCAGCCAGCCGCCGACGCGTGCCGTGGGAGCCGGCCCCACGGGGTGTGCCGGCAGGCCGAGTTGGATCCGGAAGGCGGCATCCATCAGGTCGTATCCGTGCAGTTCCCGCCAGATGAAGGGGATTTCGGCGCCGCCGATGCGGGCCCCGACCTCCAGGAAGCGGCAGGTGCCTTCGGCGGGGTCGACGAACACCTCCAGATGGAAGGGGGTGGGCCGGTCGGTCAGCGCGGCCAGGGCGGCACGGGTGTGCTCGCCGATCGGGGCCAGTACCGCGGGATCGTCCTCCTCGGTGGACCCCAGGAAGGTGCCTTCGCGGAAGCCCAGGCAGGTGTTGACGTAGCGGGAGGCGCGCCAGCACATCAGGTCGGTGCCGTCGAAGATCCCGTCCACGTGGTAGATGGCGTCGGGCAGGAACTCCTGGACGAGCATCGGCTCGGCCCAGTGCGACGCGTCGAGGTCCTCGGGGCCGCGGGCCAGGACGACGCCCGCGCTGGAGCTGCCGATCCGGGGTTTGAGCACCACGGGCCAGCCGTGTGCGGCGGCGAAGGCGGTGACGTCGGCGGCGCCGGTCACGGCGGCGCTCGCGGGAGTGGGGACTCCGGCGGCCGCCACGGCCTGGACCATCAGGTGCTTGTCGCGGAACCGCAGCAGGTCGGCCGGGCGGTCGCCGGGGCAGTCCCACTCCACGCGCAGCGCAGCGCCGATGAGCAGGTCGTCCTCCTTGAGGGCGACGATCCGGTCGGGGCGGCCGTGGCGCCGGGCCAGGAGGCCGACGGCGGCGCGGACTTCGTCGAGGTCGTCGGTCCTGCCCACCGTGACGATGTCGGCGGCGGCGGAGGGTATCGCCGGGAGCGCCACCTCGGTGGCGACGTAGGTGACCGTGTGGTCGCCGTGGTCGAGGTAACGGCCGTACTCGGCGTAGCGCTCCTGCCATCGGGTGATGACGACGACGTGGAGGCGGGGGGTGGCGGCGGTGGTCACGGGGTGTCCTTTCGCGCGAGCAGGTCGGCTGTCGCCATGAGCAGGCTGCGGGCCTGGGCGGGGCCGAGGCGCGGGTCGCAGGTGGACCGGAAGCGGGGCAGCGTGTCGGTGGCGAGGCCGGCCGGGTCCTCGACGCACTCGGTCACGTCGTCGGGCGTCATCTCCAGGTGCAGTCCGCCGGGGGGTGTGTCGTGGGCGCGCAGCACGGCGAAGAAGTCGGTGATCTCGCGGAGCATGTCCGTCAGCAGGCGGGTCTTGCGTCCCGAGGGGTGGCGGACGGTGTTGCCGTGCATGGGGTCGCACAGCCAGACCACGCGGCCGGTGAAGTCGGCCGTCGCTTCGAGGAGGGCCGGCAGCCGGCGGGCTGTCTCTGCGGCTCCGAGGCGGGTGATGAGCGACAGGCGTCCGGCGCCGTGGCCCCGGCCGAGCCGTTCGCACAGTTCACGCACCTCGTCGGGGGAGGCGTTCGGGCCCAGCTTGACGCCGACGGGATTGTTCACCGTTTCGGCGAAGCCGATGTGCCAGCCGTCGAGTTGCCGGGTGCGCTCGCCGATCCAGAGCATGTGCGCGGAGGAGCTGTAGTGGCCTGCCGCTTCGGTGTCCTCGCGTACGAGGGGAGCCTCCAGGTCGACGAGCAGCGCTTCGTGGCTGGTGTACACGGAGCCGGTGGCGGCGTCCTGGGTCAGGTGGCCCTGGAGCAGCAGGGTGTCCAGGCAGGCGGCAGCGTGGTCGTAGGCGGCGCGTAGCCGGGTGGGGTCGGGGCGGCGCGCGGCAGCGTCGGGGGCGGGCCGGTTGACGGCGTCGCCGCGGTAGACGGGCAGTACGGTGCCGTCGGCGAGGGTCTCGACGGGCCGGGAGCGGGGCTTGGCGTACTGACCGGCGAACCGGCCGATCCGGGCGACCGGCAGGGCCGTGCGGGCAGCCAACAGGTCGGCCAGGTCGCTCAGTTGCGTGGCCTTGGCGGTGATTCTCGGGGGTGCGGAGTCAAGGAAGGGTTCGGCGCAGTCGCCGCCCTGGAGGACGAAGCCGGTGCCCTGTGCGGCGCGGGCCAGCTCGGTGCGCAGCCGGTGCACGGCGCCGGCGTCGACCAGGGGTGGCAGCGTGGCGAGGTCGGTGCGGACGGTTTCGACGAGCTCTTCGCGGTCCCAGGGGGGTTGCTGGGCGGCGGGCAGGCGGATCCGGTGTGTCGCTGTCGTCATGGGCGCGGTCCCTGGGGAGGTGTGAAGTGGCTTTCGATCCGTCGGGCGGTTGCGGCGACCTCGGCGGCCAGGGGCCGGTCGCGGTCCAGAGGGGTCCATTCCGCGGCGAGTCGGCGCCAGATGCCGTGCGCGGGGGTGATCCCGCTCAGGTGGGCGAGCTGGTTGAGGGCGAGGGCGAGTGAGGCGACGATCCACCAGGCGCGGTCCAGGGCGCCGGATACCGCGTTGGCGCTGTTGAGGGCCAGCGGTACGTGGTCCTGATTGCCGAGGTTGGTGGGGACCGGGGTGAGCGAGGCGGGGTAGCCGTGCTGGCGGATCGCGCTCAGATGCGAACCGGCGGCGATCTGGACACCGGCGAGTCCGCTCTGGCGCCCGGGGGTGGGGGTCAGCATGGGCGGGAGGCCGCCGTTGTGCTGGGGGTCGAGGGCGAGGTGGAGCTGGCGCTCGGCCAGGTAGGCGAGTTGGTGCAGGCACAGCATGTGCTGCTCGCTCGCCAGTGCCACGGGCGCGGCGTGGAAGTTGCCGCCGTGCAGGACGTCGTCGTCGACGAAGACGGGATTGTCGGTGGTGCCCTCCCCCTCGGTAACCAACACCTGCCCCTGGAAACCGAGTTGGTCGAGTACCGCGCCGACGGCCTGCGGGGCGCAGCGCAGTGAGTACGGTTCCTGGAGCCGGCGCGCGGCGTCCTCGGTTCGGACGACGGCAGCGCGTGCGGCCCGGATCAGGGCGGCGGCCTGACGCTGCCCGTGGTGGCCGCGGGCGGCGGAGAGGCGGTCGTCGTAGGGTTCGGGGCTGCTGCCGAGGAGTCCCGCCAGGTGTCCGGTGCCGGCGGCCACGGCGAGGGCCAGGGCGTGGAGCCGTACGTGGTTGTGCAGGGCCTGGGCGAGGGAGGCGCTGGTGCCGTTGGCGAACGCGAGGGCGCTCCGGGCGTCCCAGCGCACCGGGTCGGCACCCAGGGCCCGCAGCACCTGGTCGGCGGGTTCCTGGCTCCAGTTGCCGTCCGGGTCGCGCCGCCAGGCGTGGCCGTTGCCGGCCGCCGCCTGGGCGGCGTGCGCGAGGGGGACCAGGTCACCGCTGGCACTGAGGCTGCCGTCCTGGGGCACGACGGGGGTGAAGCCGTGGTTCCACTGGTCGGCGAGCGCGTCCCAGACGTCGACGGCGACGGCGGACCGGCCCAGGGACATGCTGCGCAGTCGGAGCCAGACCATGGTCCGGGTGACCTCGGGCGACAGGGCGGGGCCCTGACCGGTGGTGAGGTGGTCCAGGAGCCCGGTTCCCTGGACGTGCGGGTCGTGGTCGGCGTCGTAGGCGACCAGGGGGCCGAAGCCTTGCGTCAGGCCGTAGACCGGGCGGCGGGCGGCGATCCGGGCCAGTGAGGCGCGGCTCGCCTGGAGGCGGACGCGGTCCTCGGGGCGCAGGGCGAGCACCCGGTCCGGTCCCGCGGCCTGGAGGAACTCCGGGACCGTGGTGCCGGACGCGGTGGGGGTCTGGACGGAGGGCGCGAGAGTGGGAGTTGTCGTCATGCCGGACTCGTCGTGGTCGGGGAAGCCGTGGTGGAGGAGGCGGTGAGCCGGTTGAGCAGGGGTTTACCGGTGGCGGAGCGGGCGATCCGGTCGACGCGGTGGACGGCGCGGGGAAGCGGGCAGCCCGGGAGTGCCGACGTCAGGACGGTGCGGACGGCCCGGTGGTCGATGCGGTCGGGTCCCCGGGTGTGGAACAGGTCGTAGCGCTCGCCGCGTACGGGGTCGGCGGTGGTCGTGCAGACCACTTCGGTGCCGGGGAAGGCGGAGGCGATCGCGTCCTCGACGACGGCGAGGTCGCAGCGGACCCCGTTGACTTTGATCATCCGGGAGGTCCGTCCGCGCCACTGGAAGGAGCGGGGTCCGACCAGGGTCACCGTGTCGTCCATGGTCCATGCGGAGAGGGGACGGTCGCGGGAGTCGGGCCGGGCGAGGCGGGGGCCGCGCACGGTGAGCCGCCCGTCGTCCTCCACGTGGGCGACGACGTCGTCGAGGAGCTGCCAGGGCCGCTCGGCCGCGGCGTCGGCGGCCAGGTGGCGCAGGGCGACGGCGCCGGTCTCGGTGGAGCCGAAGACCTCGACGGCCGTGAAGGGGGTGCCCCGCCGGTCCCGCACCAGGTTGCGCGCCGTGGCCGTGGCGGGCCCCGTGCCGTGGAGGGCCACCGCTCCCGGGTGGTCGGCCGTGGCGGGCACCAGGGAGCGCAGGACGAGCCAGCTGGACGGCAGGCAGACGTACAGGGTGCGCCGTCCCGGGTGCGGTGCGGGCACGCTCACGGGGTCGTCCCAGGCCCGCACGACGGGGATGTCCAGGAGTTCGGGCAGGACGACGCCGAAGAGACGCCCGAAGAGGTGGCGGGGAGGTGCGAAGCAGACGACCTGCTCCACGGTGCCCAGCGCCTTCCGCGCCACCAGCAGTGCCTCGTCGCGCAGTTGGCCGGGGGTGCGCCACCAGCGCACCGGATCGCCGCTGTGGCCCGAGGTGTCGAAGGGGACCTCGCCCACCGCGGGGTCGGCGACGGGGGCGAACAGGGGCGTCACGAGGCTTCCAGGGCCGTGCGGTCCTCGATCAGGTCGCGTACGAAGGCGGCGATGCGGCCCACCGTGGCGAAGACGTGCCGGACGTCGTGGGCGACGAAGTCGACCTCCACGTCGAAGGCGGCCTCCACGCGTGAGACGCACTCCAGGGCGGTGAGGCTGTCGTAGCGGTCGCCGAGGGCCCGGGCCAGTTCGGCGTCGTCCGTGACCGCCGCGAGGGAGTCCCCCAGGACGGGGGTGAGCGCGGCCCGTACCTGAGTGGTGAGTTCGTCGAGAGCGGGGACGGTCGTGGTCATGAGGGGTCCTGCCTTTCAGGGGCGGTTGCTCCGGTCGCTGGTGTGCCGGCACGGCCGGGGGCTCGGGACACGGTGGGCATGAGGGAGACCTCTCGACGGCTCAGGGAACGGGCGAGGGCGCGGCGAGCCGGAGGCGTCCCCCGTCGGCCAGATGGACGAGCGCGGGGTCGGTGGGACGGAACTCGATGTAGAGGAAGGGGGTCCGCTCCGTCATGCCGAGCGCCGCCGCGATCTCCTGCGCCAGGTCGGCGCGGAAGGCGGCGTCGCGGTCGGGGCCCACGCACACGCTCACGCGTGCATGGTGCAGTCCGGTGTCGACGGCGGGCAGCGCCTCTGCGGGCATCCCCCCGGTGAACAGGGAGTTGGGCTGGGCGGCGGCGAAGTGCACGACGACATGGCCGGCGGGGACACCACGCGCGGTGAGGTGACGGGTGAGCCGGATGGCCACGGCCCGTCGCGCGGGCACGGTCAGATCGGGGGCGAGGATGTCGATGGTGGGCATGAGTGCCTTCAGTGGGGGGCCTCGGGGACGCCGTGGGAGGGCGGCTGGGTCGCTGTAGGGGGGCAGGGGCTAGGACAGGACCAGGTCCGGCAGGGAGCCTGTGGAGCCCTGCTCGACGCGGCGCCGCAGCAGCGTGCCCAGGCAGTCGGCCAGCGGGCCGCCGGTGGCGGGGGCGAGCGGGGTCCAGGCGGTGCCGTCGGCGGTGTGGACGCGGTCGACGAAGCGGCGCAGGTGCTCGGGGTCGATGGCGATGCCGAAGAGGTCCGCGGTCGCCACCGCTTCGTACGTCGACAGCAGGTCGGGCATGCGCGAGCCGGTGTCGGCCCAGCCGCCGCCGCGCACCCGGTGGGCACCGAGGACGGCGCGTACGGGAGCGTCGTCCAGGTGCCCGAGGGCGTGCCCGACCCGCAGGGCCCGCAGGCGTGCGCGCGCCCCGTCGCCGGGACCACGGGAGATGAAGCCTTCCAGGGCGCCGGCGTCGAGGACGTCACCCGCCTCGGCGTCCAGCAGGCGCACCACGGCGACAGCGGCGGCTGTCGACAGGGAGTCGGAGCCTCTGCCCTCCCAGAACCCGAAGCCGCCGTCGGGGTTCTGCAGGGAGCGGAGCCAGGCGAGGATGTCGGCACGCTGCCGGGCATGGCGCGCGGGATCGGCGAAGGCCCCGGCGGAAAGGCCCCAGAGGGTGCAGCGGATCTCGCTGCCACGGCCGGGCATGTACATCAGGCCCGCCTCGTTGGGCAGTTGGCACCCTTCGAGCCAGGCCCGGTGGGCCGGTGCGGCGGGGTCGTCCGGATGCGCGAGGACGGCGGCGGCGGTGGTCAGCGCGTCGGCGGCGAGGGAGGGTTCGCGGTAGGTGTAGCCGCCGTCGGGGGAGGCGAGTTCCGCGATCCTGCGTACCACGTCGTCGGCGATGTCCGTGAGGTCCGCGCCGACACCGACGAGCGCGCCGACGGCGCAGAAGGAGGCCCACACGTCCTCCACCGGATAGCCCTCCCACCGCACGAACGCCCGCCCGGGGCCGCGCATCGAGCGGATCCACGCTTCGATGTCGTACGCGGGCAGCGCGCCCAGGATGCGCAGGGCGGCGACCGACCGGTAGGTGGCCCACATGCACGGCGTCCCGGCGTCCGGCGAGAAGCGGAAGCCACCTGCGGGGGCCTGCTGTTCCCGGACCCAGGCGATCAGGCGCGGTACGTCCCACGGGGGGCGTACGGGTTCCTGTGCGTTCAACGCGGCCCAGGCGGCGGCGCCGTAGTGGCAGGCCCGGACGTCGGCGGTGGTGTGGGCAGGGCTCCAGGAGAGACCGCCGTCCTCGGTCTGCAGGCCGCGGAGCCAGGCCAGCAGGCGTTCCCGGTCGGGTACGGCGGAGCGGGCGGGGCCCAGGGCGGTGCGGGTGGAGAAGTGGGTGGCCCACACCTCGGCGTCCTGCCCGGGTGTCATGGCGTACGCGTCGCCGGTCCACGTGGTGGCCAGCCATGCGGCCGTCGCGTCCGGCTCGGGGACGGGGCGGCCGAGATCGGTGAGCGCCTGGGTGCAGTAGAAGGTGGCCCAGGCGTCGGAGGGCATGCCGACGGACCAGGCGTAACCGCCGTCGGGGTTGCGGCGGCCGGCCAGATAGCGGGCGGTGGCCTCGGGATCGGTGGCGTCCGACGTCCGGCCGAGCCAGGCGAGGGTGCGCGTCGCGGCGTAGGTGCACCACAGGTCGGGATCGCCCAGGACGGCGCCACCAACCGGGCGGGACGGGTCCGGGGTGGGCCGGAGGGACACGGGGGCGGGGGCCGTCATCGGGTGCTCTCCACGACGCGTACGTTGGTGCGCTTCCAACTCTTCTGCGAACCGCCGCTCTTGGTGGTGGAGGGGAGCGCGTTGAGGAAGGCGACGCGGTCCCACGCAAGACCCAGCCGGTCCTGGCAGGCCCGCTGCACGGCGTCGGCGTCCGCAGCTTCGGCGGCGCGGTCGGCACCGGGCGCCCGTTCCAGAAGGAGCCGGGCCTGTGTGCCGGCCTCGTCGATCTCGACGAGATAGCCGGTGGCCGTCGTCAACCCGTAGACCACCTCCTCCACGTCGTGGATCGCCAGGTCGACGCCCCGCACGCGCAGCCCGTCGCTGGCCCGGCCGCGGACGACGATCGTGGAGGCGGGGGTGCCGCAGTCGCACCGGCCGCTGCTGATCTCCACCTCGTCTCCGGTGTCCAGGCGCAGCAGCGGCCGGGCGTGCAGGTTGAGGGGGGTGACGACCAGCCGCCCGGTGCCCTCGGCGGGCAGGGGCGTCGTGCGCTCGCCGTCCGTGAGCTCGAAGTAATGGGCGTGGGTGAGCAGATGGAGGTTCCCGGCCGGGCAGGTCGCGGCGAGGGTGCCGGTCTCGGTGCTGCCGTAGCTCACGTCGTAGGCGACGGCGTCCCACCAGGTGCCCAGCCGGCTGCGCAGGGCCGGGGTGCTGACCTCGCCGAGCAGCATCAGCTTGCCGACGGAGTGCTGGAGTTCGGGGAGGGTGCCGCGCTGGCTGAGCAGACGGGTGAGCTGCATCAGCACACCGGGAGCCGCGAAGACGGCGGTGGGCCGCAGGGTGGACCAGAGGTCGGTCAGCCGGTCCCAGTCGGAGATGCCGGTGGCGAACGGGTACATCCGGGTGTGCGGAAGCCCGAGGTACTCGCAGACGCCGACGATGAGGTCGGCGACGGGCACGATGTCGGACGGCAGCAGGATCGCGACCCGGTCGTCGGCGCTCAGGACGGGCCGCCAGGCCTCGGCGACGGAGACCGTGTTCCAGACGATGTCCTCCAGGTGGCGCGGGGTGGGGGTGACCCGGCCGGAGGTGCCCGTGGTCTCGTAGTACTTGGCCGCCTCGGCCAGTTCCCCCACCGCGAAGCTCCACGGGTCCTGCTTCAGGCGGTCCTTCGGGGTGACCGGGAGCCGCTCGAAGCGGTCCCAGGAGAACGCACCGACGTCCCTGAACGCCTGGGACTTGGCGGCTCGCGCCCAGACCGCGGACACCTTGTGAGTGTGGAAGTCTCTCGTGGGCGGGTGCCGTCGTGCCCGCAGGGCCTCCTCCTGCGCCTGTCGCAGCAGTCTCAGTCCCGCCTCATCACGGATCAACATGCTTTCTTCCCAACTCGCTGTGGCATGTGGGCAACTCATCGACGCGTGCTTCCAGAAATTCAGCCACAGCCGCTGCGGCACGTCCAATAACCATCTCGAATCAACCCGCGATAAGCGGCACTGATCACGTGAGTGGGAAATCCGCTTGGACAGCCGATGACGCCGCCGGGCCTACTTGTTGACATGACGAAGAACGAAACGGCGCTTTCGGTTCCCGCCCTGCTGGAGCGCATGGCGGAGATTCCGTCCCTCAGTGAGCGGTACGACGACGCGCGGGCCCTCGCGGAGCCGGAACTGCGCGATCTGCCGATCCTCACGAAAGACGATTTCCGCGGTGCTCTCGCCGATGTCCTGCGCGTCGCACGGTCGCGGCGGCACGGTTCGATCGTCCTGGGCAGCGGCGGCACCACCTCGACCCCGAAGCTGAGCTTCATCGCCAGCGGCCAGCTCATCGAGGCGATCGCCGCCGAGTGGAGCCCGCTGGACCACCGGGACGTCCTGGTGAACTACGACACCCCGGGCCGGCTGTCCTCCTCGCACAACTTCTTCAACGCGGTGGCCCACCGGGCCGGCGCGGTGACGATCCCGCTGGGCGCGGTGGACGAGTCGCAGCTCGGCGAGTGGCTGGACTTCGTGGGGCTGCTCGACGCGACCGCCCTGAACGCCACGCAGAGCCAGATAGGGAACCTCCTCGAGTTCTACGAGCGCACGAACCGCACTCCCCCGGCCATCAAGAAGCTGCTGTGGACGGGCGAGCCGTTCGGCGACCGGGCGCTGGAGATCGTCCGCCGGGTCCTTCCGGACGCGGAGCTGCACGGTGTGTACGGTTCGACGGAGACGTGGGTGATCGGGCACAACGGCCCCGCGTGCGCCCTGGACACCTTCCATGTGATGCCCTACCAGCACGTGGAGCTGGCGGACGGGGCGATCCTCGTCACCAATCTGCACCCCGAGTGCGTCAACCCGGTGGTCCGCTACCGGCTCGGCGACCTGGGCGAGTTCGTGCGCTGCCCGTGCGGCCGGGAGGACACCGCGCTGCGGGTCGTGGGCCGCGACGATCCGCAGATGAAGTTCCTGAGCATCCTGGTCACCCCGCAGGAGATCGTCGAGGCGACCCGGCTGCACCCGGCGGTGCGGGACGTGCAGATCGCGCTGTTCGACCACGGTTCACCCGCGGAGCGGATGGAGCTGCGGATCAAGACCGCCCAGGGCTCCGACCCGGCCGAGGTCGAGGCGGAGGTGCACCGCACGGTCCTCACCCAGGTCTACCGGCTCGGCTACGAGGTGGAGACCGAGGCGCCTCACGCGTTCGCGGTGCGGGCGGTCGAGCGCTTCACCGTCAACGAGCGGTCGAACAAGACGCCGCTGGTGGTCAAGGACAGTCCCCTGGCCTGACCCGGCCACGGCGACCATCCCCCCTTCCCTCCTCCCCCGCGCCGAGGACATCCGCCCCGGGGCCCGACCGGCCCGATCCGAAAAGAGAGTTGCCATGGCTGAGCGCAGTAACCGAACCGCAGTTCCGCGCCGCTATCTCATGTGCCGACCCACGCACTTCGAGGTGACGTATTCCATCAATCCGTGGATGAACCCCGAGAAGCCGGTCGACCGCGAATTGGCCGTCCTTCAGTGGGAGCGCCTCCGCGATGTCTACCTGGAACTCGGGCACACCGTCGAAATGATCGACCCGGTACCCGGTCTGCCGGACATGGTGTTCGCCGCGAACGGCGCCACCGTGGTGGACGGGCGCGTCCTCGGCGCCAAATTCCGCAACGCGCAGCGCGCCGCCGAGGGGCCCGCCTATTCCCGCTGGTTCCGCGAGAACGGGTTCTCCGAGGTACGGGATCCCGAGTTCGTCAACGAGGGCGAGGGCGACTATCTCGTCACCCGGAGCTGGCTGCTGGCCGGTTGCGGATTCCGTACCGATCCGGCGTCGCACCAGGAAGCCCAGGACTTCTTCGGCCGCCCCGTCATCGGCCTGCGCCTGGTCGACCCGCGCTTCTACCACCTGGACACCGCGCTCGCTGTGCTGGGCGACGACGAGATCATGTACTGCCCGCAGTCGTTCTCCCCGGGCAGCAGGGCGGTGCTGCGCCGGCTGTTCCCCGACGCCCTCCTGGTCTCGCCCGAGGACGCCGGGGTGTTCGGCCTCAACGCCGTCTCCGACGGTTACAACGTCGTCCTGCCACAGGCGGCCACGCGACTGGCGGAACAGCTCGCCGCGCGCGGTTACAACCCGATCGGCATCGACCTCTCGGAACTCCTCAAGGCCGGCGGCAGCGCCAAGTGCTGCACTCTGGAGATCCGCACGGCCGCCTCGGGCACCTCGGAGCGGGCGGCGGCGCCCGCCCGTACGGCCTGCGTGGTGTGACGCCGGCGCTTGGCCCCCTCGGCGGGAGCCTGCTGCTCCCGCCGGGCGGCGCGCGGTCGCTGGTCCGTCGCCGAGGCCATGAAGGACAGGAAGGTCCGCAGGGCGGACTTGGTGTTGTCCTTGCGCCACACCAGGGCCAGCGGCACGGTGGGGGCGCCTTCCAGCGGGCGCAGCACCACGCCGGGCACGTCGAGCAGGGCTACGGCGTCCCGGGTGACCAGCGTGACGCCGTGCCCCTGGGCGACCGCCATGAGCATATGGACCTCGTCGGGCTCCTCGCGGACGATGCGCGGGGTCCGGTCGGCGGGATAGACGGCCTGGATGATCGACTCCCATAAGCCGCCGGACTCACGGGGGAAGTAGACGAGCGGGTCGTCGGCCACGTCCGCAAACCGGACCGTCGGCAGGCCGGCCAGCGGATGGCCGTCGGGAAGGGCGAGGAGGACCTCCTCACGCCCCACACCGAGGAGACCCAGATCCTGCCCCAGGTCCACCGGTGGCCGTACGAAGCCCACGTCCACGCGGCGGGCGCGGACACGTTCCACGTTGAACGAGCTGAAACCGGCCGAGGTCCGCACGTTGATGTGCGGACGGACCGAACGGAACGCCGCGGTCAGCTCGTGGGCCTGACCCAGGCTCGCGGAGGCGGTGTGGGCGAGGGTCAGGGTCGTGTGATGCCGGTCGACCATGTCGCTGGCGAAGCCCGTGACTTCCTCGGCATGTTCGACCAGGCGCTTCGCCCTGGGCAGGAGCTCCTCGCCGATCGTGGTCAGCGACACCAGTTGGCGCGAGCGGTGGAAGAGAGGGGCGCCGATCTCACGTTCCATCACCTTGATCGCCTGAGAGAGGCCGGGTTGCGAGATGTGGAGTCTCTTCGCCGCTCTGCCGAAGTGCAGTTCGTCGGCCACGGCGATGAAGTACGTGAATGCTCGAATGTCCACGGATGCAACCTCCAGCGCCGACCGGCGCCCGTAGCGGTGAGGAAGGGGCCGTCCCGCCTGCTCGTGCGCCGGCCGTTCGGGCCGTGCACGGCCGGCGCTTCGGTGCCCGGGCACACCGAGAAGGCTCCGGACGCATCGCGGATGCCTCGTCCGTCCCCCTCACGGACCACTCCAGTACCCCCGCCCCCAAGATCTCCAACTAGTTCAACATGAAAAGTAGGCAAGCTAGTCAAGCCTTGTCAAGGATTGACTTCATCTACCACGGACCCCTAGCTTCGATACGCGGCCTCGCGCCGCCGAAGAGGACGACGACGGTACGGACCGGCCCACAGCGGCCGGCCCCCGAACGCACCCGACTCAGGAGAAAAGAACTGCCATGCGCCTCGCTCACAGCCTCACCGTTCTGGCCACGCTCGCGGCGACCACGCTGCTCAGCCTCACAGTGGCCCACGCGGAAGGGGCACCCGACCGCTTAACCGCGACCGACGCATCCCGGGAGATCGAGTGGCCCGTGCGCGGCTCCGCCGCCCCGCTGGAGATCGAGTGGCCCACGCCCGGCCCCGCGGTCCAGCCGGAAATCGAGTGGCCCACCCCGACTCCATGACCGGAGCGCCCCGCCCCATCGAGGACCGGGCACCCCACCGCACCCGTTCCTTGACAGCTCGAGTAAAGGATCGCTAATGTGTTGACAATTCGAGGACGGGGCTGTTCGTAAGGAATAACAATGCTTGAACAGCCGGCATTCGGCCGCCGCCTCCGCCAGCTCCGGCAGCAGCAGGGGCTCACGCAGGCCAGCCTCACCGGTCCGCGTATGTCGGCCGCCTACGTGTCGCGTCTGGAGGCGGGCTCCCGCCCGCCCACACCGCAGAGCGTGGTACTCCTCGCCGCCAAACTCAACGTTCCCGTGAGCGTGTTCGACGAGGTCGAAGCCAGTGGGCTCTCGGACATCCTCGTCACCACGGCGGCGCTGTGGGAGTCGGCCGCCAAGGACGAACTCCGGCGCCAGCTCGAACAGGCACTGGAGACCGACACCGACGCCGACCCCTCTCTGCGGTGGCAGGCATACGCCCAACTCGCCAAGCTCCTGTGCGAGGAGGGCCACCGCCAGGAGGAGTACGACACCCTCCGGCGTCTCGTGCGGGTGAGCGAGGAGCTCGGCCATCCCGTGCTCCTCGTTCACGCACGGCTGCGCCTCGCCCGATGCCAGCGGTCCCTCGGCCGCATCGACGACGCACGCGCCACTGCCCGCGAGGGCCTGTCTCTCGCGCAGGAGGTCGGTCTCGGGACCGACGACGCGACCCGCCTCAGGATCCTGCTCGTCTCCACCGCGGCCGAACTGGGCGACCTCGCCGAGGCGAAGCGCCTGAGCGACGAGATCTGCGCCTCGCTCGACGACCGCACCGGGTCACTCGCCGCGGAGGCCTGGTGGGCCGCGGCCACGGTCACCACCCGCATCGGCGACCACAAGCGCGCGGGCCTGCTCCTGGACAAGGCGCTCTCCGCGGTCAGCAGTCGCGAGGACCTCTCCCTGTGGGTACGCCTCCGGCTGGCGGCCGCCGCGCTCACGCTCCAGGCCGCTCCCCCGCGCCTCGATGCCGTCGAGCGCTACCTGGCGGAGGTCAGGCCCGCCCTCGACCTCGTCGGCACCCCGCCGAACCAACAGGAGTACACGTTCCTCGCTGCTCAACTCCGCTATGCGCAAGGCGACTTCACCGAGGCCCGGAGCCTCTGCGACACCATCGAACAGGATCCGCTCCTGCTCGGCTACCGCGATCGGATCCGCTACCGCATGCTGCGAGCCCAGATCCGGATCGCGGAAGACGACGCCACGGCGATCGCGGACCTCACCGAGCTCGCGGAGCAGGCACAGGACGCGGAGATGATCGACCTGGCGGCGGAGGTGTGGAGGACGGCGGCGCAGGCGCACGCGAGCCGACCGGCCGCACGACGGACTCCGAGGACGGCCGAAGGGGTGTAGCTCGCCGGACCGCTCGGCTCGTCCGGGTCGAGGCGCGGCCTCGAAGCACCGGGTGCCCGCACGGCCCGTCGAGAGGCGACCGCGCCGGGACCGTCCGGTGCCGCGAGGGCGCGCAGGGCGTGGCGGCGGCTGACGTCTCAGCTCATGACCACCTTGTAGGCCTGGTAGACCTTCGGCTCCGTTTCGGGAATCCCGACGTCCCGCAGCAGGGGCGCGAGCTGCTGCCCGAATTTCCGGAACGCCTCCTCGGACTCCCAGACGTCCGTGACGAACCATCCGGTCGGGCTGGGACCGGTGGCGTGGGAGATCAAGCCCGGCACGGGCCAGTCCGAGGCCGCCGCGAGCCCGCGCCCCCCGGTCATCAGGTCGGTGAGCTGCTCGTACTGAGCCTGGGTGGTACCGGGGAAGTCAAAAGTGATGATGATCGCCATGGTGAGGACCGCCCTGGATCGATTGCGTCGGTTGCCGCTCCGAGCTGACCAGTGCGGACGGCGGGCTGCCAGTGGAGCAGGGCCGTCCGCATGCATCCCGGAACTCCGGCGGACGCCGCGGGTGGCGACCGGGGCGACGCGGGACCCGCGTCCACGGCCGGAATCCGGAGCCACCTGACGTCCGCGGCGCGGTGGGGTTCGGCAGAACCGCGGCCCCGGTCCTCCCGCCGGATTCGTGAATCCGGCGGGTGCCGGCAGCTCGGCCGTGCCGCCGGTGCGAGCGGCACGGCTCCGCACGGGGCGTGCCCGGGCGCCTCAGGACCAGGGAGAGGTCACGACCCAGCTCGTGTCGTCCGGCCATGCGGTGGCGCTGTCCCAGTCGTGGGAACCGCCGTGACTCGCGATGTAGGCGCCGTAGTTGTAGTGACGCACGAAGTCGCCCGGGTAGTTGGCGGACCGGAGGGAGACGCCCTGCCCGTTGTGGCTCGCCTGGGGGCAGAACGTGGCGTCCAGCCTGGACAGTGCACTGCCGTCCGGGGCGTCGACGCGCAGCCGGAGGTCGTAGTGACGCAGGTACTGCCCCGGTTTGTCGGCGGATTCGAAGGAGACGCACGAGGCATCGCCCAGCCCCGGACGCACGATCCAGGTGGCGGCGGCCTTGTCGGCGGACGTGCTGGACGAGGTGACCGCAGCGATGGCGGCGTAGCTGTCGGCGCTGTTGTGTCGAAGATAGTTGGTGGTGCAGCAGGACGTGGTGGCCCGCAAGGACACCCGGGCACCGGCGCCAGGGGCTCCGGCCAGGGCCGACGTGGCGTATCCGGCCGCGTTGATGTTGGCCTGTACGGCGTTCTCGGTCGCCGCCGAAGGGTAGCCGGACGTCATGACACCCTCGTAGAAGGTGCCGGCGGAGCTGTTGCTGTTGTCGCCGCCGATGCCGAGGATGATCGCGCCTTCCTTCTTCATCGGGTGGTAACCCGATGCGTTGGGGCGCGGGCCGTCGTAGTACGTGGACAGGCCGCCGGACTGGGCGTTGCCGGCGCGGATCGCCCAGTGGTTCGCCTCGCCCTTGACGACCGCGGTGAGGAAGCGGTGGCTGACGCTGGGGTCGTTGGCGTTGTAGCCGGGGTTGACTCCGGAGAACAGACCGTTCTCGAGGTCGGCCATGACCCAGGGCCCGTTGCCCGTGCCGTACCCCCACGCCTTGATGTTGCCGAAGTAGATCGTCTCCATGGTGCCGTTGCCGTTGTCCCGGCTGTTGGTCTCGGCGTTTCCGTAGTCGAAGCAGCAACCGGCGTTGTAGTGGCTGCCGTCGAGGACCGCGTACATGCCCTCCGGCTGGTCGCCGGTGGCGATCCCGCTGGTGCTGTTGTCGCGGTAGCCGGTGCCGGGCGCGACGAAGAGGCCGTAGGCCTTGTGCCCGCCCACGGTGACGGGCGCGGCGGATGCTTCGGCGTGGTTGTCGTACCCTCCCGCGGCGGGTCCCTGGAATCCTCCGGGCGGCGCCTGGGTGAGATGGTTGCCGCGCGCGGACTGGTCGTAGACGACCGAGATGAGGCAGCTCGTCCCCGCGCAGAAGGAGTCCTGCGCGGCGGCATCGGCGTAGCCGCCCGCACCGGTCACCCCGATGTCCCGGGTCGAGCCGTCCGAGGCACGTCTGACCTGGTAAAGGCGGCCGTTGAAGGCGGAGAACAGGGCCCGGGTCGTGCTGTGCGCGGCCACGCAGGGTGTGCCGCCGGCGGCGTACAGGTCACAGGGCAGCGAGCCGGCGGCCGCGGCGTTGCCGCCGGCGGAGGCGGGGCCGCCGAGCAGAGTGCCGGCCAGCGCCAACACGAGCGCCAGCAGCGCGAGTGGCCTGAGCCGCCGTAAGGGGTCGGGTGTCACGGACATGGGGGGCTCCTGGGGGGTGAAGAGGTTCGACGGCGTCCCACGCCGGGGGGCAGACGGGTTGTTGTCATATGCATGCCATACATGAACGACGACTTGAACGACGATTCGACGCCTGCGCGAGGCCCGCCTGCTCGGCTTGGCCGGCGAGAGAGGCGCTCGATGTTCGATTTCTCGAACATTGAACGTTCTGCCGGACAGACTCTGATGATAGGAGGGGCGTCATCCGTGTCAACACATCGCGCACGTCCGATACTTCGACCACTGCCACCTGCGGTCATCACCGGAGGTGACCCCCACCATCGACGGAGCAGAGATCGCGGTCGTCACCCGATCCAACGGGCGGCTGCCTCGTAGGTGGTGGCCGGAGTGCTGTTGAAGGCGATGGCCGCTTCGGGGGCATGCCGCCGAACCAGGTTGACCACCTGCTCGAGGAGCTCTACCTGGTCGTCCGAGTGCCGCAGGCCGCCCCCGATGGTGACGCACTCCCACGGATGGGCGCGCAGCGCACTACCGACGACCGCCCCGACATCGTCGCTTCCGTCGAGACCGATGAGGCAGGTCTCGACGCTCACCCCGTGCGCGGCGAACTCCGCCAGTCCCGACTCGATCGCCTTGACCACCGGCTCGGGATCCCACGGCCCGGGCACCCTGTACGGGTCGAGCCCGATGACGAGGACGCGAGGCGATGCGGTGGTGTCCATGTTCGGACGATACGCGCCGGACGACCCGCTCGTCAGGCCGGGATCCGCGCGCCTCGGCGCCGGGGACCCGCCGGTAGAGTCGGTCCGAGAAGCGTGCCGAGCTGGGGGACTCATGACGGCAGCGGGTGCACCGCCCATCATCTTCGTACACGGGACGCGGTTCAGCGCGGGACAGTGGAGTCCGCAGCTCGCCGCACTCCAGGAGGACTTCCGCGTAGCCGCTGTTGACCTACCGGGCCACGGCGCCCGCTCGGCTCAACCCTGGAGCCTGAACGCGGCGACGGAGATCATCGCTTCCGCGGTGGACACGCTGGACTGCGGGCCGGCCCTGGTCGTCGGGCACTCGCTCGGCGGATACGCCTCGCTGGAGTTCGCGCGGCGCTGCCCCGAGCGACTGCGAGGTCTGGTCCTTGCCGGAGCCAGCGCCTCGACTCGTGGCCCGTGGGCCACGCCGTATCGGTGGGTCGCCGGGCTCGTCCCTCGCCTACCGGCGGCTCGGCTCGCCCAGTGGAACGACCAGTTGCTGCGCCGGCTCTATCCTCCCGAGGTGGTGGAGCCGACCATCCACTCCGGCTACGCCTTCCACACCCTGCCGGCCGCATGGGGCGAGGTGCTGGGCCGCTTCGACGCGGGCGCGATGCGTCATGTGGCGGCTCCTGTGCTCATCCTGAACGGCGAGAGGGACACCCTCTTCCGGTCCGGCGAGACGGACTTCGCCCGCGCGCATCCGAACACCCGCATCGAACTGATCCCGCGCGCACGACATCTCGCGAACTTCGACGATCCGGATGCCTTCACCGATGCGGTACGCCGTTTCGCCATGCAGCTACCTGTGCGCAGCTGAGCGCGCGTGAGTCGGGTCCACCAGCGCCGCCCGAGCACAGTGGGACCGAGAGCGCTCAGGCCCACCGAATCGCCGCGCAGTGGGGCACTGCGGTGACCGGTCACGAACACAGCAGGGCGAACGTCGCCTGAAGCGGCACCAGCGACACGCGGTCACGGCGCACCCCTTACGCGGCTCTCCCCGCACCTCGGCTCCACTCCCCGGGACAGCCGTCGACCGCAAGGGCCACCCCGCGACCGATGCGGTCCACGCGGCATGCTTGGCGGCTTTCGGCCTCACCATTCGAACCCGGCGGGCTCAGAATGGCGAGTACATGCCGAAGGAGGTCGCGGTGAGTCCCATGCGTTCCGAAAGACCCCGTTCCACCCTGGTGCGGGCCGTCGTCGTGGTGGCGCTGCTCTTCGGCTGGTCCGCCGCCATCGGACCGGTTGCCCACGCAGGGGACGGTGCAGGGCGACAGGCAGCCGTCGCGGTCCGCGGGGGCGACACCCTCTACAGCACCGGAACGCGCTGCACCGTGGGCTTCAACGCCCGCTCCGGCACCACGATGTACGCGCTCCTCTCCGGCCGGTGTGCACAGGGCGCCCGCACCTGGTACGCCGACGCCGCGTTGACCGTCAGCGTCGGCGTCACGGCCGGGGTGAGCTTCCCGGGGAACGACTACGCGAGCGTCCGGTACACCAACACGTCGGTCGCCTACCCGGGTGAGGTCTCGCTGGGCGCCTCCGGTATCCGCGACATCACCGGCGCGGCAAGTCCCGTCGTCGGGCAGTCGGTCTGCCACGTGGGGCGAACCACGGGATACCGGTGCGGGACCGTCCAGGCCGTGAACGTCACCGTCAACTACGGCGGGGGAACCGTGTACGGACTGTTCCGGTCCACCATCTGTTCCGAGCCCGGGGATGCCGGCGGTCCGGCGTTCTCCGGCGGCACGGCACTCGGCATCATCGTCGGAGGCAGCGGCAACTGCAGTACGGGAGGCGTCACTTACTACCAGCCGGTGGCCGAGTGGCTGTCGGCGTACGGGCTGAGCGTCTACTGAGCCGGCCGAGGGCGCCGCGTCCGGCCGGCCGTGCCGACGGCGCCGGTATCTGCCCATCCTGCCGTGTCCGGAACGCGTGCAGACCGCCGCGGTGCAGGGCGCCCCAACTCCCCTCCTCACGCGGCGTGGTGCAGCCAGCGCTCGAGAACGGTCGTGATGTGTTCGGGCAGGGCGCTGAGCTGATCGAGCACGGCACGGTCCTCGGGCGCCGGCGGGATCCCCGCGGCGGTGAGTGCCGCGTGCAGAGCCAGTCGCCGCTCGTCGCACGGAGCGAGGGTGTACGGGAGACGGTGGGCCGGATTGGGCGGTGGCAGGAAGTAGTCGGTCTCGGCATGTTCGGGAGCCGGCCATGCCGTGTCGGCGGGGTGTGCGGCGTAGGGGTCGGCAAGTGCGCAGGAGCTGAGGTTCTCGTGACTCCAGGGCGTCATCTGTGTCTCCTCACTGGCGTAATGGCGAGTCACAGGTCCAGAGTTCCGCCGGTGCCGGTTCGGTTGCGGTCACGGCCGGATGTCACGCGGACAGCGCCATCGACGGCTGATCACCTCATGTGACCAGCAGTCGGCAGCCGGACAGGATCTCCGCGTGGACGGCTCCGCGGACCGGTCTGCACCGCCCGGCCCGACGCCGGGCAGGACAACGGCCGACGGCCCCACGCACGGTCGGGTGCATCACCGGGCACGAGCAGGGGCCGGCCGCCTCAAGTTCCCCTCAGGTATTCGATCATGCTCTTGCCGCCTGCATGCGCCACAAGTAGCGTCCACCTCATTGATCGCCACCTGACGCTCACTCCGGGGGATTCGAATGGGCAACCGGGCATCCTGGCGTGCGGCTGGCGTCATCGCAGCCCTTGCGGGGATCCTCGCCGCATGCACCGCTTCCGGAGAGTCGGCCGGCTCTCCGCGGCGAACCGCCACGACTACGTCGGAAACGGCAATCCGGCAGCAGGAGTCGGAGAGAAGGCTCACCGGACAAGCTCAAGCCGTCCTCGCCGGCGTCCACGAAGGAGACATGGTCGAGGCGGGTGTCGAACGCGTCACCGACGGTGTCCACACCGAACCCGGCCTGGACGAAGGCAAGACGTACCGGCTCAACGTCGTGTGCGTCGGAAGCGGCAGCGCACGCCTGACACTTCTGCCGGCGGGTCTCGGCGCGGCGACAGCGTTCCCCTGCGATCGGTCGGTGGTTCAGCTCAGGCTTACCGCGGAGCTGCTTCGCGTCAACATCGAAGGGGCCGAAGGGGCGACTGGTGTGATCGCCTGGCAGATCGACGCCGTCTGATGTCCCACGGCGGGCACCCTCTCGGCACTCCTCTGAGGAAACCCGGCGTCACGGACTCCTCTTGACAGCTCACCGTCCGCGGTGCGGACTACACCTGACCGGTGGCGAACAGTTCGAGGTGGCCGCACTTCGGGCAGC
Organism: Streptomyces sp. NPDC026417; assembly: GCF_055567695.1. Lineage (NCBI taxonomy): Bacteria > Bacillati > Actinomycetota > Actinomycetes > Kitasatosporales > Streptomycetaceae > Streptomyces > Streptomyces sp. NPDC026417. The sequence continues at coordinate 167,419 of NZ_JBVHPY010000021.1, forward strand.
GGAACGCCTCGATCTGGCGCCGGGGCCGGCCCATCCGCTTGGCTCCCCCCAGTATCCCCCGCTCCAACGCGCCCTCGATCCAGCGGGCATACCCGCGCGAATGCTCGCCGGCGTCCTCGATGAAGCCCTCCGCCAGCCCGACGGTTCCACACTGTGTGCACGTGTAGTTGTTCATCCCGGGAGTCTAGGAAACGGAAGCGGGCCCGCGGCCACCGCATGCGGACCCCCTCTCCGCGCGCACCCACGCCCGCCGGGCGGCACACCGGGACGGTGACGTCCGGCGTGCAACGAGGGCCGCCTAGCGGGAGCCCTCCTCAAGGACGCGGCGGGCCGCCTCGGCCTCTGCCGCGGAGGGAGACAGCTCGTCCAGGGTGTCGAGTTCGTCGTCCCCCTGCAGTTCCTGCTCCCAGGCTTCGGCCAGGCGCTCCTGCTCCTCACCGGATGTGGCGAGTACGGCCTCCCGGTCGGCGGGACTCAAGGCCGCGAGGAAGCGTCGAATCGAGTCGTTCGGCATTCCGTAACCTCACCGCTGGACGTTTGGCTGGCCGGGTCAGCATCGCCAATCGGCGCAGTGATAACCGCTCGACACAGCCGCAACACACTCGGATGGCCCCTGCTCGGACCGCGGGCGCCAGTGCCCGCGGGAGTCATGCGGGGCTGAGGGGATGGCCTGCGTTGGCGGACCGCGGGGGCCAGGTGTGGGGGGCGAGGATCCCCAGGACGTAGGCGCGGGCGACGAGAGCGGGGCGGGTCGCGGCACCGAGGAGGTGTCGCAGACGGCTGAGGTGGTAGTCGAGCGTCTGCCGCGACAGCTTCAGCGAGGCGGCGATGTCGCTGTTGCTGCTGCCCTGCGCCAGGAGCGACAGGATGCGGATCTGGGCGGCCGTGAGCGGCGGGTGGGCCTCGTGGGCGAGGGCCAGGTGGGTGATCACGGCCCAGACGTGGCGGGCCCGGCTCGCAGAATGGCCGATTGTCGTCAGGTGAAGCTCCGCGCGGCGCTGCATCCCCTGGGGATCGATGAGCACGGCGGTGGTCTCCACTCGGCGGGTGCGGCGGGCTATCAGGCTGTTCCACCGGCGGTGCAGACGGTCGACGTCGGGGGCGGGTTCCGGGGCGAGCAGGGTGTGGGCGCGACGGCCGACCAGGTCGGACACGCTGAGCTGGAAGAGCTCGGCGGCCGCCACGCTCGCCTCGATCACGCGCCCGCTCGCCGACAGCAGGGCGCAGGGCAGCCCGCTGTGGTCGCGCAGCGCGCTGAGGTTCTCCTCGGCCTCCTGACGCTGGGCGGTGGCGCGCAGGTGGTCGGTGATGTCCACGTAGATCCCGGCGATGCAGGTGTGGGCGGATTCCCGTACGGGGAAGCGGTGGCCGACGGCTCGGCCTGCACTGCCGTCCGGGCGCCGGTAGCGCAGGGTGTGGCGCACCGGTGTGCCTCTGGTGAGTATCTGTTGGTCGAGCGCGCGGAAGCGGTCGGCTTCGGCGGGGGTGTCGAAGTCCTCGATGTATCTGCCCACCAGTTGCTGGGGCACGGTGCCGTACAGGTGGGCGTAGGCGTGGTTGGCCCACAGGTAGCGCCCGTGGCGGTCCCGGATGAAGGCGGCGGCCGGGGCGAGGTCCACGAGGTCGGCGAAGGCGGTGTAGCCGCGGGGTACGACGGCGTGCACCTCGGCCTCCGGTGCGTCGGTGCGCGGGCGGTGGTGAGCTTCGTGCTCGTCGAGACGGCGGCTCAAGTCTGCCGGGCGGCCCGCGGAGTGGCGGCCGACTTCGGAGCCGGGCCCCTCGATGCCGGTCCGTCGGCGGGCATCTTCCACCGGGTGCTCGGGAGTCGAGCGTTCCCGACACGTCCGGTCGGGCAGGCGCTGCGCGGTGTCCGTACCGGTGAGGGGCTCGCCTCCCGGTTCCCGTGCCTGCCGCGGCTCGTCGACTTCCCTCCAGAACACGGGAAGGTGCTCGAGCAGTGCCTTGAGGCTGGGGTCGTCCACAGCGGTCTCCGTCCGTATACGACTGGCTGACGCTCAGTCACACGACGTTGGATATCCCGCCCTGTCGAGCACAAGCTCGGTTCCCGGCCGAAGTGCCGAAAGTGGTCGCTACCTCCCGACGGAGCACGGCGGCGGACGGAGTGTGGCTCCGGACGGAACTCCAGGGGCTCCTCCACACCGGCTCCAAGAGCCGGTCCACGGCTACGGCGGAGGACGGGGAGACTCGTCGCCCCGCCCCAGGGCTCGGCGTGTACGCGCCGAATCGTGTCCAGTGGTCCCACTTGGGGTGCCACTCAGGCATTTGCCTGAACTGCAGCCGTCCTGTGCGGCGTTGACGGCCTTCGCCGCCTGGTCCCCTGGAGTGTGCGGGTGAACGAGCCCCGGCGTTCACGCACTCGATGTCCTCGGGCCCGTCACCGCACCGGCGGTGCGGACAGGGCCCGTACCGGCTAGACGAATGGAGACGATTTCCTGTGAGCACGGTGCTGTTGGTGCATGCCAAGGGTGGTCCGCCGCTCGGCCATGTCCTGTCGCGGACGGCTGCGAGGGCGGATGTGCACCTACTGGCGCTCACCGCTCTTCCTCCCGCCGTGGCGGACTCCGCCGCCGTCTTGTGCGCTTCGGTGGTGGGGTCCGACGAGGCGGACTCCTCCGATCTGGTGTCCATGATCGTCGCCCGGGCCAAGGAGGTGGGCGCGGAGGCGGTTCTCACGTTCTCCGAGTACGCGGTCGTGGCCGTGGCGGAGGCCTGCGAGGAGCTCGGCCTGGCGGGAGCGGGGTCCGCCAGCGCGCTCGCCCGCGACAAGCGGCTCATGCGCAGCACCTGGCAGCGGCACGCCCTGCCGCAGCCGGCGTTCCGTGCAGTGGCCACGGAGACGGACCTGGACGCGGCGGTGCGCTCCCTGTCCTGCCCTCTGCTCCTCAAGGCGGCCTGGAGCGCGGGGTCCACCGCGCACCAGATCATCCACTCCGCCGAGGAGGCGTCCACAGCCTGGGCGCGTTCGAGGGACGTCATGGCCGAGTCGGCCCGGCTGGGATACGCGGAGCTTCATGTCGCCGAGGCCAATGCGGACTTCGTGGTCGAGGAGATCGTCAGCGGCACGGCTGCGGGCTGGTTCGAGGAGCCCGGCTGGGGTGACTACCTCAGCGTGGAGGGCGTCGTGGCGGACGGCGTCTTCCATCCCGTCTGCCTCAGCGGCCGGATGCCGACCGTCGAGCCGTTCACCGAGCGTGCCGGCATCACCCCTGCCCTGCTGTCCCCGGACGCGCAGGAGCGGGTGGTGGACCTGGCCCGACGCGCCGTGGACGCTCTGGGCCTGCGCGACTGCGGCACCCACACCGAGATCAAGCTCGGTCCGGACGGGAGCATGTGGCTGATCGAGACGGCTGCCCGGTTCGGCGGTGCGATGACGGTGCCGCAGATCGAGGAGGTCTTCGGTCTCGACCTGGTGGGCATGCTCGTCGATCACCTTCTGGGGCGCCCCGTCGAGTGGCCCGAGGCGGCTCTGACGCCGGCGCAGGCCCGCGGTGCGGCGGGCTCGCTGGTCGTTCTCGCGGTAGACGGGCAGGGCGAGGCCTGGCAGGGCCGCAAGGTCTGGGACTTCGACCGGGTCGCGGCGGAGGTGCCCTTGAGCCGGAACAGCAGGCTGTCGGTGGTGAAGGAGAGTTCGCTGGCCGACGGTGAGGTCGTACCGGTCTACGACCCGGCGGCGGGCGCCAACACCATGGCGGCCTTGTGCCTGCTGTCCGCTGCCGACGCGCGGACGGTGCTGCGGGACTTCGAGACCCTGGTGGACGCCCTGCCGCGGGTGCTGCCCGCCGCGCGCCACGAGGAGGTCTGCGCATGAGCACCCAGCTGATCGCCGGTGCGGCCGAGCCGGCCACGGACCGCACGGTCGTCGGCGAGAACCTGTCCCTGCCGCTGTTCCGGACGCTGTCCGGGGTCCTGGCAGGTCACCCCTATCTCAAGGTCGTCGTCGACCGCGCGGAGAACACCTGGCACCTGCTCGACACCAGCGCGCATCCCTTCCATGTCAACTACATCGCCACCCGCGTGCTGGGGATGGACCTGACCGAACTGGACGCTGATCTGGACGCGTTCAACGCCTCCGTCTACGCCGATCCGGGACGACGCTTCCTGCTCGGTGTGCTGTCCCTGCACACCGAGCAGGACCCGGAGGGCCGGGAGCGGCCGTTCCTCGTGCTGGAGACGACCGAAGCCGACACCATGCACGGGGAACTGCTGGAGTTCTTCTACGAGTTCGTGCGCGCCCGGGTCGACAGCAGGCTGCCGCTGCTCCTCAAGCCCGCCAACCACGGGCAGGAGGAGGAACTGTCGGCGATCAGCGAACAGCGTGTGCCGCGCATCCTGAGCCACGAGCTGTTCGGATCCCGGGAACGGACACCGCTGAACCCCGGCGAGGCCACCGGGAGGCTGCGGTTCTTCCGTACGCCCGAGGAATACGCGGCAGCGGAAGCGGGCCTCGGCTGGGCGGACATCGTGGCGATGCCGTGCCTGCCCGACGACGTGCCGCGCGTCGCCGGTTTCGTCAACACCGCCCCCATCACGCCGCTTTCGCACACCAACGTCCTCGCCTCCGGCTGGGGTATCCCCAACGCGATCGTCCGCGACCTGGAACAGCTGGTGGAGCAGGGCAGCCTGGACGGAGCGTGGGTGCGCTACCGGGTGGGTGAGGACGAGATATCACTGACGCGCCTGGATCACGAGCCCGCCCTGCGCGCTCCGGCCTGGCACCAGCAGCGCATCCGCCTCGAACCGCCGCTGCTGGAGGACGCGCCCGTGCTCTCCCTGCACCGGCTGCGCGGCGCCGACCGCGACCGCTACGGCACCAAGGCCGCCAACCTCGGCGAGCTGCACCATGTGCTCGACAGCCGTACGGCGGATCTGACGTCCTTCTACGCACGGCCCCGGCCGCCGCGCGAGGACCTCTACGGGCACCTTGCCGCCCGGTTCGGACTCAGTGCGCCCTCTGCGCAACAACTTCGCGCCCGCGCAGCGGAGTTCGTCGCCGGTGCCGTCGGCGCTCCGGAGGGTGTCGCCCTACCCTTCTCGCTCCAGCAGCGCTTCCTCGCCTCCTCCCCCGCCCTGCAGCAGGGCATCGGCAAGCTGAAGATGGCACTCGAACTCGAAGCCACCGACGTGGTGGACTCGCTCTGCCTGCACCTGCAGCACCTGATCCGCAACACGCCGGTACCCGAGGCCGTCACCCGGCAGATCGAGCAGGCCTTCCCCGCAGCGGCGGCCTCGCGGCAGCGTCTGGTGGTGCGTTCCTCCTCCAATGCCGAGGACCTGCCGGGATTCTCCGCGGCAGGTGTCTACGACTCCGTCACCACCGTCCACGGCACCGCCGAACTCGCGGACGCCGTACGGCAGGTGTGGGCCTCCCTGGTCTCGCCGCGCAGCGTGCGGCTGCGCCACCAGGTCGGAATCTCCCTCGACGACACCTACATGGGCGTGATCATCCAGGAGTACGTCCCCGCCACGTTGGGCGGTGTCCTGGTGACCTGCAACCCGACCCGCAGGGAGGACTTCCGCAACGTCTACCTCAACTGCTCCCCGGGCTCCCCCGAGCAGGTGGTCGACGGTACGGTCCTGCCCCAGCAGTACCTGTACAACACCGTGGAGGGCGGGGGTCGCACCGTCGCCCTGGGTTCCTGGGGCGAGGGGCTGTCCGCCGCGCTCCGCGCCCGGCTCGCCGACCTGTGCCTGGCCGGACGGCTCCTGCAGTCCCACTTCAGCGAGGCCGATGTGGACAAGCCGCTCGACATCGAGTGGCTGATGACCGACCAGGGCGACTTCCGGTTGGTCCAGATCCGCCCCTACGCGCTGTGAGTGCGTTTCCCGGTCGGCGGCACCCTTCGGGCGCGACGGCGGCCACGGGCCTGACGGACACCGCGCGCCGGATCATCCGGCTCAACTACGGCTTCCAGCTGCTGTTCAACCTGCTGTGGTGGATGCCGGTCTTCTACGCCTACCAGAAGGCGGCCGGCCTCTCGGACGGGCAGATCTTCGGTATCCAGAGCATCTACTACGTGGCCTTCTGCCTGCTGGAGATCCCGACGGGGCTGATCGCGGACCGGATCGGCACCCGCAACTGCCTGCGGGCCGGTGCGGTCGTCATGACGGCGGCGAATCTGGCCCCGGTCGTCAGCGCCTCGTACACCGGCTTCCTCGTGCACTTCCTGGCCATCGCCGCCGGCCGGTCCCTCACGTCCGGTGCGGCGAGCGCCTACCTGTACGACGGACTGCGGGAGGAGCAGTGCGACGACCACTATCTGCGTGCCGAGGGCACCGCACGGGCCCTGGGGCTGGCCGCCAAGGTGGTGTGCTGGCCGCTGGTCGGGCCGCTGATGGCCCTGTCCCACCCGGCTCCGTACGTGCTCAGCGCCGCGAGCGCTGCGGGCTCTCTCGCCTGCGCCGTGCTGCTGCCCCGGCTCGCCGGGGCGGGTGAGAGCGCGCGGCGGGCGGACGCGGACCGGCGGCGCGGTGCGTTCCTGCGGGATGCGGGTACGGCGCTGCGCTGCGTCGCCTCCTCGCGGTGGCTGGCCCTGGTGATGGTCCAGGGCGTCGCGGTGTTCACGCTGTCCCGGATCTGCCAGGTCAACCTCTTCCAGCCGATTCTCCTGGACCACGGCATCGCGGAGTCCTCGCACGGTGGGGTGCTGGCCGCGATGACGGTGGCGGAGGCGGTGGCCTCGGCCCGCCCGCAGTGGCTGAGCCGGCGGCTGCCACCGGTCGCCTGGGTGTCGCTGCTCAGCCTCGCGCTCGCCGGCACCCTGGCGGCGACGGCGCTCGGCGGGCCCTGGGTCGTCGTGGTGCTGCTCTGCCTGTTCGCCGCGGCGACCGGCTTCGCGTTCCCCGTCCAGCGCAAGCTGGTCAACGACGCCGTGCCCGCACACGCCCCGCGGGCCACGCTGCTGTCGGTGGAGAGCATCGTGGACCGCGCGGTGTGCGCGCTGGCCGCGATCGCCGCGGGGGCGTACTTGTCGGCCGGGAACCTCCACGCCCTGCTGTGGCACAGCGCGCTGGCGACGGTGGTGCTGCTCGGGGTCTTCCAACTGCTCCTGCGCAGTGGGGTGGTCGCCCGGGGACAGGAGGCGGAGCAAGAGGTGCCGGGTCTGCGGGCCGTTCCTGCCGGGGCCGATCGCGCAGGGGCAGCGGCGGATGCGGGTGGCGACGGCCCCCAATGCACGGTCCAGCCGCCTGGCCGTCCGAAGGGCGGGGCGTAGAGGGGGCTCGGCGGTTTCGTGGCCGCGGGGCCGGGGCCCGCTCCGCGGTCGTACGCTCCGTTGCGGAACGGGCCTACGACCGCGGGCTCTTCGGTCGGTGGGGTCGCTCGGCGTCAGCGTCGGCCGAGGAGTTCGACCAGCCCGGCCGGAAGGAACGCGGGCCGGTGGGGCCGGCCGACCTGGTAGCCCACGAAGCCCTGCGAGGAGGCCACGTCCACCTCCTGGGCCGTCTCCGCCTGGTAGACGAGGCGGCAGCCGCCCGAATCGGCCTTCGCGCGCTGCCACAGGACCGGAGCGGGTTTGCGTTCGGCTTCGCTGCGCGGAGTGCGGATCCGGTCGCCGAAGTCCTCCCAGGCGAAGGGCACCGGGCCCCGCCACGTCGCGTCGACCTCCTTCTTCAGCCGGGCGGCACGCTCGGCGTCCGTCGTGCCCCAGGCGGGCGGCACGTTGGTGATCAGGCCGACCCGGATGTGGCGTTCCCGCAGCGCCCGTAAGTAGGAGGCAGCGCCGCGCAGATAGCTGGTGCTGCCGTCGTCGGCGGTGTGCACCAGCGTCTCCCCCAGGTCGAAGTACACGACGGGGCAGGCGCGTTCGCGGCCCGCAGGAGCCGTGAGGGTTGAATGGGCGTCCTCGATCGCGTTGCCGGGGGCGGCCGCAGCCGCGGAGGCGCAGAGCAGTGTCGACGCCAGGGCGGTGCCCAGCGCGAGGCTCGCACGGACCGTACTGTGGGAGGCGGATCTGTTCATGCCACCGATGACCTTTCTTCTGCCGAGTACATGACACATCGGTGGTCTTGTGCCCCGTCGGGTCAGCGCATCACCCGTCTCCCCTGATGTCCTCAACCGCAGCCATCTCGGCGGCGGTTCAAGCGCGACGAGCTGCCGCTCGGGTGGTCGACTGCCGCCGGGCGCCCGCGAGGCGGTCCTGACCGCTGAAGCGCGTCACGTCCGGACCGGCGGCCCCTGCTCCGGGTCCCGAACGGCGCGCAGGCCGGAGTCACCTGCGCTTCCGGATCAGCTGACCGTGAAGTCGGCCGCCTTGCTGTCCAGCGTGGTCTCGCCGTCCTCGGCAGCGGCGAGGACGGCGACGTGCCACAGACCGTGCGGGGATGCCTCCGCCTCCGCACGGGTGACGGTGACGGAGTACGTGCACCGCACGGTGTCCTCGCCGGACGGCTTGCAGGTGGCGGATTCCGCACCGGCCATGTCCTTCGCGGTCAGCCCGTGCCGGGCGAAGGACGAGTTCGCCGGCCAGGCCAGGACCTTCACCTCGTCGACGCCGGACGACGCCGTGACGTCCGTGGTGAAGGTCAGCGAGCCGGCACGGTCGCCGTCGGGGGCGGCGGCATAGCGGGCGGAGCTGTGGGCGACAGCGAGAGGCTGGTCGCCGGCGTAGGCGACAGCGAACGCTCCGGCACCGGCGAGAACGACAAGACCGGCGGTCAAGGACAGGACAGTACGTCGCGACATGAGAAGGTCCCCCAACAGGCTCAGCAGGATCGGACGGGCGCCCTTGGTGGCCCCGCTGCGCCCATACTGTCGGCGCTGTGGGGGTGGGTGTATGAGCACACGTACTCAAAGCCGTTCTGAGTAGGCCCAGTCGAGGCGGTCGGGTCGGTGTGCGGCGCGCCCGGGGCCGGCAGTTGTTCCGTCCCCCTAGCACCCCGCGTGGGAGCAGCGGACGGCCATGTATCAGCTGTCCTGAGCGAGGAGGCCCTGGATCACCTGATCAAGGAACAGGTACTCCGACTCCGAACCCTGAGGGATCAGCCGCGTGGTCTCCACCAGCCAGGAGCGGAGAGTCCGGCGGCAGATCTCCACCACCACCGCCGTCCTCGGCGGCCCCAGTCGCACGCAGACCACGTCCTCGCCCTGCCGGCGCGCCGAGGGCCACACGGCAACGTCACCCGACCCGTCGTGCCGGTGGAGCCCCGCCATGAGCTGCTCACGCGACAGGTGCCACTGCACGTTCTCCCCGGCCGTGTGCAGGGTCATGACTATCGTGAACGGCTGCTCGGCCGAGTAGTGCAGGGTCAGGCCGAGCCCGTGGGGCGGCTGGTCGTGCGCCACCAGCGTGGCTCGGTGCACCAGGTACGTGTAGGGAATCGGATCCGTCTCGCGAAGAGAGACGGAGATGAATGCGGACAAGGCGGCCTTCCAGGAACGTTCGGGACGCGGAAGGCGGCAGCCGTGATGAGCCTGTGCAGGAGCCGCCGTCGCGGACGGCAGCGCCTGCTCTCCCAAGCGCTGTGTCCCTCTACCCCGTGCACCCGACGTCAATCACCCCGTCTTCTTCACCTGGTCGAGCGCTCCCCACGGCGTCCACCAGGCCCTGCGCGAAGACGCCGGGAGAGCGACGCAGCTGCCCGCCGGGGAGAGGCCCGGGGCGGGAGGTGCCAGGGGTCCGTGCCAGGTCACGCGGCACGAACCTCCGGCGACCGACGGGTCGGCCCAACCGTCCCTCAGGCGGTCCCCGTACGGTGCTGACGTCGGCGTTTCGGCGGCCCGAGCGGGATCAGCCGCAGGGGGCCCGGCCTCGCAGTCCGGCCCGCGCTTGCGCCGCTGGGCAGCGATGTCCCGGATACGGGCGAGAGGGCTGCGGGCGATACAGAGGAACAGGCGCGCGTGGTGGGTGAAGATCGGTTGCCCCGCGGCGTGCCCGCCCGCAGCTCCCCCGGAGTGCGATCCCGCGTGGCGGCAGTCCGGCATCCGGCGGGGAGCCGGTGCCGGCCGCGGGCATCGCCCGGAGCTTCCCAGGATGGCCGTCTTCGGCCCGGGGAAGGACCTGCCGAGGGCTCCCGGGGCTGCTGCTCATGCGGTGGACCGGGGCGGACCGGCGCGGGCGGGCGGGCATCGCCGGCCGCCTGCAGCCGGTTCCGCAAGCAGTCACCCGACGGAGTGCCGCTCCCGCGAGGAGCCGCCCCGGCGTCGACGGCGATCCCGGCCTCCGCCGCGTCCCCCTGGTGCAGAAAGGTCCTGCCGTCGGCGTTGCCGTGCTCGCCGGGGGAAAGGCGCAGATGGGCGGTGATGCGCTTTCCCGCCGCCTGGAGTACGACGGTGACGTGGTCGCTGATCGCATGGACCAGGTGCAGGCCGTGGCCGCCTATGCGGTGAGGGTCCTTCTCCTGTCTGGCGGGTCCGTCGGGGGAGGTGTCCCAGACCGTGATCGTCAGTACTTCGTCCGACAGCTGCAGCGTCATACCGCAGGGGCCGGGAGCGTGCCGGACGGCGTTGGTGACCAACTCGCTGACTGCGAGCTCGGCGTCTGCGGCCAGTGAGGACGGCACGGAGGTACGGCCGAGGCGGGGAGCGTGGGTGAGGAAGGCGCGCAGGGCCAGGCGCGCGTCCGCGGCGCGGGCAGCACCGTGGGTCCAGGCCACGCAGTAGCGCAGACCGGCATTCCCGTCCGTACCCTGCTCATCTGCCGCCTGCTTCCTAAGCGGACTGATCATGAGGGCTCTTTCATTGTGGTCGCCGCTCGGGGCGGCATTTCCGTAGCCCTCTACCCCGGCACCAACCACACACGCCTGCCTGTTCACTGGTGCCACTTCGATCGTCCGGGGCATCCGAACTTGCCTACCGCCCACGCCAGGAGCGGGGCGCCGGTCTGGCCTCAGGCGAGCCGGGCCTCCGTGCGACCGCTCGGTGAGGATCACCGCGTACCCGTGCTGCATCGCCCACCACGGCGACGCACGAAGGTGGCGGCGCTCCGCCTGCTCCTCCTCGCCTCCGGTCAAGATGCGGAGCCATACAGCCATATCCGGCACGGCATGACGCTTTGGTGCAACGAATTGACCGACCCGTGCCATTGCTCGGATACCGGGGATTTTCGGGTGGACAACGGGCTAGGCTGGCCTGAACTAGTCGCCTGGACCCCGCGAATGGTCTGGCCGCCTTCGGTCCTGGACCTCGCTGTAACGGATGTCCGCTAGGCCCGGCGTTGCGTCACGGCTTCGCGTCATGATCGAGCGGCAGGTGCCGGCCCCCTGGGATCGATCTGTGAGCGGTGCCGAGGAGTTGGTGCAGGCCCGTCCGTGGCACAGCCCGGACGGGCCGCAGCCTGTCGGAGCCGCCGCGCCGGGTGGACTCCGCGACGTGCCCCCCCCCCCAGGGCCCCGGGCCTACTTGCCGCTGTCCTCCGCGAGCGTGTGGGCGACGAGCGCGTTGGCGTGCCCGTGCCCGAGCCCGTGTTCCGTCTTCAGCCAGGTGACGAGCTCCATGTGCTTGGTCAGAGGCGAGGTGCGGATGAGGTCCTTCCAGTCCCCCATCGGGCGGCCGTACTTCTTCTCGATCGAAGGAAAGTAGCTGGCGGGTCCCTTTACCGGTTCGGTCATCACCGTGTCCTGTTCTACGATCGCCAACGGAACTGGACGGTACAGTACTCGCACGAGTACTGGTCAGTCCAGTACTGTCTCCGAGGACACTGCGTAACGAACGAGAGGAGAGCCGGCGATGGACAGCAGGTCGGCGCGCAAGCATCAAGCGATCTTGGATGCCGCCACCACCGTGTTCCTGGAGAAGGGGTACTCGGGCACGAGCATGGACGACGTCGCGAGGCTCGCCGCGGTCTCCAAGCAAACCGTCTACAAGCACTTCGCCGACAAGGAGAAGCTGTTCGCCGAGATCGTCCTGGCGACCACCGACCGCATCGACGCCATGGTCGACCTCGTGGCCGACATCCCCGCCGAAGCCGAACGGCTGGAGGAGAACCTCACCCGTCTCGCCCGCCGGTTCCTGACGGCCCTCACCCAGCCCCAGGTGATCCGGCTGCGCCGCCTGGTCATCGCCAACGCCGACGCCTTCCCCGAGCTCGGCGCCGCCTGGTACGAGCAGGGCTTCGAGCGCATCCTGGCCACCCTCGCGGACACCTTCCGGCGTCTCACCGACCAGGGACTGCTCAAGACCGACGACCCGATGCTGGCCGCGCACCACTTCGCCGGACTCCTGTTGTGGATCCCGGTGAACCGGGCCATGTTCCACGGCACCGCCGAGTACAGCGAAGCCGACCTCGACCGCTGTGCGGCTGAAGGCATCCGCGCCTTCCTCGCCGCCTACGGCTGACTCGGTCACCCGATCTCGCCGCGGCACGTCGCGAAGCAGGCGGGTGAAGCCTGAGCCGCCGTCATCCGTACCGGGCATGGATGAGGACCTCCGCCGTATCCGGCCGGTTCGGCGGCAGCGACACGTTGGAGGCGAGAGTGATGGACGAACAAGGCGAGAACACCGACCCCCGCACTATCAGCACCCCGGTCCTCGTCGTGGGTGGCTCCCTGGTCGGACTGGCGACCTCGGTGTTCCTGGGGCGGCTGGGAGTACCGCATGTGCTGGTGGAGCGCCATGCGGGCACCTCCATCCACCCGCGTGGCCGCGGCAACAACGTCCGGACGATGGAACTGTTCCGGGTGGCGGGTGTCGAGAAGGCGATCCAGGAGGCCGCGGCCACCCTGGCCGACAACCACGGCATCCTCCAAACGCCCACCCTGGTCGGCGACGCGGGCGAGTGGCTGCTGAAGGACATCGACCCGGGCGGCGGACTGGCCCGCTTCAGCCCCAGCGGCTGGTGCCTGTGCAGCCAGAACGACCTGGAGCCGGTCCTCCTCGACCACGCCGGCCGGCACGGCGGCGACCTGCGGTTCTCCACCGAGTTGATGTCGTTCGACAGCGGCCCCGACGGGGTCACCGCAGTGGTCAAGAGCCGTGAGACGGGCGAGCACACCACCATCCACGCGGCATACCTCGTCGCGGCCGACGGCCCTCGCAGTCCCGTCCGCGAGCAGCTCGGTATCGGCCAGAGCGGGCCCGGCGACCTCTTCCACAACGTCAGCCTCACCTTCCGTTCCCGCCGTCTCGCCGACGTCGTGGGCGATCGCCGCTTCATCGTCTGCTACCTGACCAATCCCGAGGCCGACGGCACCCTGCTGCCGGTGGACAACCAGGAGAACTGGGTCTTCCACGCGCCCTGGCACCCCGAACACGGGGAAACCCTGGAGGAGTTCACCGAGGAGCGGTGCGTGGAGCACATCCGCCGGGCGATCGGGGTGGCCGATCTCGACGTGGAGATCACCGGCAAGGCGCCCTGGCACGCGGCTCAGCGGGTCGCCCGCAGCTATCAGTCGGGGCGGGTGTTCCTGGCCGGAGACTCGGCCCACGAGATGTCCCCCACGGGGGCGTTCGGCTCCAACACCGGTATCCAGGACGCGCACAACCTCGCCTGGAAGCTGGCCGCTGTGCTGGAGGGATGGGCCGGAGAACGACTGCTGGACACCTACGACGCCGAGCGCCGCCCCGTGGCCGAAGCCACCAGCGCACGGGCCGCGGTCCGGTCGGCCGAGCACAGCCACCCCGGATACGCCGCGCCGCCCGCCGCCGGCGGAGGCGGCCCCAAGCGGGGCATCCTCAACGTCGCCCTCGGCTACCGCTACCCGCAGGGCGCCGTCGTCGGCGCCGACCCCGCGGTCCCGGTGGTACCGGAGGTCCTCGACCTGACCGGCGGCCCCGGCAGCAGGGCACCGCACCAGTGGGTCCGCCGCGGGAACGAGCGGGTCTCCACGCTCGACCTCTACGAGCGGTCCCTGGTCCTGCTCAGCGACGCCGACGAAGCGAACGGCTGGCACGACGCCGCAGCACGCCTCGCCAAGGAGCTGGACATCCCGCTCACGTCGTACCGAGTCGGTACCGGAGCCGAGGCCGACCTGACACCGGAGGACGACGCCGACTGGGCCGAGCGCCACGGAACGGCCCGTGGAGGTGCCGTACTCGTCCGTCCCGACGGGTTCGTCGCATGGCGGTCCCCGGGCCCGGACGCGGCGGCGGAAGCATCACTGCGCCGCGTCCTGACGACCGTACTGGGCATCGCCTGACCCTTTTGCGCGCGGACGACGGGACCGCTCCGGCCCGGACCGGACGCGACCGCGAAGCCGGGGCCGCCACACCTGCACCCGTGTGGCGGCCCCGCCGGCTTTTCGTATGACGGGTGCTGGACGACGCCGTGGCGGTGGGAGGGGACGGACGAGGCGTCAGTCCACTCCTTCGCCGCACGGGTCGGCGCGGCCTCACCGCACCCCGCGGTGACGAGCCCGCCCCCTCCGAGAAGGAACGTCCTTGTCACCCACGTACTTCACCCGAGTCGCGCGGTCGCGGGGACGGGCACACGATCGAAAAACGCTGACGTCGCTTCGTCGCGGCGCACGTTCACTTTCCCCTTCCGCGAAGGAGATGTACGCAGCATGACCACCACGTCCGAACGTGTGGCAGGTTCGCGGGCGCGACAGGCCTCACCGCATGTCTCCCAGACCGTGTTCGACGGTTCCCGCCTCCGAGTCGTCCTTCTGGTCGACGTCTACGACGGGGCCCAGCAGCAGTTCCTCGAGGCCTACGAGCAGCTGTGCAACCAGGTCGCGTCCGTCCCCGGGCACGTCAGCGACCAGCTGTGCCAGTCGATCGAGAACCCCTCCCAGTGGCTCATCACGAGCGAGTGGGAGAGTGCCCCGCCGTTCCTCGCCTGGGTGAACAGCGAAGAGCACGTGGCGATGGTGGAGCCGCTGCACAGCTGCGTCCGCGACACCAGGTCGCTGCGCTTCCACGTCGTACGGGAGACCGGCGGCCCGGCGACGGGCGCCGACCCGTCCGAGCGCCGGCTCCAGACGTCGCCCCGGATCGGCGACGGCGTCATCCGGCACGCGCTGACCTTCACCGTCAAGCCGGGCAGCGAGGAGATCGTCGCCAAGATTCTCGCCGACTACGACTCGCCCGACCCGCAGGTCGACGACACCACACGGCTCTGCCGCACCTCGCTGTTCATGCACGGCAACCGCGTGGTCCGGGCCATCGAGGTACGCGGCGACCTGCTGACCGCACTCCGCCACGTCGCGCGGCAGCCCGAGGTGCGGGCGGTCGAGGAGGCCATCAACCCCCACCTGGAGCAGGACCGGGACCTCAACGACCCCGAGTCCGCCCGGCTCTTCTTCACCAGGGCCGCGCTGCCCGCCGTCCACCACGTGACGACGCAGTCGCCTCAACCGCAGGCAGCCGAGCGGAACGCCCTGTACTACCCGGCCCGCCCGGACCACGGCCTGAAGCTGGCCGAACTCCTCGCCCGCCAGGACGAAGCCGCGGCCGACGACCCCGGCAGCCCGATCGTCCGCAGCACGATCTTCCAGCGCGACGACGTGGTGGTACGGCTGATCGACGTACGCGGCGGGATCGCGGCGGTCGACCCCGTCCACACCCTTGGCCTCGCCGACCCCGGGCAGATCGTCGAGCTGACGACGCTCCTGGACGACGCCGGTGCGGACGCCACCGCCGCCGCGGACGGCGACCTCGCGCGCCTCGTCGAGGTGGCCCGCATGGATCTCATCACCGACCGCCGGTCGCCCGACGCCTGATTCGTCATCGCGTGGATCAGGGCGGGGGCCGCCGCCGCCACATCGGTGCAGTACATCATCGAAGGGAACGTCGTGATCACAGCTCGTCCCAAGATCGTGGATCTCAGTGAGGTCGAACCCAACCGCCGGCGCGGCGGCGACCTGCGCGCCATGCTCACGCCTGCCACCGTGGGCGCCACCAGCGGCTTCATGGGCGTGGCCCTCATCCCGCCCGGCGACCGCATCGGAGAGCACTACCACCCGTACTCCGAGGAGTTCGTGTACGTCGTGTGCGGGCAGCTCGAGGTCGACCTGGACGGTGAGCCGCACCCGCTCCTGCCCGAGCAGGGCCTGCTGATCCCTCTCAACGTCCGCCACCGCTTCCGCAATGTCGGCAACGTGGAGGCCCGGATGGTCTTCCACCTCGGCCCGCTGGCCCCGAGCCCGCCGCTGGGCCACGTCGACACCGAAGAGACCGACGCCGAGCCCGTGGTGACCGCGACCGGCGCGGCCGAGCGAGGCCGGGTCGGGTCATGACGAGGCGCGTGGCGGTCACCGGCATAGGCATTGTCGCCCCCGGCGGCATAGGCGTACCCGCGTTCTGGGACCTGCTGGCGGCCGGGCGTACGGCAACACGGGGCATCACCTTCTTCGACCCGGCCGGTCTGCGCTCACGCATCGCCGCCGAGTGCGACTTCGACCCCCGCGCCCATGGCCTGGACGCGTCGGACGTCGAACGGTGCGACCGCTACATCCAGTTCGCGCTCGCCGCAGGGGAGGAAGCGCTACGGGACTCCGGTCTCGACCTCGGCGCCGAGAACCCCTGGCGCGTCGGCGTCTCGCTGGGCACCGCCGTCGGTGGCACCACCCGGCTGGAGAACGACTACGTCCTGGTCAGCCACGGTGGGCAGCGCTGGGACGTGGACCACCACAAGGCCGCCCCGGACCTGCACCGCGCCTTCTCGCCCAGCACCCTCGCCTCGACGGTGGCGGAGCGGTTCGGGGCGCAGGGTCCGGTGCAGACCGTCTCCACCGGTTGCACCTCCGGACTCGACGCGGTCGGGTACGCCTTCCACACGGTGCAGGAGGGCCGGGCCGACGTCTGCATCACGGGCGCCTCGGACTCGCCGATCTCACCGATCACCATGGCGTGCTTCGACGCGATCAAGGCCACGTCCCCCAACAACGACGACCCGGCCCACGCCTCGCGCCCCTTCGACGCCGATCGCAACGGGTTCGTGATGGGCGAGGGCGGCGCCGTACTCGTGGTGGAGGAGCTCGAACACGCCCGAGCGCGCGGTGCGCACGTGTACTGCGAGCTCAGCGGGTACGCCACGTTCGGCAACGCGTACCACATGACCGGGCTGACCAGTGAGGGCACGGAGATGGCACGCGCCATCGAGGACGCCCTGGATCACGCCCGGATCGACCCCGGCGGGATCGACTACGTGAACGCGCACGGGTCGGGCACCAAGCAGAACGACCGCCACGAGACCGCGGCGGTGAAGCGGGTGCTGGGCGAGCACGCCTACGAAACCCCCATGAGCTCCATCAAGTCGATGGTGGGCCACTCACTGGGGGCGATCGGGGCGATCGAACTCGTCGCCTGCGTGCTGGCCCTCACCCATCAGGTCGTACCGCCGACCGCGAACTACGAGACACCCGACCCCGAGTGCGACCTGGACTACGTCCCGCGCGTCGCCCGCGAGCGCAAGCTCACCAGCGTGCTCTCGGTGGGCAGCGGGTTCGGCGGTTTCCAGTCCGCGGTGGTCATGAACCGGCCGAGGGAGACGAGACGATGAACGAAGCCCGGCCACCGCGCGCGGTCATCACGGGAATCGGTGTGGTCGCGCCCAACGGAGCCAGCACCGAGACCTTCTGGAAGTCCACCAGCGAGGGCATCAGCGTCCTGGACCGGGTCACCCGCGAGGGCTGCGAACACCTGCCGCTGCGGGTGGCGGGCCAGGTGCGCGACTTCGACCCCGCGACCGCGATCGAGGAGCGCTTCCTGGTCCAGACCGACCGGTTCACCCACCTCGCGCTCGCCGCGGCGGACCAGGCACTGGACGACGCCCAGCTCCACCGGGCCGAGACCGACAACGTGCCGTTCTCCGTGGGCGTGGTCACCGCGGCCGGCTCCGGCGGCGGCGAGTTCGGACAACGAGAACTCCAGCAACTGTGGAGCAAGGGCAGTCGCTTCGTCGGCCCCTACCAGTCCATCGCCTGGTTCTACGCGGCCAGCACCGGCCAGATCTCCATCCGCCGCGGCTTCAAGGGCCCCTGCTCGGTCGTCGCGGCGGACGAGGCCGGCGGCCTGGACGCCCTCGCCCACGCGGCGCGAGGCGTCCAGCGCGGTACGGATGTGATCGTGGCCGGAGCCGCGGAGGCACCGATCGCCCCGTACTCCATGGTCTGCCAACTCGGTTACGAAGAACTCAGCACCCTCGAGGACCCCACCCGCGCCTACCGCCCGTTCACATCCGCGGCCTGCGGTTTCGTGCCCGCCGAGGGCGGAGCCATGGCCGTCGTGGAGGCGGAGACCACGGCACGGGCGCGTGGTGCACGGGTGCGGGCCCACCTGGCCGGTCACGGGGCGACCTTCACGGGAGCGTCCCGCTGGGAGGAATCCGGAGAAGGGCTCGCCCAGGCCGCCCGGCAGGCCCTGGCAGAGGCAGGGTGCGCTCCCGAGGACATCGACGTGGTCTTCGCCGACGCCCTGGGGGTGCCGGAGGCCGACCGCGCCGAAGCCCGGGCGATCGCCGACGTCCTCGGCGCGCACGGCAGGCGCGTGCCCGTCACGGCGCCGAAGACCGGAATCGGCCGGGGCTACTGCGCGGCGCCGCTGCTGGACGCCGCGGCGGCGGTGCTCGCCATGGAGCACGGCCTGATCCCGCCCACGCCCAACGTCTTCGACATCTGCCACGACCTCGACCTCGTGACCGGCCGGGCCCGAACCGCCGAGGTACGCACGGCGCTGGTCCTCAGCCGGGGGCTCATGGGGTCGAACTCGGCGCTGGTGCTGCGGCACGGCGCCACCGACGCCTCGTAACGAGGCGCCGCACAGCAACAGAGGAAGGAACCCGCCATGTCCGAACGCATCACCGCGGAAGAACTCGCCGAACTCATGAAGAAGTGCGCCGGGGTCACCGTCGCCCCGCAGGAACTCCACCGCGACGAGGTGGCCTTCGAGAGCCTGGGCGTCGACTCGCTCGGCCTGCTGGGTGTCGTGGGAGAGCTGGAGAACCGCTACGGCACGCCCATGCCGCCCGACGCCGAACGCTCCAAGACGCCTCAGGAGTTCCTCGGTCTCGTCAACAGTGCCCTGATGACAGGAGCGTGAAATGACCGGACACACGCAGAACGAGATCACGATCGCGGCTCCCGTCGACCTGGTCTGGGAGATGACCAACGACCTGGAGAACTGGCCGCAGTTGTTCAGCGAGTACGCCTCCGTCGAGGTCCTCTCCCGGGAGGGCCGGAAGACGACCTTCCGGCTGACCATGCACCCGGACGCGAACGGCACGGTGTGGAGCTGGGTCTCCGAGCGCGAGCCCGACCGCGACACGCTCACCGTCAAGGCCCGCCGGGTCGAGACGGGGCCCTTCGCCCACATGGACATCCGCTGGCAGTACGAGGAAGTCCCGGCCGGCACGCGGATGGTGTGGACGCAGGACTTCGCGATGAAGCCGGACGCGCCGGTCGACGATCAGTGGATGACCGACAACATCAACCGCAATTCCGAGATCCAGCTGGCCCTCATCCGGGACCGCATCGAGAAGGCCGCCGCCGAGCGCGGTGCCACTCCCGGTCTGACCGGCTGAACCGGACGGAGTTCCGCCATGCACCAAGGTTTGATCGTCGCCCGGATGGCCCCGGGTTCGGCACCGGACATCGCCAAGGTGTTCGAGGAGTCCGACCGCGGAGAACTCCCGCACCTCGTCGGCGTGGTCCGGCGCAGCCTGTTCCAGTTCGGCGACGTGTACATGCACCTGATCGAGTCCGAACGCGATCCCGGGCCCGCCATCGCCAAGGTCACCGGGCATCCCGAGTTCCGGGACGTCAGCGAGCGGCTGGCCACGTACGTCAGCGCCTACGACCCGGAGACCTGGCGTTCCCCCAAGGACGCCATGGCGCAGCGCTTCTACCTCTGGGAGCGCGATCCGGCCGGCTGACCCCCTCCGGAAACCCCGACCGGGTGGGGGGGGGGGGGGAGGGGGGGGGTGGGGGGGGGGGGGGGGGGGGGGGGGGGGGGGGGGGGGGGGGGGGGGGGGGGGGGGGGGCGGGGGGGGGGGGGGGT
>NZ_JBVHPY010000021.1:187319-197506 GCF_055567695.1 Streptomyces sp. NPDC026417
CGTCCCCGTCCTCGTCAGCCAACCGCGCGGCCACCCCCCCCCCCCCCCGCCTCCCCCACCCCCCCCCCCCCCCCCCCTCCCTTCCCCCCCCCCCCCCCCCCCCCTCCCCCCCCCCCCCCCCCCCCCCCCCCCCCCGCGACCGGTCGGGGAAGAAATCTCGCCTGAATCAGCTCGGGACGTGGCAGTCGAACGCGTGCAGATACGGGTTGACCGCGCTGATGTCGTCGATGACCAGGCCTGCTTCGGTCAGCCGGTCCCGCATGCTTCGTGTGGTGTGCTTCGCCCCTCCCACGTTGAGGAGCAGCAGCAGGTCCATCGCCGTGCTGAACCGCATGGACGGCGAGTCGTCGACGAGGTTCTCGATCACCACCACCCGGGTGCCGGGACCCCCCGCCTCGCGGACGTTGCGCAGCGTGCGGGCGGTGCTTTCGTCGTCCCACTCCAGGATGTTCTTGATGACGTACACGTCCGCCTTCACCGGGACGGCCGTGCGGACATCGCCGGGCACCACGTTCGCCCGGTGGGCGAGGTCTCCGCCCGCCCGCAGCCTGGGCACCGCGTTCTCCACCACCCGGGGCAGGTCGAGCAGCGACCCGTGCATCTCGGGGTACTTGTCCAGCAGGCTCGCCACCACGTGCCCCTGGCCGCCGCCGATGTCGGCGACCGAGGCGCTGCCCGTCAGATCGAGGAACTCCGCGACGTCCCGCGCCGACTGCACGCTGGAGGTGGTCATGGCGCGGTTGAAGACGTCTGCCGACTCCGGGGCGTCTTCGTTGAGGTAGGGGAAGAACTCCTTGCCGTACAGGTCCTCGACCACGTTGCGGCCGGTGCGCACCGCCTCGTCGAGCTTCGGCCAGGCATCCCAGGTCCACGGCTCGGTGCACCACAGCGAGATGGCACGCAGGCTGTTGGGGTCGTCCTCGCGCAGCAACCGGGAGACGTCGGTGTGGGCGATCGTGCCGTCCGGGTTTTCGGCGAAGACGCCGTAGCAGGACAGCGCCCGCAGGAGCCTGCGCAGCGGGCCGGGTTCGGTCTTCACCGCGGCCGCGATGTCCTCCACGGCCATCGGGTTCTCGCCGAGGGCGTCGGCGACACCCAGCCGGGCGGCGGCGCGCAGCGCGGCGGCACATGCCGCCCCGAACGCGAGTTCCCGCAGCCGCATGGACGGCGCAGGGGCAGACTGAGCGGTGGTCATGGGCCGCTTACCTTCCTTGGTGGATGAAGTACGAGGATCACGTGGGGTTCACCGGCTCGCCGAGGCCGCGGAGTGCGACGCCGGGCGGTCAGCACAGGCTGGCGGGCTTCGAGGACAGGCAGGAGTTGCCTTCGAACGTGTTGCCCTCGCCGGTGTCCGTGTTCACGAGGTCCGCGGGAGAATTGCCCCGCAGCAGGTTGTCGCTGATCCGGTTCCGCTCGCTGGTCGCACCCACGAAGCTCTTGAACAGGACGATGCCGCCCGACAGCGGGGAGGTGCCGACGTTGTCCTCGATCACGTTCCGGGTGACGAGGTTGTCCTCGGCGCCCGTCAGGACGATGCCGGAGCCCTGGAGAGCGTCCAGCCGGGCCGTCTTCGGGCAGGACTTGTTGTTGCGCACGATGCGGTTCTCGCGCACGGTCACCAGCCCGGCCTTGGGCTTGTTCTCGTCGCCGACGACGAACACACCCGCGCAGTTGCCCGTGAGGTGGTTGTCCGCGACGGTCAGATTGCGCAGCCGTCGGATGGTGACGCCGATCCGGTTGCCCTCCAGCCGGTTGTGTTCGACCACCGTTCCTCCGGTGTCCACGGCGCCCTGCTCCTCCTTCACCGTGTTGGCGAGAAACAGGCCCGCGTCGCCGTTGTCCCGCAGGGTGTCGTCCCGGAACGCGCCGCGGAGCGAGTGCTCCGTGGCGATGCCCCAGACCCCGTTCTTCGCTGCGGTGACCCGCCGTACGGTCAGCCCGTCCGCCCAGGTGGCGTGGACGCCGGTCTTGCTGAAGCCGGTCACCGTCAGGGAGGCGATGGTGACGTCGTCGACGGGGTGGTCCTTCGTGCCGGCGACACAGATGCCGTTACCGGCCGCGGCACAGCTCTCGGCGCCCTTCGTGGCGTCCGACCTGGATTTCGCAGCAGCCGTACCGGTGCTCGTGCCCGCCTCGGGCTCCAGCACCGTGCCGCGACCCATGCCGCGCAGGGTGAGCCCGGGCGTGGTCACGTTCACGCTCTCGTGATGGGTGCCGTGGGCCAGCAGAACGGTGTCGCCCGGGCGGGCGGCGTCCACCGCCTTCTGGATCGACTCCCCTGGCTTGACGAGATGGACCGTGTGAGCAGCGGCCGTCGGGGCGGCGCCGAGGCCCGTCCCGAGCAGCACCGCCGTACACGCCAGATATGCGATGCGGCATTTCCTCATATAGTGCACGTTATGACCTGACGGCCTGGGAATCGGTGGGATAGGTCATCCGGCGGCGTGTCCCCCGCCCCAGCCGTCCCGGCCCGCCGGGGTCCACCCCCTGCGCACGCTGCCCCTGCCTGCGACGCTCGCTTGAGGCAGGCACCGTGGGAATTGGGGGCGGCGCGGCGGCGAGCGGCGCACAAGGGCATCAGGTGCGCGTCGTGGTGCCGCGTCCGGGGCACCGCCCCGCGAAGGAGCCGGCTGGGTGACTACGCCTGCCGGGTCGGGAGCAGAATCGCTTGACGCAGGTTCACGTGGCGGGCCCGGCTCGTGGTGTAGGCGATCAAGTCCGCGACATCCTCCGCCGACAGACCGGTCAGCGCTTCGAACATGCCCTCCAACTGCCCGGAGAGTTCCGTGTTGTCGATGTGGCCGCCCAACTCGGTTTTGGTCAGGCCGGGTTCGATGTTGGTGACGCGTACGTCGAGCGGGCCGAGTTCGGTGCGCAGGGACTGCGACAGGTACGTGAGCGCGGCCTTGGTGGCGCCGTACACCGCGTAGTTGGGGAAGGTGATGTGCGCGCCGATGGAGGAGATGTTGACCAGGTCGGCCGTCCGGCCGCCGCGGGCTGCGGCGATCAGGTCCGGGGTGAAGGCTCGGACGATGCGCAGGGCGCCCGTCACGTTCGTGCCGAGCATGCGCTGCCACTCGTCGGCGCGGCCGTCGGTGAGGGGGTTGGGGAGCATGACGCCCGCCGCGTTGACCACCAGGTCCACCGGCCCGTAGGCCTCGTGCACCTGCCCGGCCGCGGCGTCCACGGATGACTGGTCGGTGACGTCCGCGGCGACCGCGAGGGCCTGCCCGCCGCCCGCCTCGATCCGGGCGGCGAGCTCCGTCAGCCGTGGCACCCGGCGGGCGAGCAGCGCGACGCGCACGCCGTGCGCGGCCAGGCGCCGAGCGGTGGCCTCGCCCATACCGCTGGCGGCTCCGGTGACCAGTGCGGTGCGGCCGGTGAGGGTGTCGTACGACATGAAGGTCTCCTGGGGGTGGGGCGCCGCGGCCGGCGCTGTCGTGTCTCGGCTACGACAACCACTCTGTGCCCGGGCCGGGTTGCTACCCAGGGGAGGCCTTTTCCTGGGTTCGGCAGTACCAGGATCCGATCGGGACCGGCGCCTAGGATCGAGCGCATGGACATACCCAAGGACTCCGACCTCGGCGATTTCCTGCGCTCCCGGCGTGCCCGTATCCGGCCGGAGGAGGTCGGGCTGCCCGGACACGGCAGGCGGCGCGTGCCGGGGCTGCGCCGCGAGGAGGTCGCACAGCTCGCGGGCGTCAGCGTCGACTACTACATCCGTCTGGAGCAGGGTCGCGGCCCCTCCGTCTCCGACGCGGTGCTCGACGCCGTCGGGCGAGTCCTGCGCCTGGACGACACGGAGCAGGAGTACCTGCGTACGGTGGCCAGGCCCGGGACCGACCGACGCCGGGGCACCTCCGGGACGGCGCGGCAGAGGATCCGCCCCGGGCTGCGCCTTCTCCTGGACGGCATGGACCGGGTCCCCGCGTTCGTGCTCGGCCGCCGCATGGACGTCTTGGCCTGGAATGCGCTGGCGGACGCCGTGGTGGGGTTCTCGCGGATGCCGGCCAGGGAACGCAACATGCCGCGCCAGGTCTTCCTCGACCCGCAGGCACGCGAGATATACCCGGAGTGGCCGGCGGTGGCCGCGGAGACGGTCGCGTTTCTGCGGCTGGACGCGGGCCGTCATCCGCGTGACCGGCAACTGGCGTCACTGGTAGGCGAGTTGTCCCTCGGAAGCGAGGACTTCCGACGCCTGTGGGCAGACCACCAGGTCAGGGAGAAGACGTACGGCGCGAAGCGCATGCGGCACCCCGTGGTCGGTGAACTGACGATGCCGTACGAGACGTTGACCGTGTCCGGTGAACCGGATCAGATGCTGGTCGTCTACACGCCCGAGCCGCGGTCACAGACCGAGGAGCGGCTCAGGCTCCTGGCCTCCTGGTCGGCGGCCCCGCAGCCGGCCGGACCCTAACCGGTGCCCTGCGGGCCGGACCACGCGCCGCAGCCGGTTCAGCGCCCGCGCCTGCCCCGGGGGCGCCTCAGGAAGGGGGCAGTGGCCGGTAGCGCACGTTCACCGCGGCCGTGCGGTCCCGGCCGTTGAGGAGTTCGAGGCGGACGGGTGCGCCACCGGGATGGTCGAACAGCCGGATCCCGTCGCCGAGCAGCACCGGCGCGATGTGCAGGTCGATCTCGTCGATCAGCCCGAGCTCCAGCAGCTGACGGCCGATGGTCGGCGAAAAGACCTCGAGGTTCCTGCCGCCCGCGGCCTTCAGAGCGATCCGGACCGCTTCGGCGACGTCGCAGTTCAGGAACGTCACCCCTGCGGCGGGCTGCGCGTCCTCGGGATGGTGGGTCAGCACGAACACCGGACCCTGCCAGGCACCGCCGTAGATCATGCTCGCATCCGGGAAGACATCCCAGCCGTCCCGGCCTCCCAGCACCGCGCCGGTGGTCGTGGCGTACTCCTCGACGAGGCCGGGACGGTGCGTGAACCCGGTCATCCAGTCCATCGTGTGGCCCGGCCCCGCCACGAATCCGTCCAGCGACATGGTGAAGTGCCACAGGACCTTTCCCCCGGCCGTCCGGCGTTCGGTCTCCACAGGTACGGCGCCGGTGCTGGGCGGGGTGTCGGCTTCGGGCATGAGCAGTCCTTCCGGTGGCTACTTCCCTCTCCCTGGTGGACTGCCGGGGCCGAGGGAAGTCATCGGTGCGCTGCGCCCGTACGCGGACACCGCGGCAGTGACGCACTGCCGGCGGCCTCCCGGGCTGCGGGCCGGTCAGCGGGAGCGGGAAGCGTAGGTGCGGACCGCAAGCGGTGCGAAGACGGCGATCAGAACGAGCGACCACGCGAGTGTCTGCAGGACGTCGCTTGCGGCCGCCCCACCGCTGAAGAGGGCACGCAGGGCGTTGACGACGGTGGTCATGGGGCTGTGCTCCGCGTAGACCTGCAGCCAGCCCGGCATCGTCTCGGTGGGGACGAAGGCGGAGGAGATCAGGGTGAAGGGGAAGATCCAGACGCTGCCGGCGGCCTGGGCCGCCTCGGCATTGCGTACCGCCAGGCCGATGTAGGCGCCCAGCCAGGACAGCGCGTAGCCGAAGAACAGCAACAGCAGCATGCCGCCGATCGCGGGCAGCAGCCCGTTCAGGAAGCGGAAGCCGGTGAGCAGGCCGACGGCGACCATGACGACGACGGAGACGATGTTGCGGAAGATCTCCGACACGGTGCGGCCGACGAGGACGGCGGAGCGGCTCATCGGCATCGACCGGAAGCGGTCCATCAGCCCCTGGTGCATGTCGGCCGCCACGCCCATGGTGGTGCCCGCGGCGGATCCGAAGAGGACCATCTGCACGAAGATGCCGGGCAGCAGGAACTGCGGGTAGTTCCCGCCCTGGACGTCGATCGCGCCGCCGAAGACGTAGGTGAACAGCAGGATGAACATCACCGGCTGCAGCAGCGACATCATGACCAGTTCGGGGCTGCGCAGAATGTGCCTGAGGTTGCGCAGGGCCATCTGCCAGGCGTCGGAGAGCCACCAGGAGACGCCGCTCAGCGGCCGGGTGCCCACCGAGTCGTGCCGGCGGTTCAGGGCCGTGGACACCGTCATCGTTCACCGTCCTTGTCCGCGTGCTGCTTCGGGGTGGTGGGGGCGGCCCGGTGGCCGGTGACGGCGAGGAAGACGTCGTCGAGGGTGGGTCGGCGCACGGACACGTCACGGATGGCGACCCCGGAGTCCCGCAGGAGCAGCAGCAGATCGGCCAGTGTGCCGCCGTCCGACAGCGGCGCGTGCACCCGCAGCGTCTGCGGGTCGGCGACCGGCTCGGTGCCCAGCCGACGGCGCAGTATCTCCATGGTCTTCTCGACGGCGGCGCCGTCCATGAGCGCCACGTCCGCCCAGTCCTGGCCCACCTGCGCCTTCAACTGGTCGGGGGTACCGCCTGCGATGACGGTGCCCCGGTCGATCACCGACAGCGAGTCGGCGAGATGGTCCGCCTCCTCCAGGTATTGCGTGGTGAGCAGCACGGTCGTGCCGTCGGCGACGAGTTCGCCGACGATGCGCCACACGTCGATGCGGCTGCGCGGGTCCAGACCGGTGGTCGGCTCGTCGAGGAAGATGAGGCGGGGCCGTGCGATGAGGCTCGCGGCGAGGTCGAGCCTGCGGCGCATGCCGCCCGAGTACGTCCTGGCCCGCCTGTCGGCCGCCTCGCCGAGGTCGAAGCGGTCCAGCAGTTCGGCCGTGCGTGCCTTGCAGTCACCGGTGGACAGGCGGAACAACCGGCCGATCATGTACAGGTTCTCACGCCCCGTCAGCAACTCGTCGACCGCGGCGTACTGTCCGGTCAGGCCGATGTCGGCGCGGACGCGCCAGGGGTCGGTGCGGACGTCGACGCCGAACACCTCCACGCTGCCCTCGTCCGGGCTCAGGAGGGTGCTCAGGACGCGCACGGCGGTCGTCTTGCCCGCACCGTTGGGTCCGAGCAGGCCGTGCACGGTGCCTTGCGGCACGCTCAGGTCGAGGTGGTCCAGTGCCGTCACGGGGCCGAAGCTCTTGCACAGGCCCGCCACTTCAATCGCTGCCGGCATGACCACCGTTTCCTTTCCGGGCCGGCCGCGCCTGCGAGCCGGGGCTGTGGTGCGGGGCGGCCACACACAGGAGGGAGCGTCGGCTGGCCTCGGAAGCGGCATCGAGGCCACGGCGTCGTGGTGGCGGGGGCGCTGTGCGTCGGCTCGACGGGGACGGCATGGGGCATGGCGTGGGGACGGAGTCCGGAACTTCCCTGCTCATGAGCCTCAAGCGTATACCTGCAACGCCCGTTGAGACTTTCACAGCAAACCTGCTGGAAGGCCTGTCGAAAGCCTCCAACGGGGGCACAGCCTCCTGCTTGGCCACCAGGAGGGTCAGCGGACCAGCCGCATCGCGTGGGGCCGGCGGGCGGAGTCGTCGCCCCGCGGCAGCGCCAGGGCGAGATGGGTGTTGACCATGCCGGCGCCGCGCAGGCCCAACGACGCCTGCGCGGCGGACAACGTCATCGCGTACGAGTCCACCGCCCTCCGCACGTTCGGCCTGTCGGCGCCCTCGCCCGTCACCAGGCGGTCGAGGTCGACGTAGGCGGAGCGGACGATCTCGATCCAGCGGTAGGTGTGCACGTCCTGCTCCCACTGGTCGGTGTACCGCGGCGCCAGCTTGGCGGCCCAGCGTCGGAACATGCGCTGCTTGACCTCACCGCCGTGCGGCGTCAGGTGCAGATGACGGACCAGGTCGTAGAGGGGGTCGCCGACCATGGCCATCTCCCAGTCGATGACGACCAGCCCGCGGTTGGCTTCGTCGCGTACCAGGTTCCAGGGATTGAGGTCACCGTGCAGCAGCACCGTGCGGCGGGGGCTGACCGTCCGTCGGGCGAGGATGGATTTCAGGCGTCCCGCGTCGGGCAGCCCCAGCACGCGGGCGAGCTGCCTGGACTCCTTGGGGAGGGAGGCGACGAGTTCCACCAGTCGGTCGCTCAGCCAGACGTAGAAGGTGCCGTCGGCGACGGTGGCGTCCAGTGCGGCGGCGTCGATTTCGGTCAGGGCGCACAGCTGGTCGACGA
Organism: Streptomyces sp. NPDC026417; assembly: GCF_055567695.1. Classification (NCBI taxonomy): domain Bacteria; kingdom Bacillati; phylum Actinomycetota; class Actinomycetes; order Kitasatosporales; family Streptomycetaceae; genus Streptomyces; species Streptomyces sp. NPDC026417. The sequence continues at coordinate 195,351 of NZ_JBVHPY010000021.1, forward strand.
GATGGTCGGCCTCGCTCGGACGCAGCCCGTTCACGGGATGACTGGGCGGCGCCGGGGCCTGCCCGCCACAGGGGTACGGGGCTGCGTAGGAGTGCACCTCGAACGGCTCGGAGAGTTCACTGATTCCCCGGGCCAGGACGCGCGGTGCGCGCACCGCGCCGTTGAGGGTCTCGATCGACTGCAGTACCTCGTGCTCGTCGAAGAAGCACGGTTCTCGGCGGCTGTCGGCCGTGGGGAGCCTGCGGCGCACGACGAGTGGCTCCGGAACGCCGGTCACCTGCACGACTGTGTTCAGGTGCCCCGTGCCTTTGAAAACCTGGTGGGCACCGGCCGCGCCCTCCGCCAGCAGGGCTTCGACCACGGTCTGCTCACTCAGCTCACCGGGCCGTACGTAGTGCACGGTCGGGGCGCGTCCGGGGCTCGGACGGCGGCCGGGGCGGCGGGCGTGCCGGCGCAGGAGCACGCTTCCGATCTCGTCCGGACCAGGCACCCTGCCGAGCCTCAGGGGCGAGGAGGCAGCCAGCAGTGCCCGATGCACGGCTGCCACCGCGACGTCGAGGCCCTTGGGGTCACTCTCGTCGCCCAGGGACCTCGCTGCCCTGATCACGTCCGGGTAGACCGACTGGGCCCGTTCGAAGGCGACGTAATGGCGCAGGTCGCTCTCCATGCCGTTGGTGGCGGCCGGTCTGACCGCACGCATCGCCCTGTACCAGGCGTCCTTGACCTGGTCCCACTGGGGGTCCGGGTAATCCATGCGGACCAGGTGGGTCGCGAGGTCGTGCAACGGGTCGCCGTAGGTGGCCAGTTCCCAGTCGACGAGGATCAGGGGTGGGTCGCCCTGGCTGGGGACGATCACGTTGTCACGATGCAGGTCGGTGTGGAGCAGGCTGAACGGGCGGCGGGCCATGGGCGGGACACGGTCGGCGAACGCGGTCATCGCATCGTCGGGAACACCCAGGGCCGCGAACAGGCCCCCGAACACTGCCCAGTTCGGCAGCCGTACCTGCCGTTCGGTGCGCAGCGCCAGCATGCGCAGGAAGGCGCGGCTGTCCCTGTTGTGGGGCCAGTCGGACGGCAGCACCGGCAGCGCCTCGCGGCGGACGCGGACCATGTGTGCGAGGAGTTCCGCCAGTGCGTCGATGGTCTGCGAGTCGACCGGCTTGCCGTTCCGGCAGACAGCGGAGAGCGGCACACCGTCCACATAACTATGCACGGCGATGTCCCGGTACTTCCCCAGACACCGGGGTGCGTGCGGGAAGGCCCCCTGCAGAGCGCCGAGGATGCGGGATTCGTCCTGCCACGTCCTGATGACCACGGGAGAGGGGTCGGGCAGCCTGCGCCGCACCGTGACCTGCTCCCCCGGTTCCCTGCCGACGCCGCGGGCCATGGCCTCCGTCAGCGGCACCAGGATGTTGCGGTTGTGGAGGCCATTCGTCATCTCGCCGTGGCTCACGGCATGGCGGACGAAATCCTCGAACGTGGACTGCTGAGCGGCCACGGCTGAATCGGCCACAGGCCGCTCCTGAACGAATGAATGGACACGCGTAGGCATCGATGCCGATGCGGTCAGGTTAAGGCCGATCGGGCCGACGCACAGCCGGTTGATGCATCCGTAACCCGAACGCGTGAAACTGTGACACTCGAGCCTCGACGCGGGCTTGAGTTTCCATTTGCCCGGCAGCAGTGCGGCTGGTCACCTCCCCGGACTCGGGGCTCGGCCTGCTACGTGAGACAAGTTCTGGAGGCACCGCTTTTCGGGTGCAGGCGGCGCAATGCCCGGGACCGCTTCGGGGTGCGGGGCTCACCGGGGCTCGGGGTGACCCGCTCGGGGGTGCGGGGCACAACAGGTCGAGAGTGACCCGCTCGGGGCTGCGGAGCACAACTGGACAATGGGCAGGCCTTGTTCGGGCTGGTTCAGGCTGCGTAGAGGTCGAAGGTGGAGCTGCGTCGGGGGCCGGCCGTCACGTCCAGGCGGGGATCGACGGCCAGCATCGCGTGATGCAGCCGCTGCAGCTGCGGGGACGGCTCCACACCCAGCTCCTCGATCAGCCGCGCCCGCAACCGCCGGTACACATCCAACGCCGACGCCTGCCGACCCGAGCGGTACAACGCCACCATCGCCTGCGAATGCAGCCCCTCGTGCTGCGGATGCCGGG
>NZ_JBVHPY010000022.1:0-41060 GCF_055567695.1 Streptomyces sp. NPDC026417
GGACCCTGTGGGAGAGTAGGACGCCGCCGAACAAATTGTGAGAGAACCCCCGTACCGGGGATACCGGTACGGGGGTTTTCTGCGTTGTACAGAAATCGTTTCCGCTCCGGACGGGCCGGCACTACCGTGACCGGCATGAACCATGTGATCCGGTCGATTCGTGCCGACGAGTGGCGGGCCGTGAAGGAGCTCCGGCTCGACGCGCTCCAGGACCCCGACGCTCCCATCGCCTTCCTGGAGACGTACGAGGACGCCGCCGCGCGGCCCGACTCGTTCTGGCAGGAGCGGGCCGCCGGTGCCGCCGAAGGCACCAAGGAGCGGCAGCAGTTCGTCGCCGAAGGGCCGGACGGGGAGTGGGCCGGCTCCGTGACCGTACTGGTCGAGCAGGCCGGGGCGCAGGATCCCTTCGGAGGCGTGGTCGAGCAGGCGCAGGGACACGTGGTCGGGGTGTACGTACGGTCCGGACGACGGGGGAACGGGCTGATCGGGGCGCTTCTCGAAGCGGCTCTGGAGTGGTCCTGGGGGCTCGGCCTGGAGCGGGTGCGGCTGTTCGTCCACGAGCGCAACTCCCGTGCGGCCGCCGCCTACCGCAAGGCGGGATTCGTGCCGACGGGCATGACGACGTCCATGCCGGGGGACAGCGGCGAGCTGGAGCTGGAGTTCGCCATCGAGCGTGCCTGAGGACGCCGGCGCGAAGGGATACCGAAACGCAGGGAGCGGAAGCGAAGGGGGCGCGGCCCGGCGGTCCTCAGACCGGCAGGTCGTACTGCGGCCAGCGGGAACGGCTCTGTTCCTGACTGCGCAGCAGGGCCAGCGTGGGCAGTCCCCGGTCCGCTCCGCCGGTGAGCAGCTCCGGGAGCTGGGGGAGCGGGGCGACCGCCGCCACGTCGTCCAGGACGAGGGTGAGTGGTGGGTCGAGGCGACCGGAGGATGACCGTTCGGCCATGCGCCGGCCACGCTCGACCACGCTTGAGGCGAGGGCCGTCAGGAGCGGCATCGCGCCGGGGTTCGCCTTCGGGTCCTCGATGGGTTCACCGACCACATAAAGCGTGCCCCCTTCGTTGACGAAGGAATCCAAGGTGAGTGCATCAGTTCGGTTGGGAGTGCAGGCCTCCCGGACGTTGACCGTGAAGAGCGACGAGAGGGCGCGGGCGGTCAACTCGTGGGCGATGTCCCTGCGTTCCGGATGCGAGGTGAGTGCCGCCTCCAGCTCACCCGCCGAGCCGGCGGCTGCCTTCGGGTTCGTGCGGAGGGCGCGTACGGCGTCCTGGACCTGGTTGCCCTGGGCCCAGCGGTGGACGTGGCGGAAGGCGCTGCCCTCCACCGCGGCCGCGTGCAGATAGCTCCGCAGCAGCGTCTCCGCCACATCGGCCATCGCCTGGTCCACCTTGGCGCCGGGGCGTACGGGGGCGAGGAGGGCGGCGGCCCGTGCCGTGGCCGTGGCCCTGTCCTGGCAGCCGGCGAGGGGGGACCAGTGGAGGCGGGCCGGGGTGTCGCACAGGTGTGTCGGATCGTAGAGGAGGACCGGGCCGAGCTTGGCCCGGGCGTCCTTGGTCTCCGACCAGACGGCCGGGCTGGACGTGACGACCAGGACCGGGCCCTCCGCGTCGCGCACCGCCTGGACGGCGAGGGGATGGCGGGTGTCCGGGGGGCCGAGGACGACGGGACCGCGCTGCGGGGGGACCACCGGGGTCAGGGGTGTCTGCCAGGCCGGTGGCCGGGCTGCCGCCGATGGGGAGTTCTCCGGTTCGTCCGCCCGGGCGGTCTGTTCCAGGGCCGTCGTCGGTGCGGCCGGAGCCGTCTCCCGGGCGTCCGCCCGCTGGGCCCGCTCCCGTGGCTCCGCCGCGGCCGCCGTGGACCCTTTCCGTCCGGCGCGGCCGGGTCTTCCCGCTTTCCAGCGGGCCACCGTGCCCATGACGAAGACCGTGAGGACCAGCAGCACCATCAACTGGCCGATGAACAGGCCCCAGAACAGGCCGTAGCCGGAGAGCTGGCCCCCGGGGGTGTCCGGCCAGGCGCCGGGGATGTCGTGCGGGCGGCCGATCAGATGGCGCATGGCCAGGGGCGTACGGCCGAAGGTGACCCCGTCCGGCCAGACGCCGTGGGTGAACAGCCCGGCCAGTCCCGTGGCCGTCCACACCATCAGGGTCATTCCGAGGAGGAAGGCGAGGATCCCGACCAACAGCCCGTCGGGAATGCCTCCGTCGCCCTCCGGGCGGTGGGCGCGCTCGTCCCGTCTCATCTCACGCCGCCGTTCTCGCGTCTGGTGCCGGCGTCGTACGTACGCCGTCTCCCGGCACCGGTCGTGCCGTCGTTCATGCCACCGTGGACTCGGACGAGCCGTCGAGGTCGTTCAGGTGCTGCTCCATGAAGGCCGCCGCCCGTTCCTCGGCCTCCAGTTCCGCGGCGCGCAGGGCGTCGTGGGCGAGGTGGTCCTCGGAGGACTCGGTCATCGCACGGTCGGTGAAGACGAGCGGCCGTTCCGTCTCGGTGATCAGGTGCTTGACCACCTGGACGTTGCCGTTGACGTCCCAGACCGCGATGCCGGGTGTGAGGCTCGGGATGATCTCGACCGCCCACCGCGGCAGTCCGAGGACCCGGCCCGTCATCCGGGCCTCGTCCGCCTTCTGGGCGTAGATGGTCCGGGTCGAGGCCATCTTCAGGATCGCCGCGGCCTCCTTGGCGGCGGCTCCGTCCACCACGTCGGACAGGTGGTGGACCACCGCCACGAAGGACAGGCCCAGCCGTCGCCCGAACTTCAGCAGACGCTGGAAGAGCTGGGCGACGAAGGGGCTGTTGATGATGTGCCAGGCCTCTTCGACGAGGAAGATGCGCTTCTTCCGGTCGGGCCGGATCCACGTGTGCTCCAGCCACACACCCACGATGGCCATCAGGATGGGCATCGCGATCGAGTTGCGGTCGATGTGGGACAGGTCGAAGACGATGAGCGGGGCGTCCAGGTCGATGCCGACCGTCGTCGGGCCGTCGAACATGCCGCGCAGGTCACCGTCGACGAGCCGGTCCAGGACCAGGGCGACGTCGAGGCCCCAGGCCCGTACGTCGTCTATGGCGACGTTCATCGCCTCGGCCGACTCCGGCTCGGGGTGGCGCAGTTGCTCGACGATGTCGGTGAGCACCGGCTGGCGCTCGACGATCGTCTCGTTCACGTAGGCGTGCGCGACCTTCAGGGCGAAGCCGGACCGCTCGTCGAGGCTGTGGCCCATGGCGACCTCGATGATCGTCCGGAGCAGCGCGAGCTGCCCGGTCGTGGTGATCGCCGGGTCGAGCGGGTTGAGCCGGATGCCCATGTCCAGGGCGGCCGTCGGGTCGAGGCGGATGGGGGTTATGCCCAGCTCCTCCGCGATGAGGTTCCACTCGCCGACGCCGTCCTCGCCCTGGGCGTCGAGCACCACGACCTGCCGGTCGCGGAACCGCAGCTGGCGCATGACGTAGGTCTTCTCCAGCGCCGACTTGCCGTTGCCGGACTCGCCGAGCACCAGCCAGTGCGGGGCCGGCAGCTGCTGGCCGTACAGCTGGAAGGGGTCGTAGATGTAGCCCTTGCCGGAGTACACCTCGCGCCCGATGATCACGCCGGAGTCGCCGAGGCCCGGTGCGGCGGTCGGCAGGTAGACCGCCTGGGCCTGGCCCGTCGACGTACGCACCGGGAGGCGGGTCGTCTCGACCTTGCCGAAGAGGAAGGACGTGAAGGCGTCCGTGAGGACGGAGAGCGGATCCCGCATCAGTGCATCAGCCCCTACCTGCGGATTCCGGTGGCGAACGGCAGTGTGTTCACAAAGGCGCGGTGGTGCTCGCGGTCGCACCACTCCAGCTTCAGGTACGACTTGCCGGCCGAGGCGCGGATCGTCCGCTTGTCGCGGGCGAGTGCCTCGGGGGTGCGGGAGGAGACCGTGATGTAGCCGACGAGGTTCACGCCGGCGGCACCGCTCGCGAGGTCCTCGCCGCGCTGGTCGAGCCGGTTGTGGGAGGCGATGTCGCGCGGGTCCACGGTCCGGTTCATCTTGGCGGCGCGGCTGGCCTCGGCCTCGTCGTTCGTCTTCTCGGTCAGCATCCGCTCGATGGCGACCTCGGTGGGTTCGAGGTCCATCGTCACGGCGACGGTCCGGATGACGTCCGGGGTGTGGACCAGCAGCGGGGCGAGGAAGTTGACGCCGACGGGGGTCATCGGCCACTCCTTCACCCAGGCCGTGGCGTGGCACCAGGGGGCGCGGGTGGAGGACTCGCGGGTCTTCGCCTGGAGGTACGTCGGCTCCATCGCGTCCAGTTCGGCCGGCCAGGCGTTGCGCTTCGTCATCGCCTGGATGTGGTCGATCGGGTGGTCCGGGTCGTACATGGAGTGCACGAGTGAGGCGAGGCGGCCCTGGCCGAGCGGCTGCCGTACGCGGATGTCGGCCTCCTGGAGCCGGGAGCAGATGTCCGTCAGCTCGCGGGCCATGACGACGGCGAGCCCGGCGTCCCGGTCGAGCTTGCGTCCGCCGTGCGGCCGGACCGCGCGCGCCATGGCCTGGGCCTCTGCGGCGAGCTCGCGGGAGTAGTGCATGCAGGCCACGAGGTACGCGCGGTGCTGCTCGCTGCTCGTGGACACCATCGACTGCAGTTGGTCGTACGACTGCTGGAGCCAGCCGGGGGCCCGGTCGTCGCCGCGGGTGGCGACGTCCTTGGCGTGGGCGTCCGGGTCGGCGGGGAGGGTACGGGCGAGCATCTGGATCCTGGTGACGAAGCCGTCGCCGTTCGCGACGTGCTTCAGCAGGGTCCCGAAGCGGTCGACGAGGGCCTCCTGGTCCTCGCTGTCCCGCAGGCCGACGCCCGGGCCCTCGATCTCGATCGCGGCCGTCACCGTACGCCGGTCGGCGTGCAGGAGTACGGCGATCTCGTCCGGTCCGAAGGGGGCCGCCAGCCAGTTGATCCGGCCGATGCCCGGCGGCGGGCCGATCTCGATCTCGCGCCCGTCGATCCGCGTGCCGGCCTCCATGACGTTGGACCGGTAGGCGGTCCCGCGGCGGAGCGAGCGCTTGTAGCTGCGGTTGATCTCGAACCACTTGTAGAACGTCCGCCGCTTGTACGGGACGTACACCGCGGCGAGCGCCAGCAGCGGGAAGCCCATCAGGAGCACGATGCGCAGGGAGAGGACGGGAACGAGGAGCCCGCACATCATGCCCAGGAACGCGCCCACGATGATGAGCGCGATCTCGCCCGACTCGCGGTTCCGGCCGACGATCGCGTTCGGCCGGGCGCGGCCGATCAGATATGTACGGCGGGGCGTGACCGGATGGGACATGTGGGACTCGGTCGTCAACGCCCTTCACCTCCCGTGCGGTTGGTACTGCTGTTGCGGGTGTTGCCTGCGTGCGGGGTGTTGGCCGGGCTGGTACGCGGCGGGGGTGCGGCGGAGGGGACAGATCCGCCGCCTCCCGCGGGCGTACGCGTGCTGTGGGCGGCCACACCGCCGCTCGCGGGGTTGGCTGGCCGGGGCGTGGACGACTGGCCGCCGCCTCCGCCGTGGTCGGCTCGGGTGCTGTGGGTCTTGATGCCCTGGGCGACGAGGGTGGCGGGCGAGCTCATCACGGCCGCGGCCTTGCCCTCGGCGCCCTGCATGATGCGGTTGTTGCGGGAGTTCGCGATCTCGTCGCCGAAGCCGGGCACGAAGCGGTAGATCATGCCGCTGGCGAAGATGGCCAGCAGGATGATCGCGAGTCCGGACACGATCGCGGCGATCGAGTCGGGGCCGCCGTCGGAGGCGAGGGCCCCGGCGAGGCCGAGGACGATCACGATCACCGGCTTGACGAGGATGACCGCGATCATCACGCCCGCCCAGCGGCGGACGTGGCCCCAGAGGTTCTTGTCGACGAGGCCCGCGTAGACGACGACGCCGAGGAGGGCGCCGACGTACAGCAGGACGGCCCTGAGGTACAGCTCCAGGTAGAGGACGCCGGCGGCGACGATGGAGACCAGCGACACCAGCATCAGCATGATGGGGCCGCCGCCGATGTCGTCGCCCTTGTCCAGGGCCTCGGAGAACGTGCCGAAGAACGCGTCGGTCTGGTTGCCGGTCGTCTTCGCGAGGACGTCGCTGACGCCGTCCGTCGCCGAGACGACGGTGTAGAGGATCAGCGGGGTGAAGGCCGACGCGAGCACCGTCAGCCAGAGGAAGCCGACCGCCTCCGACAGGGCGGTGGTGAGCGGGACGCCCCGCACCGCCCGCTTCGCGACCGCCAGCAGCCACAGCAGCAGGGTCAGGATCGTCGACGCCGCGAACACGACGGCGTACTGCTGGAGGAACTTGGGGTTCGTGTAGTCGACGTTCGCCGTCTCCTTCACGGCCTCCGACAGCTTGTCGACGGTCCAGGAGGCGGCGTCGGCGCAGCCCTTCGCCAGGGACGAGAGGGGGTCGAGGGTGGCGGTGAGGTCGTTGGACCCACCACCGGTGGATCCCTTGTCGCTCTCGCCGCGCTCGCAGTACTGCTTGGCGGGGCCCGCAATCAGAGAGCAGGGGTCGTCGGAGGGCTTGGGCGTGGGAGCTGCGTAGGCGTTCGACGCCAGAAGTACGGCCGTGGCTTGCGCCGCCGACAAGATGCCGGTGAGCTTGAGCGTGCGGTGCGAGCTACCGGGCATACGTGAACCCTCCGAACTCCTCGACCGCCTTGCCGATCTCGTCGGCTCCGGAGACGGGATTGTCTCCGTTGACCGGCGTCGGGCCGGTCTTCTGACTGGTTTCCAGGACTTTCCAGTCGCCGTTCCAGTTGAGCTTCATGGTCACGGTGAACCAGCTGCTGGTCACGGGCTTGGTCGAGCTTTCGCCGGCAAGGCCGAAGAGGCTGTTGCACCAGACCTCGACGGTGGCGGCTGTGTCGCTGGAGGACGTGACCTTGGTGCCTACGGGCAGCGTGCGGTAGACGAACGTGTTGCCTGCGGGCGCCGTGCCGTTCTCCGTGAGGCCGATCTTCTTGAACAGCTCCGGTGAGTAGTCCGCATCGAAGCCGGACTGCAGTCGGTCCACTGCGGAGGGGGCTGCGATGGCCTGCACGATCTCGTGCCGCTTGGCCGCGGTGAACATGCCGTCGGAACCCAGCGCGACCGCGTAGTTCGCCCCGGCGCTCTGTGCGCCCAGCTCGCTGTGGCTGTACCCCGACGGGATGTCACCCGTCTTCGACCGCACCGGGCGTTCCCCCGACGCGGCCGTCGCCGCCGCGTCGGGCTTGTCGCCGTCCGCGCCGGACGACGCGTCGTCCTCGCCGCGGTTCGCGAAGGCGATCGCCGCGATGAGGAGGACGACGACACCGACGACGGTGATCAGGCTGCGGGACGAGGACCGGCCCCGCCGGGCACCGCCGTAGACGTCACCGCCCCGGTCCGGCAGCCGCGTCCGGGTCTGCCCGGACCCGCCGTACCCGCCGTCGTCACCGCGCGAGGTCTCACCGTAACCATGATCGTCACCGAGACTCATGCCGCGCACGCCCCCTCGACCTCGTACCGAAACGCCTCGTACCGAAACGCGTAGCAGTACGACGGTAGCCGTGCTGGTTCCCGCGCGGGCGCGGTGTGGTGACTGGACATCAGGGAAACGCAACCTCAGCCGGTGGGCACGACGGACGGGTGGGTCGGAGGGGCACCGGGCGCGCCCGGCCGGGCCTAGACGGCCATGCCGTACACGATGGTGAAGAGCGTGCCGAGGGAGCCGATGATGAAGACCCCGGTCAGGCCCGCGATGATGAGGCCCTTGCCCTGTTCGGCGCTGAAGGTGTCGCGCAGTGCCGTCGCACCGATCCGCTGCTTGGCGGCACCCCAGATGGCGATGCCGAGGCACAGCAGGATGGCGACCGCCATCACGACCTCGATCATCACCTTCGCCTCGTTGCCCAGGCTGCCGAAGGGCCCCCAGTCCGGAGCGATCCCGCCGATGATCGTGGTGATGTCGCCCTTTTCGGCTGCGAAAAGCATGTAAGTCACCGCCCCTTGTGGGTAGTTCTCCACCCCCTGCCGCTGCGCAGAGGTCAGCTCATTCTCGCCGACAAAGACGCTGTCGTATGTCGACTTGACGTCATTGGTTGGCGGGTTTCGTACGAATCCCTCGCCTCCGCCCCGCGGGGCACCCTCTCGGGAGCGCGGGACGGAAGACAAGGGGTCGTATGGTCACTCTGTGTATCACGGCAGGTCACGCCGGGCAATGAAGGCGAACCGGAACCTGTCGTGTGGTTCTGTCGTTAACCCCTTTTACGCCTCGGGGCCCTCCCGGGCGGTCCGCGGCGCGGACGGAACCCGCCCGTCGCGTTCCGGGCGGCGCCTGTCCGATACAGAGGTTATCTCCGGACGGGGAGACCGACGACAGCGGGAGCGGACCCTCTTGACGACGTCTCAGGCGACGGCGTCCGCCAGGACCTTGGCCGTGGCCGCGACCAGGGCGTCGTCGGGGGTGGCGTCCTGGGCGGGCTTGGTGGTGAGGACGGCGAGGACGACGGGGACGCCCTCCGGGGTCCACGCGATGCCCACGTCGTTGGCGGTGCCGTGGGAGCCGGTGCCCGTCTTGTCGGCGATCGACCAGTCGTCGGGCAGGCCCTCGTGGAAGCGCTTGGCGCTGGTGGTGTTGCCGAGGAGCCAGGCGGTCAGGCGGGTGCGGTCGTCGTCGTCCAGGGCGTTGCCCAGGGTGAGGCGGGCGTAGGTGCGGGCGATCGCCGCCGGGGTCGTCGTGTCCTGTCTGCGCCACGGTTCCGCCGTGTTCAGGTCCGGCTCGCTGCGGTCCAGCCGGGTCTTCGGGTCCCCGACCGAGCGGCAGAAGCGGGTGACCGCGGTGGGTCCGCCGAGCTCCCGCAGGAGCAGGTTGGCCGCCAGGTTGTCGCTGTAGCGGATCGCCGCGTCGCACAGCTCGGCGATGGTCATGCCGGCGGCCACGTTCTCCGGCTTGACCGTGATCGATCCGCCTCCGGCGGCCACCACGTCGGCGGCCGTGTAGTGCAGGCGCCTGGCGAGCGTCTCGCCGTCGCGGTCGAGGTCCCGCAGGACGGCGGCGACCGCCAGTGTCTTGAACACCGAGCACATGGGGAAGCGCTCCCCGGCCCGGTGCCGCGCTGTCGTCCCCGTGGCCAGGTTGTGCGCGAAGGCGCCCACCCTGGCGCCGTGACGTTTCTCCAGCTCCCGCAGGCGGGCCTGCGGGTCCCGGGTGCGGGGGCCGGCGTGCGCCGGGGCCGCCGGGAGTGCGAGGGCCGCCGCGGAGGCGGCGGCTGTCGTGAGCAGTGTGCGGCGGGTTGACGTCGATCCTAAGATTGCTCGTCCTCCTGTACCTGTGCGAAGTGGTCGAACTCGCCCGCTCGTACGCCCCGTACGAAGGCGTCCCACTTCTCCTGAGTGGTAGTGACGACGGTCGTGGGGTCACCGGTTTCACTGAGGCGTACGAGGTCGCCGTCCCCGGGGGCCGCCGCGATCCCCGCGTTCACGGGAGTGCCGGGGGCTTTCAGGGCCCGCAGGAGGGTGCGGAAGCTGCCGGGGGTCGTGGTGAGTATCGCGCCGGCGGGATCGCCGCTCTCGGTGAGATGGATCGTTCCGGCGGCGGGGTCGGCGGCTACGTGGACGCAGGAGTTGCCTTGAGCGCAGTAGGACGACCGCTGCCAGTTGAGCGTGGACATCGTGATTCCCTCACAGGTCCTGGACGACTTTGTGGATGAAGTCTCGCGACTGCGCGGGGGCCAACGCCGTGGCTTCCATACGGTCGAGCAGGACGCGGTACTTGTCGAGCTGGGCCTCGGAGTCGAGGAACGCGGGACCGTGCGACTGGTCGAGGTTCACGGTGTCCAACTGCGGCACAGGGCCCTTGGAGTAGTAGATCGACTGGCCCGAACCGGGGAAGGTCCCGGCGTCGAAGGGGATCACGTGGACGGTGATGTGCGGCCGTTCGCTCATGTCCAGGAGGTGCTTCAGCTGTACGCGGGTCACGGAGGGGCCGCCGAACTTCATGCGGAGCGCGGCCTCGTGGATGATCGCCTGATGCGGGGGCGGAGTGTCCCGATAGAGGACGGCCTGCCGTTTCACGCGGAATGACACCCGGTGCTCGATGTCGGGGGGTGACATCTCGGGTACGTCTTGGCGGAAGATCTCGCGAGCGTAGTCGGTGGTCTGGAACAGGCCGGGGATGTGCACCGTGACGGCTGTGCGCAGCATCGTGGCGTGGTGCTCGACCTCAGCCAGGTCCAGGAGCACGGCAGGCAGGATCTCCCGGTACTCCTCCCACCAGCCCCGCCCGCGTTCGGTGGTCATCTCACTGAGGGCTTGGACGAGGGCCCTGTCCGAGCAGTCGTAGTGGCAGGCGAGGATCCGGACACGCTCGGCGCTCACGCCCACGCGTCCGGCCTCCATGTTGCTCACCTGGGCCTGCTTGATTCCCATGAGTTGACCCGCCTCGGTCGAGGTCAGGCCCGCGCGCTCACGGAGTTTGCGCAGTTCCGTGCCGAAACGGAGCTGACGACCCGTCGGGTTGGTCCTCACGGCTTTGATGCCTCCTGGTACCGCTGTTCACTCACAAGAGTGGCAGTGAAGGTGGTAAATGCCATTCGGTAAACACCTTCACTCGCGACCGCTACTTTGGTTTCTGGGCCCCTCACCCAGAAGCACCCCGCTCGACGGAGCGGCCACGGTCACTGGGCAACGTAGCCAAACCACCCAACTCCCCTCCGAACCGGGAGACTTCCGATGGCAACCGTATCTCCGTCGTGGGACTACACCCTGCACCTCCCGCACGATCCCCGTGCCCCCGGCATCGCCCGCGCCACCCTGCGCACCGTGCTGGCCGCCCACGGGCTCACCGAGCTGACGCCGACCGCCGAGCTGCTGGCCGCCGAACTGCTCACCAACGCGCACCTGCACACCAGCGGCCCGTACGCGCTGCGGGTGCGGTCGGCCGAGCCGGACCGCCTGGTGGTCGCGGTGTGGGACAGCGATCCGCGGGTCCCGGCCGGCTTCCGGACGGGCGCTCCCGGCGGTCCGCCGCCGGGGGACGCGGAGAACGGCCGGGGCCTGCATCTCGTGCGGGCCTGCGCGGACGCGTGGGGCGTGTCCGTGCTGCGGGAGCTGGGGGCCTCGAAGGGCGGGAAGCTGCTGTGGGCGGAGTGCGCACGGTCCGGCGTGTCAGGGGCGTGAGCGCCTCGTGGGCCTTACTGAGGTCGTACAGGCCTTTGTACACCGGGTCCCGGAGATTTTTCCGGGGCCGTGGGCCACAGTGGATGGGTGAAGCGGCGCAGCACTCGTTCCGGGAGCCCACGGCGGCACGTTCTGTCCGCCGTGGTCCTGCTGCTGACCGCCACCACGTCCTCGGTGGCGGCCGCGGACGACGGTGCCGGGCGGCTCGGGACGACCGAGGAGGCCGCGGCGGGGCTGCCGGGCGACCGGGTGGGCGCCGTATTCGACGGCACGGGCGAGCTGGAGGGCGGTCACTTCTGCACGGCCTCCGTGGTGCACAGCGAGGGACGGAACCTGATCGTCACGGCCGCGCACTGCCTGGACGGCGGCGGCCCGTTCCGGTTCGCGCCCGGCTACCGGGACGGCCGGACGCCGTACGGCGTCTGGGAGGTCGGGAAGACGTACGTCACCGACGCCTGGAAGCGGGACCGGGACGAGGACGGCGACCTGGCGTTCGCCGTCGTGGGCGACAAGACGGGACGGGCCGTCGAGGACGTGGTCGGCGGCAACCCCCTGGCCACCGGGCGGAGCACCGGGGCGACCCCCGTGACGGTCCGCGGATATCCCAGGTCCCGCGAGGTGCCGATCACGTGCACGAACAGGCCGACGGCCCACAGCGCCACCCAGCAGCGCATCGAGTGCCCGGACTTCACGGGTGGCACGAGCGGCAGCCCCTGGGTGAACGGCGAGGGGCAGGTCGTCGGCGTGATCGGCGGCCACGAGGAGGGCGGCGACACGGCGGACGTCTCGTACAGCGTCGTTCTGGGCCCGGAGGCGGCGGCGCTCTACCGCAGGGCGACCACCGACCCGTGACCCGCGCAGGGGAGCCGGCCGACCTGCGGTCGGCGACCACCGACCCGTGACCCGCGCGGGGGAAGTCGGAGCCGGCCGACCTGCGGCCGGCGGTGCCGGTGCCGTGTTTGGCGCGTAACAGTCTTGTGTGGCCGACGGGTTGCCACCGGCCCGAGCCGGGAGCCCCGGCCGCCCCGCCACGTGCGAGTTCCTCTGGTGCGTGATCATCCCGCGGCGGCGGGACCACCTCTACACTGACGTCGGCGGACTCCTGTGCGGTGAGGGGCGGTTGACGGTGCGTAAGGCGTTGATCCTGGCGACCGCTGCCGTCGGGGCCGGACTGAGCATGGTGATGCTGCTCGTCGTCGGTGTGTACCTGGTCGCCGGGAACCTCGCCGGCGGAGCGGGCGCGGGCTCGGTGGGGCTTGCCAAGGGCGCCGTGCCAGCCGCGTACCAGTCCCTAGTGAGGAAGTGGGGCAACCTGTGCGACGCGATCAATCCCGCCTTGCTGGCTGCCCAGTTGTACCAGGAGAGCGGCTTCAATCCGCGGGCCAAGAGTCCGGCGGCGGCCCAGGGGATAGCGCAGTTCATCCCCGGCACCTGGGCCACGCACGGCCTCGACGGCGACGGGGACGGGGACCGGGACGTCTGGGACCCGAAGGACGCGATTCCGTCGGCGGCGTCGTACGACTGCAAGCTCGCCTCGTACGTGAAGGACGCCCCGGGGAACCCGACCGAGAACATGCTCGCCGCGTACAACGCGGGCGCGTACGCGGTCATCAAATACGGAGGCGTGCCGCCGTACAAGGAAACCCAGAACTACGTGAAGACGATCACCACCCTGGAGAAGAGCTTCGCTGCCCCGGTGGCTCGGGTGGATCCGTCGAAGCAGGCCGCC
This sequence comes from Streptomyces sp. NPDC026417, assembly GCF_055567695.1. NCBI lineage: Bacteria > Bacillati > Actinomycetota > Actinomycetes > Kitasatosporales > Streptomycetaceae > Streptomyces > Streptomyces sp. NPDC026417. The sequence continues at coordinate 12,872 of NZ_JBVHPY010000022.1, forward strand.
GGGGCCATCTACTACGCGCAGAAGAAGCTCGGCACCCCGTATCTCTGGGGTGGCAACGGCACCGCCGACCAGGGCGGACGGTTCGACTGCTCCGGGCTGACCAAGGCCGCGTACGAGAGCGTGGGCATCACCCTGCCGCGGGTCGCCAACGACCAGTACAACGCCGGGCCGCATCCCAGCCGTGAGGAGCTGCTGCCGGGGGACCTGGTCTTCTTCTCGGACGACCTGACCAATTCGCGGACCATCCGGCACGTGGGGATCTACGTGGGTGGCGGGTACATGATCGACGCGCCGCGGACGGGGGCGGTGATCCGCTTCGACCCCGTCGACACCCCCGATTACTTCGGAGCGACCCGGGTGACCGAAGATGGCGCGAAAGCACTCCCCACGGCGGTCTGAAACCCGTCGGAAACCACCCCCTGAGCTGCGGCGATGGATCTCTCTTCGATAACGTCTGCGTGATCATTCGGTGGAGGGTGGAACGTAGTGGAGGGGACTGTGCGTTCCTGTTGAGGTGACGCGTGTCCAGCAAGCGGATCGCGGTTTCACGGGGGTGGCACCGAGCGGCGCACGAATGTGTGCGGTCGCGGAAGAAGACGACGAAGGGGCCTCAGCACCATGGCTGGACTCGCCGATTCCGGTTCCAACCCCGACGTCAGCCTGCTCTACGACATCAATGGCCTGGCCAAGGACGCCCCGCACTGGTTCGACCGCGGCATGGAGTTCGTGGGCGAGTACGGGCTGCTCCTCGCCATGGTGCTGCTCGTGCTGTGGTGCTGGTGGGGTGTGCGGCGGCGCGGCGGGGAGAACGCCGCCCCGTCGGTGGCCGCGCTGCTCTGGGCCCCGCTGGCGGCGGGTATCGCCGTCCTGGTGAACGTGCCGATAAGGGGTTTCGTGGAGCGCCCGCGGCCCTTCGTCGACCACCGGGGACTCGACGTCCTGGTCGACGGCAAGAACGACTTCTCCTTCGTCAGCGACCACGCCACCCTGACGATGGCGATGGGCGTCGGGCTCTTCGTCGCGAACCGGAAGTTCGGCCTCGCCGGCATCGGGCTCGCGCTCCTCGAAGGCTTCTGCCGGGTCTACATGGGTGTGCACTACCCGACGGACGTCGTCGGCGGATTCGCGCTCGGCACGGCGGTCGCCCTGCTGCTCTCGCCGCTCGCCATGGCGCTGCTGACGCCCCTCGTCCGGGCGGTGGAGCGGTCCCCGCGGGCCGGGCGGCTGGTCCGCGCCCGTGGAGCGGGGCCCGCCGAGCGGGACGCCCTCGTCCCCGGGACATCGCTGACGGAGCGCCCCGAGGACCGGGATCTGGCGGCCTGACGCCCACTTCGGTGGACGCGGGGGGCCCGGGCCCCGGGAGCCCTAGAGGGCCTGCGGGAAGCTGAAGAAGCGGTCCGGGTCGTACTGCTTCTTCAGCGCCGTGAGGCGGGTGGCCGCGTCGCCGTAGTAGGCCTTGCGCCAGTTCGTCAGGGTCGGGTCGGTGTAGTTCTGATAGGCGGCGCCCGAGGCATGCGGGCCCATCGCCCGGTGGGCGGTGTCCAGCCAGGCCTGCGCCGTGCCACCGGAGGTGCCCGCCCGCCACGAGGCGATGTACTGGGCCAGCATCCGTGAGCGGCGGTGGACGAAGGCCGTCGCGGTGGGCGCGACGCGGTTCACCGCACCGCCGAGCGCGGTGAGCGCGATGCTGCCGGAGCCGCCGCGCACCCCCGACATCTGGTGGAGCAGGGTCTGGATCCCGGCCGAGGGGATCGACCGGTCGAAGAAGTCCGAGCGGGCCGCATAGGTCTCGCGGCCCAGGGCGCCCCGGGGGGCGCGGCCCGGCGTCGTGCCCGGGAGGTGGCACTGGGCGTCGTCGGCGAACGCCGAACAGCCTGCGTACACCTCCATCGAGTCCTCGTACGAGCGCCGCTTGAGCGAGACGCTGCGGGCGGGGGCGCCGATCCGGTCGGCCAGCCGGTCCACGGCGTTCTGCAGTTCTCCGTACGTGCCCAGGGAGAACGCGGAGACGGAGACCGTCGGGGTGCCGCCCGGCGCGTTCCCGAGGTGGCAGGAGGACCAGATCTCGTCCGGCTGGTCGGGCCCCCACTCCTGCCAGGCCTTCACCACGGCGGCGGCCCTGGACCACGGCCAGGACATGTACGCCGTCACGCTCTGCGGCGCCGGGTGGGTCCTGAAGCGCAGTTCGGTGACGACGCCGAAGTTGCCGTTGCCCGCGCCGCGCAGGGCCCAGAAGAGGTCCTTGTGCTCCGTGGCGCTCACGGTGAGCCGCTTGCCCGCGGCCGTGATCAGCGTCGCACCGGTGAGGCTGTCGCAGGTCAGACCGTAGGCGCGGGAGACGACGCCGTGACCGCCGCCGAGGGTCAGGCCCGAGATGCCGACGGTCGGGCAGGAGCCGGCGGGGACGGTGACGCCCTTCGCGGCGAGCGCGCGGTACACGTCGATCAGCTTGGCGCCGGCGCCGACGACGGCCTCGCCGGACGAGACGCGGATCCGGCTCAGCTTCGAGACGTCGAGGACGAGCCGGCCGTTGCCGGAGGACCAGCCGGCGTAGGAGTGGCCGCCGTTGCGTATCGAGACCTTGATGTGGTGGACGCGGGCGTAGGAGAGGGCGGTGCGGATGTCGTCGGCGTGGGCCGCGTAGGCGACTGCGGCGGGCTTCAGGGAGTCGAAGCGGGTGTTGTAGAGCTGGTGGGCGGCCGGCCAGGAGCCGTCGCCCGGGCGTATCAGGGTGCCGTCCAGGTCCTTGGACAGGGCGGTCCAGTCGGCGGCGGGGGCGGCTGCGGCGTGGGTGGCCGGGGTCGTGGTCCCGCCGGGGGCGGGGGTGTCCTTCGCCGGGCTGCCGCTCGGGGTGCCGTCGTCGCCGCTGCATGCGGTGGTCGTCGTCGCCGCCAGTGCGGCGGTGGCTCCGCCTATGAATGTGCGCCGGTGCATGTTGCCCCTCCCGTTGGCTCCCTGGGGACGAGACGGGGTGGCGGGGCCGGGGGTTCCATGCGGGGACGTACGGGCGCCGGTGAGGGGGTGCTTTTCGCCCCCTCCGCCCCTTCCCGTCCCGTTCGGGGGCTGCGCCCCCGGACCCCCATCGCGCCGCGCGCTCGTCCTCAAGCGCCGGACGGGCTGAGACGGCTCGGCCCGGTGCTAGGCGGGACCCTCCGCGTGCGTCGTCGCGTCCGTCCTCGCCAGGCTGCGGGCTCTTCTTGCCGGGCCGCGCCAGCCGCAGGTGCAGCGGGCCAGGCAGAAGCGGCCTTGTTCGACCGTCGTCGTGCGGTGTTCCCGGGGAGCGTCCACGTCGTTCTGCTGCGCCACGCCGACAACGTTACCCAAGGCAAGTGAACGGCCGGAGTACGCGTGACGGGGACTGGCACCGGTCGTTAAGCGGGGCAGGGGCCCGTGACGGATGGACCGGCTTGGGGGTAGGCAGGCGATGGTGGAGCGGGAGCACAGGCGGACCGGACCGGCGGTCGCCGTCGTCGCCGCGCTCGGGGTCGCGGTCTGCGGGACGGGATGTTCGGGCGGCGGAGCGGTCGCGGAGGACGGGCGTACCGGCGCCGAGGCCGTGCGGGTGCTCCAGCGGTCGGCCGGTGCGCTGGTGCGGGCGGGCAGTTCCAAGGCGCGTACGTCGATGGAGATGGCGACCGGCGGTACCCGCGTCACCATCCGCGGCGAGGGGGTGTACGACTTCGAGGGACGGCTGGGGCGGCTGAAGGTGATGCTGCCTCAGGACCCGGCGGGCACGGCCGAACACCGTCCCATCACCGAACTCCTCGCCCCCGGAGCCCTGTTCATGAAGAACCGCGGTGCCGGGGTGCCCGCCGACAAGTGGGTGCGTGTCGACACGGCAGGGCTCTCCGACGGGAATCTGGTGACCGGCGGCGCGACCGACCCGTTCGCCGCGGCCGAGCTGCTGCGCGGGACGCGCACGGCCTCGTACGTCGGCCGGACCGAGGTCGCCGGGACACCGGTCCGGCACTACCGCGGCACCGCCGATCTCGGCGTCGCCGCCGCGAGCGCCTCCGACGGGCACCGGCAGGCGCTGAAGGCCGCCGCGAAAGGGTTCGCCACGGTCAAGGTGCCCTTCGACGCCTACCTGGACGACCAGGGACGCATCCGCAAGGTCCGGCACCGGTTCAGCTTCGTCAACGGCCCGCGGAAGGACGCGGTCGCCGTCGCCTCGACGACTCTGCTCTACGACTTCGGGGTCCCCGTGGACGTGACGCTGCCGGGGTCCGCAGACATCTTCGCCGGCCGGATCGCCGAGCCGTAGGGCATCGTGGCGGGAGGGGACAGGCCGGAATGTGCGGGGCCGGAAATGGTCCGTTGGTGCCATGCGCGTTGTGTAGGCCGCTCCCTACTCTAGGAAGTCGGTGACGGCAGAAAGAGGTGATGCACGTGGCTCCGGGCGGCGGTACGGCAGTTCAGGACCACGTGGCCCTCGCCGAGATCGAGCTGTGCGGAGAGCTGATCATCGCCGCGTCGGCCGCCGACGAGGACCGGCTCAGCCTCGAGAGCATCGACGAGGTGCTGAAGGTCGCCGAGGAGCGCTCGCGCGGCCGGGACGCGCGCGCCCAGGCCTGACGCCCGCCGGAGCCCGTGCGGTCAGGTGCGCAGCAGGCGGCCGATGGCCTTGGTGGCCTCCTCGACCTTCGCGTCGACCTCGGCGCCGCCCTTGACGGCCGCGTCCGCGACGCAGTGGCGCAGGTGCTCCTCCAGGAGCTGGAGCGCGAAGGACTGCAGGGCCTTGGTCGAGGCGGAGACCTGGGTGAGTATGTCGATGCAGTAGACATCCTCGTCGACCATGCGCTGCAGGCCGCGGATCTGTCCCTCGATGCGGCGCAGGCGCTTGAGGTGCTCGTCCTTCTGCTTGTGGTACCCGTGCACACCCCGGTCGTGGTCCGTGACGGTCTCCTGCGGCTGGCCGGAGGGCGCCGTCGCGCCGGCCTCGGTGGTCGTCATCGCGTCCTCCTGGTGTTCCGGAGGCAAACCTGTCTGGTTCGCCGCTTACATATACCCCTGGTGGGTATATGGTATCGAACTTCACCGGGTATGTGGCCCTTGCCCGGCGCCGGGACCGGGACCCCGTGCGGAGCACTGTGCCCGATGGGCGACACTGGGGGACGGCCGGTTAGCCGTGGCCGGATGATGCGCCTAGCATCAGCCTGACCGAAACAAAAGGACCCCGAGGACCCCACGTGCGCTTTCGTCTGACCCCCAGGGAGACGAGCTTCTACGACATGTTCGCCGCATCCGCGGACAACATCGTCACGGGCTCGAAGCTCCTCATGGAACTGCTCGGGGCGGACTCCTCCGCCCGGGCCGAGATCGCAGAGCGTATGCGGGCCGCGGAACACGCCGGTGACGACGCCACGCACGCGATCTTCCACCAGCTGAACTCCTCGTTCATCACGCCGTTCGACCGCGAGGACATCTACAACCTCGCCTCGTCCCTCGACGACATCATGGACTTCATGGAGGAGGCCGTCGACCTGGTCGTGCTGTACCAGGTCGAGGAGCTCCCCAAGGGAGTGGAGCAGCAGATCGAGGTACTGGCCCGCGCGGCGGAACTGACCGCCGAGGCCATGCCGCACCTGCGGACCATGGACAACCTGACCGAGTACTGGATCGAGGTCAACCGCCTCGAGAACCAGGCCGACCAGATCCACCGCAAGCTGCTCGCCCACCTCTTCAACGGCAAGTACGAGGCCATCGAGGTGCTGAAGCTCAAGCAGATCGTGGATGTGCTGGAGGAAGCGGCGGACGCGTTCGAGCACGTGGCGAACACGGTGGAGACCATCGCCGTCAAGGAGTCCTGACCCCTTCATGGACACCTTTGCACTGATCGTGACCATCGGGGTCGCGCTCGGATTCACGTACACGAACGGCTTCCACGACTCGGCGAACGCCATCGCCACGTCGGTGTCGACGCGGGCGCTGACCCCGCGGGCGGCGCTCGCCATGGCCGCGGTGATGAACCTCGCGGGTGCGTTCCTCGGCAGCGGGGTCGCCAAGACGGTCAGTGAGGGGCTGATCCAGACGCCCGAGGGCTCGAAGGGGATGGGCATCCTCTTCGCGGCACTCGTCGGTGCGATCACCTGGAACCTGATCACCTGGTACTTCGGCCTGCCGTCGTCGTCCTCGCACGCCCTCTTCGGCGGCATGGTCGGCGCGGCGCTGGCCGGCGGTACGGCGGTCTACTGGCACGGCGTGCTCGACAAGGTCATCATCCCGATGTTCGTGTCGCCGGTGGTCGGTCTCATCGCGGGTTACCTGGTGATGACCGCGATCATGTGGCTGTTCCGGCGGTCCAACCCGCACAAGGCCAAGCGCGGCTTCCGGATCGCGCAGACCGTGTCGGCGGCCGGTATGGCGCTCGGCCACGGCCTCCAGGACGCGCAGAAGACGATGGGCATCGTGGTGATGGCGCTGGTCATCGCCGATGTGCAGGGTCCGGGCGACCCGATCCCGGTCTGGGTGAAGATCGTCTGTGCGGCGATGCTGTCGCTGGGCACCTACGCCGGTGGCTGGCGCATCATGCGGACGCTCGGACGGAAGATCATCGAGCTCGATCCGCCGCAGGGCTTCGCCGCGGAGACGACCGGTGCGTCGATCATGTTCGCGACGGCCTACCTCTTCAAGGCGCCGATCTCGACGACGCACGTCATCACGTCCGCGATCATGGGCGTGGGCGCGACGAAGCGGGTGAACGCCGTGCGCTGGGGTGTCGCCAAGAACATCATCCTGGGGTGGTTCATCACGATGCCGGCGGCTGCCGTCGTGGCCGCGGTGAGCTTCTGGATCGTGAACGTGGCGGTGCTGTAGCGGGTTCCGCTCCCGCGCGGCCTCCGTCGCGCCGGACCGGCCGGGGACCACAGCAAGCGGGCCCTTCCCCGACTCGGGGAAGGGCCCGCTTTCTGTGTCCTCGCGGTGGCACCGCCATGCAGCACCGCGAGGGGCTGGGGGGTGCGGCCTAGCCGAAGCGGCCGGAGATGTAGTCCTCGGTGGCCTGGACGGAGGGGTTGGAGAAGATCCGCTCCGTGTCGTCTATCTCGACGAGCTTGCCGGGTCGGCCGACCGCGGCCAGGTTGAAGAAGGCGGTGCGGTCGGAGACGCGGGCGGCCTGCTGCATGTTGTGCGTCACGATGACGATCGTGAACCGCTCCTTCAGCTCCCCGATCAGGTCCTCGATGGCGAGGGTGGAGATCGGGTCGAGGGCCGAGCAGGGCTCGTCCATGAGGAGGACCTGGGGCTCGACCGCGATGGCGCGGGCGATGCACAGGCGCTGCTGCTGACCTCCGGAGAGGCCCGAGCCGGGCTTGTTGAGGCGGTCCTTGACCTCGTTCCAGAGGTTGGCGCCCCGGAGGGACTTCTCGACCACGTCGTTCAGTTCGGACTTCTTGTAGGAACCGTTCAGGCGCAGGCCGGCCGCCACGTTGTCGAAGATCGACATCGTGGGGAAGGGGTTGGGGCGCTGGAAGACCATGCCGACCGTGCGGCGTACGGCCACCGGGTCGATGCCCTGCCCGTAGAGGTCCTCGTCGTCCAGGAGGACCTTGCCCTCGACCCGGCCGCCGGGGGTGACCTCGTGCATGCGGTTCAGGGTGCGCAGGAAGGTCGACTTGCCGCAGCCGGAGGGGCCGATGAAGGCCGTCACCGAGCGCGGCTCGACCGTCATCGAGATGTCTTCGATCGCCTTGTGGGCGCCGTAGTAAGCGGTCAGACCGCTCACGTCGATTCGCTTGGCCATGTGGATCACTGCTTCTTTCACGGGATTCGGGTCGCTGATGGCCGCGTCAGCGGCCCGTCTTCGGGGCCTTCCAGCGGGCGATGCCGCGGGCCGCGAGGTTCAGGATCATGACGAAGGCGATGAGGGCGAGTGCCGCCGCCCAGGCCCGGTCGTAGGCGGCGCCGGAGCCGGCGCTGTTCGCGTACTGCTGGTAGATGTACAGCGGCAGCGAGGCCTGCGGGTCCTTGAAGGGGTTGCTGTTGATGAACCCGGTACCCCACACGAGCAGCAGTACGGGCGCGGTCTCGCCCGTGATGCGCGCCACCGCGAGCATCACACCGGTGATGATGCCGCCGATGGAGGTGGGCAGGACCACCTTGATGATGGTGCGCCACTTCGGCACGCCCAGCGCGAGGGAGGCCTCGCGCAGCTCGTTCGGGACGAGCTTGAGCATCTCCTCCGTGGAGCGGACCACCACGGGCATCATCAGGATGGCCAGGGCGAGCGAACCGGCGAAACCGGAGTAGCCCATGTCCAGGATCAGGATCCAGAAGCTGAGGACGAAGAGGCCGGCGACGATCGACGGGATGCCCGTCATGACGTCGACGAAGAAGGTGACGGCCCTGGCGAGCCCGCCCCGCCCGTACTCGACCAGGTAGATCGCGGTGAGGACACCGACCGGCACGGCGATCAGGGTGGCGATGCCGACCTGCTCCAGGGTGCCGAGGATGGCGTGGTAGATACCGCCGCCGGGCTCGGTGTCGGCGACCACGCCCATGGAGTGGGTCAGGAAGTAGACGTCGAAGACCTTGATGCCGCGCTTGGCGGTCTCCCAGATCAGGGAGGCCAGCGGGATGACGGCGATCAGGAAGCAGACCCAGACGAGGCTGGTGGCGACGCGGTCCTTGGCCTGGCGGCGGCCCTCGACGCGGGCCGCGATGGCGTAGGTGCCGAGGACGAACAGGAGGGCGGCGATCAGGCCCCACTGGACGCGGCTGTCGAGGCCGCCGGCCAGGCCGATGCCCACCGCGAGGGCGACGGAGCCCGCGGCGATCCCCCAGGGGGACCACTTCGGCAGGCGTGCGCCGCGCAGGGTGCTCGGGCGCTTGTCGGTGACGGGTGCGTGGCTCATGCGTTGGCCCCCGAGTACTCCTTGCGGCGGTTGATGATCATGCGCGCCGCGCCGTTGACCACCAGCGTGATGACGAACAGGACGAGACCGGAGGCGATCAGCGCGTCCTGCCCCAGTTCGGTCGCCTCGCTGAACTTGCTGGCGATGTTCTGGGCGAAGGTGCCGCCGCCCGGGTCGAGCAGGCTGGCGTTGATGTCGAAGGTCGGGGAGAGCACCGTGGCGACGGCCATCGTCTCGCCGAGCGCGCGGCCGAGGCCGAGCATCGAGGCGGAGATCACACCGGAGCGGCCGAAGGGCAGCACCGACATGCGGATGACCTCCCAGCGCGTGGCGCCGAGGGCCAGCGCGGCCTCCTCGTGCATTCGCGGGACCTGGCGGAAGACCTCGCGGCTCACGTTGGTGATGATCGGCAGGATCATGATCGCGAGCAGGATGCCGACGGTGAGCATGGAGCGCGGGGCGCCGCCCTGCCACTCGAAGATGCCGGTCCAGCCGAAGTAGTGGTCGAGCCAGCCGAAGAGGCCGTTCATGTGCGGTACGAGGACGAGGGCGCCCCAGAGGCCGTACACGATGGACGGGACGGCGGCGAGCAGGTCGATCACGTACGCGATGGTGCCGCCGAGCTTGCGCGGCGCGTAGTGCGTGATGAACAGCGCGATGCCCACCGCGACCGGGACCGCGAGGGCCATGGCGATGATCGCCGAGACGACCGTGCCGAAGGCCAGCACCGCGATGCCGAAGACCGGCGGGGTGAGGTTGGTGTTCCACTCGAAGGTGGTGAAGAAGTTGCCGTGGTCCTCACTGATCGCGAGGGTCGCACGGTAGGTGAGGAAGGCCGCGATGGCGGCCATGATCACCAGGAGGAAGATGCCGGACCCGCGGGAGAGACCGAGGAAGATCCGGTCTCCGGGGCGGGTGGCGCCGCGGGCGGCGTTCTTCCGCTCGGCCGCGGAACGTTGGGGGGCAGGGGGCGGCGCCTCTGCGGTACGTGTCGATATGTCCATCAGGATTCTCCGGTCTGCGGAGCCGGATCGGGTGGCGGCTCCAGGCGGCGGTGCACCGGACGGTGCGGCCCGCCTCGGGGAGGCGGGCCGCACACTCAGGTCAGCTCAGGCCCGAGATGGTGTCGCGGACCTTCGTGATGATCTCGTCGGGGATCGGCGCGTACTTGGCGTCGGCCAGCTGCTGCTGTCCGGCCTCGCTCGCGATGTAGGTGAGGAAGGACTTGGTGGCGGCCAGGGTGTCGGCCTTGTTGCCCTTCTCGCAGACGATCTCGTACGTGACCAGGGTGAGCGGGTAGGCGCCCTCCTCGGTCGGCTTGTAGTTCAGCTCCAGCGCCAGGTCCTTGCCGGTGCCGGCGACCTTGGCCGTGGCGATGGCCTTGGTGGCGTTCTCCACGGTGGCCTTGACGGGCTCGCTGGCCTCGGTCTTCAGGTCGACGGTGCCGATGCCGTCACCGGCGTAGGAGAGCTCGAAGTAGGAGATGGCGCCCTCGGTCTGCTTCACCTGCTGGGCCAGGCCGGAGGAGCCCTGCGCGGACTGGCCGCCCTTGGCCTGCCAAGCCTTGCCGCCCGAGTACTTCCAGTCGGAGGGCGCGACGGCCTTCAGGTACTTGGTGAAGTTGTCCGTGGTGCCGGAGTCGTCCGAGCGGTGGAACGTCTGGATCTTGGTGCTCGGCAGCTTGGCGTCGGGGTTCAGCTTGCCGATCGCCTCGTCGTTCCACTTGGTGATCTTGCCGTCGAAGATCTGGGCCAGCGTGGCGGCGTCCAGGGTCAGGCTGTCGACGCCCGGGACGTTGTAGCCGACCGCGATCGGGCCGCCGACCATCGGGAGGTCGATGGCCGCGTTGTTCGCGCAGGCCTTCTTGGCGGCGGTGACCTCTTCGGGCTTCAGCGGCGAGTCGGAGCCGGCGAAGGCCGTCTGGCCCTGGGTGAACGCCGTGATGCCGGCGCCCGAGCCCGTCGGGTTGTAGTTGATCTGCACGCCCTTGCAGGAGGCGGAGTACGCCTTGATCCAGGCGTCGATCGCGTTCTTCTGCGCGGAAGACCCGGAGGCCTGCAGCTGTCCCTTGGCGTCGTCGCACTTGATGGCGCTGTTGCCGGCCGTGGCCGAGTTGCCGCCGTCGGTGCTCTTGCCGGTGTCGTCCGAGCCGCACGCCGTGAGGGCCAGGGCGCCGGAGACGGCGACAGCACCGAGGGAGAGGGCGCGAAGCCGGTTCTTGCGCTGAAGCTTCACTTTCGGGAGTTCCTTCCAGGAGCCGCCCACACTTGGCGGCGCGCGAAGTCGGTGTATGCGGGCGCCTCGTCCAGCAAGCGCTCCGCACCGGGTAAGGCCGAAATTAGGCAGAACAGGTGAAGCCGCCGACTGGCGTGAGTGAACGGGGGGTGAACCCCTGAGGGCGGTGCGGTGAGGTCACGGAACGCTCACGTCGAGGACACGGGCCGGTTTCGGACAACTCGGGAAACTCGGGTCACCTTGGAAACACTAGGCAACGGGACACCGTCATCCGGGTTTCCACACTCGCGGACGGCGGTGCGGGCGTGGCGGATACTCCGGCTGCCGTAGGCCGACCGGGCGTCCGGGTACGACCGCGGTCCTGCGGTGCCGTCAGGCGGGGTCCCCGGGGGCCGGCCGGGCGCGAGCTGTCTCCTGGGCGAAGCGCAGGGTGGCGAGCAGGGCGTCGACCAGGTCCCGGTCCCGGGGCTGGGTCAGCCGGAGGCGGGCCGTGGCCGGCGAGAGCCACAGGATGCGGTCGACCTCACGGTTCGGAGTGAAGTGGCCGTCCGTCGCCTCGGCGGCCCAGTAGCGGACCTCCTTGGGCCGGCCGCCGACGGTGTAGCGCAGGGCGGGCAGCAGGGCGCCCGGTTCCGCGGCGTACCCCGTCTCCTCCTCGACCTCGCGCAGCGCGCCGGTCAGGGGGTCCTCGCCGGGTTTCAGCTTGCCCTTCGGGTGGGACCAGTCGTCGTACTTCGGCCGGTGGACCAGACAGAGCCGGAGTTCGCCGCTGCCGGGGGAGCGGCGCCACAGCACGCAGCCCGCCGCCCGGATCATGGTGCCGGTCATGGGGTGCTCATGGCCTCCTCCCGCCCGCCGCGGCCGGTCGGCCGCGCGTGGCTCGATCGCGCGGTCAGCCGGTGCCGACCGCGGCCTTCTGCCAGGACTGCTGGAAGGCGAACCGCGCCGCCTCCACTTCGTGCCTTTGGTCGGCGTGCAGCACACCGAGCGCGTACGCCGTCGCCGGGGCGATGCGCGGGGTGCGCGCGGCCGCAGCCGCGGCCGCGGCCGCCTCCGCCGCGTCGCGGTGCTGGTTCAGGGCCCGGCCCGCGTTCAGCAGGCGGACGTCCAGGGGGCCCTCTCCGCCGTACAGGACCTCGCGCGCGTAGCGGTGCAGCCGCAGCAGCAGGCGGACCTGGTGCCAGGGGGCGTCCTGCGGCTGGGAGGCCGGGTCGGCGGAGAGGCCGTGCACGAGGGCCTCGGCGTTGTAGGGGTGCCCCGCGGTGATCAGCGGCAGCGCGGTGACCGCGTCGCACAGGCGCTCCTCGGCCGCGGCGGCCGGACGGCGCAGGTCGGCGGCGGCCGCCGCCGGTGTCAGCGGGACCTCGCTGGCGAGGACGGCGACGCTGTCGGCGACCGCGTGGAAGCGGCTGGAGCCGAGGGCCTGCAGGGCCGCCGAGTGGGCTCGCGTCCGGGCGAGGGTCAGCTGCCGTTCGAGCAGCGCGCCCGCCTTCGCGGCGCCGACGGTGAGGTGGCCGCGCGCCGGGAGACCGGGGCTCGGGGCGACGGGGCCCGCCGCCGGGGGTTCCGCCTGATCCGCCGCCGCCCGGTCCGATCCCGCCCGGTCCGGCCGTCCGCCCATGCTGGTGGCACCCGGCCGGACCGCGGAGGCGGCGGCCTGGGCCGGGAAGGCGGCCGAGCCGGAGAGGCGGTGCAGGGCCAGCAGCAGGCGTTCCAGCCGGGCCGCGTACGCGTGTTCGCGGGCCAGCGTGCCGGAGAGCCAGGCCAGTTCGGGTCGCATGGACTCCGACCACTCGGCGTCGAGCAGCGGGCGGAAGGTGTGGAGGGTGCCGCTGATGCGGCGGGCCGAGCGGCGCAGGGCGCGCGCCGCGTCGACGGAGTCCTGCGGGCTGCTCTCCGCGGGCTTCGGCCGCGCCCGGGCGGCGGCACCGCCGTCGCCGCCGGCGTCCCGGTGCTGCCGCAGCGAGCGCAGGAACTCCGTCGCCTGGGCCCGCAGATAGCCCGCGAGCGCCTCACCGGTGGGGGCGCCCCGCAGCTCGTCGAGGCCCCCGCCGGGGAGGGCCGGGCGGGCGGAGGACCCGGCGGTGGGGCCCTGGGGATCAAGGTGTCGCTGTGCCACGCCGGCGCCTCCGGGCGTCTATGAGCATCTCCTGGACGTTGCGCAGGGGCTGGCCGTCCGCGTCGGTCGCGTGCCGGGTCCACTCGCCGTCGGGGCCCAGGTGCCAGGAGGAGGTCGTGTCGGACATGCCGGTCTCCAGCAGCCGGTTCAGGGCGGCCCGGTGAGCCGGGTCGGTGACCCTGACCAGCGCTTCGATCCGTCGGTCGAGGTTGCGGTGCATCATGTCGGCGCTGCCGATCCACACCTCGGGTTCGCCGCCGTTGCCGAAGCCGAAGACCCGGGAGTGTTCGAGGAAGCGGCCGAGTATCGAGCGGACCCGGATGTTCTCGGACAGGCCGGTGACGCCCGGGCGGACGGCGCAGATCCCGCGGACCCACACGTCGACCTGCACGCCGGCCTGCGACGCGCGGTACAGGGCGTCGATGATCGCCTCGTCCACCATCGAGTTGACCTTGATGCGGACGTGCGCGGGACGTCCGGCGTTGTGGTGCTGGACCTCCTTGTTGATCCGTGAGATCAGGCCGTCGCGCAGGGACTTGGGGGCGACGAGGAGCCGGCGGTAGGTCTCGCGGCGCGAGTAGCCCGAGAGCCGGTTGAAGAGGTCCGAGAGGTCCGCCCCGACCTGCGGGTCGGCGGTGAGGAGGCCCAGGTCCTCGTACAGGCGGGCGGTCTTCGGGTGGTAGTTGCCGGTGCCCACGTGGGAGTAGCGGCGGAGCGTGTCGCCCTCCTGACGGACCACCAGCGACAGCTTGCAGTGCGTCTTCAGGCCGACCAGCCCGTACACGACGTGGCAGCCCGACTCCTCCAGCTTGCGGGCCCACTTGATGTTGGCCTGCTCGTCGAAACGGGCCTTGATCTCGACCAGGACGAGAACCTGCTTGCCGGACTCGGCCGCGTCTATCAGGGCGTCCACGATCGGGGAGTCGCCCGACGTCCGGTACAGCGTCTGCTTGATGGCCAGCACGTCGGGGTCGCCCGCCGCCTGCTCCAGGAAGGCCTGGACGGAGGTGGAGAAGGAGTCGTACGGGTGGTGCAGGAGCACGTCGCGCTCGCGCAGCGCGGCGAAGATGTCGGGCGCCGACGCGGACTCGACCTCGGCCAGGTCGCGGTGGGTGCCCGCGATGAACTTCTGGTACTTCAGCTCGGGCCGGTCGAGGTGGCTGATGCCGAAGAGGCCCGTGAGGTCCAGGGGACCCGGCAGCGGGTAGACCTCCGCCTCGCTGATCTTCAGTTCCCGGACGAGGAGGTCGAGCACGTACCGGTCGATGGACTCCTCGACCTCCAGGCGCACCGGAGGCCCGAAGCGGCGCCGCATCAGCTCCTTCTCCAGGGCCTGGAGGAGGTTCTCGGTGTCGTCCTCCTCGACCTCCAGGTCCTCGTTGCGGGTGAGGCGGAAGGTGTGGTGCTCCAGGACCTCCATGCCCGGGAAGAGCTCTTCCAGGTGCGCGGCGATGACGTCCTCGATGGGGACGTAGCGGTCCGGGGAGGCCTCCAGGAAGCGGGAGAGCAGCGGCGGGACCTTGACGCGCGCGAAGTGGCGGTGGCCGCTGACCGGGTTCCGTACGACCACCGCGAGGTTCAGCGAGAGGCCGGAGATGTACGGGAAGGGGTGCGCGGGGTCGACCGCCAGCGGGGTCAGGACCGGGAAGATCTGGTGCCGGAAGAGCGTGAAGAGGCGGGCCTGCTCCTTCTCGGTCAGCTCGTTCCAGCGGACCAGGTGGATGCCCTCCTCGGCCAGCGCGGGGGCGACGTCCTCCTGGTAGCAGGCCGCGTGCCGGGCCATGAGCTCGCGCGAGCGGGCCCAGATCATCTCCAGCACCTCGCGGGGCTGGAGTCCGGAGGCGGAGCGGGTGGCGACGCCGGTGGCGATGCGGCGCTTGAGGCCGGCCACCCGGACCATGAAGAACTCGTCCAGGTTGCTCGCGAAGATCGCCAGGAAGTTCGCGCGTTCCAGCAGGGGCGTGTTCGGGTCCTCGGCGAGTTCGAGCACCCGCTCGTTGAACGCCAGCCAACTGCGCTCCCGGTCCAGGAAGCGGCCCTGGGGCAGCTGGACGCCGTCCTGGACGGTGTCCTCGTACGCGTCGAGATCGGCGTCGAGGTCCGGTTCGAGGTCGGATACGTTCGCCGCCACGGTGTGGGGCCGGTGCGCGGCGATGGAGCCCACGGAGGGCTGCGGGTGCTGGACCTGTGCCTGGGCGCTGGGCTGGTTCATGGACCCATTCTTCCGCGCCGGGGGCGGTACAGGCGCGTCGGAGAGGGCGGGCGGGAGCGCGACGGCGAAACGACCGCTCCCCCCGGCCTTCCCGTTCTCCGGGGGAAGCGAGGGCTCGGGCACGGCGGGGTTCATTCGGTGAGGGTCGCAAGCCCGTCTGAATCGATGGTTACGGCGACATGACGTGCGGGATATCGGGGGGCGGCTCCGGGGAGTCCCGGGAGCCCTGTGCGGCCCCCCGTCCCGTCCGCTCCGGGGGGGCCGGCGGGTCCCCCGGAACGGACCCGCCCGCGCGGGTCCGGTACGCCCCGCCCCCCGTGCGGGACGTACCGGGAGGCGGGGTCAGGCCGTACGGCGCCTCAGCAGGGCGTAGGCGGCGGCCACCGCCCCGGCGGCGATCGCGAGGACGATCCCGGACTCCACCAGCTGGAGGGGCCAGAAATGGGATCCGGGGTGGTAGGTGGCCCAGAAGTCGCTGATCCCGGCGTCCGCCATGCAGCGCCTGATCTCGGCCGCGCCGCCCCACTCCGTGCACGCCGTGTCGTTGCCGATGCTGGTGCCGTCCAGGGTGATCACGCCGTGTTCGAGGACCTGGACGCCCGCCGGGGGGTTCAGGGCGTCGGTGCCGGTCAGGGTGTCGGCCGGCCACAGGCTCGGGCGGTACGTGTTGCCCAGGACGTACACGACGAGCAGCGCGGCGAAGGAGGCGCCCAGGGCGGCCAGCGAGCGGCGCGTCAGGATGCCCGCGAGGACGCCGAGGGCCAGTCCGCACAGGGCGTAGGCGACGGTGACGACTCCGTTGGCGTGGAAGACGTCCGCGTCGTACCAGGAAGCCCAGAGGAGCTCCCGCCCGCCGTTCCACATCATCCGGTGCAGCGGGACGAGGAGAGCGGTCCCGGCGGTGACGAGCAGCGCCGGGACGGCGAGCTTGGCGGTCAGCCAGCGGGCCGGGGAGACGGACTGGGTCCAGGCGAGCTGTGCGGTGCCGCTCTCCAGTTCGCGGGCGGTCAGCGTGGCACCCGCCCAGGCCGCGATCAGCAGCGGCAGGTGGGCGACGGTGAGGGTGGTGGCCGCGACGGCCAGGCCGTAGCGGTAAGACCAGGGCCCGGACACGACATCGCAGTAGTCCATGCCGGCGCCGCAGCCGCTGCGGGACTCCGCGAGGGCGTCGTCGAAACCGGGTCCGTGCGCCCACAGCATCGCCGCGGACGCCGCCGTGACCAGCGCCGGCCAGCACCACAGCGCGGGGCGGTGCAGGCGCAGCACGGCCCAGGGCAGGCCCCGGAGGGCGCCGCTGACCGTGAAGGAGCGCGAGGGGGCCGCCTCCTTCGTCGCGGCGGTGCCGGTCCTCGTGACGGTGGCGCCGGTGAGGCGCATCCCGTTGCCGGTGCCCTCGGTGCGCCGCTTCAGCACCCGGAAGGCGGCGAGGACGGTGAGGGCGGTCAGGGCGAGGGCCGCGCCGGTCGCCGAGAGCTGCAGGGGCCAGTAGTGGGAGGCGGGCTGGATGTCGCTGTAGAAGCCGGTGAGGTGAAGCCGGTCGAAGGTGCCGGCGCAGGTCCTGGCGGGGTCCCACGCCGAGACGCAGTGCGGCACGGGCAGCTGGGTGCCGGCGGAGTCGACGACACCGCGGTCGGTGGCGAGGCCGCCGTACCAGGGGCCCTCCTTGAGGCTCGTGGTCCGCGTGACGGGCGGCCAGAACCAGGCGCGGTACTGGTTGAGGGCGTACCAGACGGCGCCGGTGGCCGCCGCGGTGACGGCGAGGGCGGCCAGGGTCCGGCGCAGCAGCAGGCCGGTGAGGGCGCCGGCGGCCAGGGCGAACAGGGCGAGCGCGACGGTGGTCGGGCCGTTGGCCTGGAAGACGAGGATGTCGTGCCACGCGAGGCTGTTGCCGCCGCGGCCCGCGTCCCACATCAGGTGGTGCAGCAGGACGAGCGGAACGGTCCCCGCGGTGACGAGCAGCGCCGGGACGGCGAGCTTGGCGGCCAGCCAGCGGGCCGGGGAGACGGACTGGGTCCAGGCGAGCTGTGCGGTGCCGCTCTCCAGTTCGCGGGCGGTCAGCACGGCGCCCGCCCAGGCCGCGACGAGCAGCGGCAGCAGAGTGACGGTCCAGTGCGCGTACGTCGAGGCGTCCTTGAACGCCATGTACGCGTCCTGGTCGTACGAGCAGGAGTAGTCGCAGGCCCGCAGGCGCCGGTACGCGGCGACCGCGGGTCCGGCGAGCGAGCCGTACGCCCACAGCATCAGTGCGGCGGCGGCGGCGACCAGGGCCGCCCACCCGTACAGGGCGGCACGGTGCACCCGCAGCAGCGCGCGCACGGTGCCCGGGCGCCCGGCCTCCGGGTGGGTCGTCACGGGGGTGTCGGCCGTGGTGAGGGCGGTCATGCGGCGGGCCCCGGGGCGGTGGCGCGGTGCGACGGGCCGAGGATCAGGTCGGGTGCGTCGGGGCTGCGCAGGTGCGCGAGCAGCAGTTCCTCGAGGGAGGGGGCGCTGGTTTCGCCGCCGTCCGTGAGGGGGCCCTGCGGCCGGACGAGGGCGGTCAGCTGGCGTCCGGCGGTGCGGGACTCGATCACGGTGTGCGGAGCGAGGTCGCGGGCCGGGCCCGTGGTGAGCACGTGGGCGGCCAGCAGGTCGTCCAGGTCGCCCGCCATGCGCACCCGACCGCCGCCGAGCAGGACCAGGTGGTCGCAGGAGTTCTCCAGTTCGGAGACGACGTGCGAGGACATCACCACGCTGGTGCCCCGCTCGGCGGACTCCGCCAGCAGGACGCCCATCAGCTTGTGGCGGGCCAGCGGGTCGAGGTCGGCCATCGGCTCGTCCAGCAAAAGGAGTTCGGGCCGCTTGGCGAGGGCGAAGGCGAGGGCGACCCGGGTGCGCTGGCCGCCGGAGAGGGCGCGGATCCGGGCCTTGGGGTCGAGGCCGCCGGCCGCCACGATCCGTTCGGCGACCCCGGGGTCCCAGCCGGCCGGGTTGAGCTCGTGGCCGAGGCGCAGCGTCTCGGCGACGGTGAGCTGCGGGTACAGCGGCTTGTTCTGGGCGACGTAGGCGATGCGTGCGCGGGCCGCGGCCGGGTGCGTGCCGAGCACGGTGAGCGCGCCCTCGGTCGTCCCGAGCACGCCGGCCGCGAGGGCCAGCAGCGTGGACTTCCCGGCGCCGTTCGGGCCGACGACGGCGCAGACCCGCCCGGCGGGCAGCCGCAGCGTGCAGTCGCGCAGGGCCCAGCCTCCCCGGCGCCCGAACCGCTTGCCCAGTCCGGCCGCCTCGATGGCGGTGTCGGTCATCCCCGGCCCCTCTCGGTGTTCATGCGCTGGTCCCCCTCGGTGTTCGTGAACTGCTCCAGTACGGCGGTGAAGAGCGCCGCCACGTCCTCCCGGTCCAGGCCGGCCGCCCGGGCCCGCGCGGCCCAGTCGTCCAGTTCCGCCCGCAGCGGCGAGTCCGCCGGGGCGGCGCCCAGGGAGCGCTGGACGAAGGTGCCGAGACCTCGCCGGGCCTCGACCAGACCTTCGCGTTCCAGTTCGCGGTAGGCCTTGAGGACGGTGTTCGGGTTGATCGCGGTGGCTTCCACGACCTCGCGAGCCGTGGGAAGCCGGTCGCCCGGTTCGAGCAGACCGAGGCGCAGCGCCTGCTTGGTCTGCTGGACGATCTGCAGATAGGTGGCGACGCCGCTGCGCCGGTCGATGCGGTACTCGACCACGCGGACAACCCCCTTTCACTAATCAAGTAGTGAAAGGGTGGTGCAAGGGCGTGTCCGTGTCAAGCGCGGTCGGGTCCGGGGCACCCCCAACTCCGGGAAAGCGCCCGGAGGAAGACGGCCCGACCCGTCGTGAACCGATCCGGGGGGCTCGTCCGATGATGGGGCGTGAGGGATACGAGAAGCGACGGGGAGCTGCTGCGGGCCATCGCGGCGGACGGGGACCGGCGCGCCTTCGAGGAGCTGTACCGGCGGTTCGCGCCGTGGCTGACCGCGCGGCTGCGCGGCCGCTGCGCCGACGCCGGAGTGGTCGACGACGTCGTGCAGGAGACATTTCTCGCCGTGTGGCGCGGCACCGCCCGCTACCGCGAGGAGGGTGACCCGGCCGGCTGGCTGTGGCGCATCGGCTCCCGCCGGCTGATCGACACCCTGCGCGGCGACGGGGCCCGCGGACGGCTGCGCCAGGCCCTGGCCCGGCTGCGGCACCGGGACGAGGCCTCCGCCGAGGAGCGGGTGCTGGCCGGTGTCGAGCACGGCGACCTCGCCGGTGCGCTGACCCGGCTCTCGCCCGAGCTGCGGGCGGTCCTGCAGGCCACCGTCGTCGACGGGCTCACGACCCGGGAGGCGGCCGTCCTGCTCGGCATCCCGCCCGGCACGGTCAAGACACGGGCCTCACGCGCCCGCAAGCAGCTGCGGGAGGCGCTGGCATGAACGGAAACGACACGACCTGGCACGTGCCGGAGGAGGACCTGCAGGCCTACGCGCTCGGTGAGCTGGCGGCGCCGCGGCTGTGGTCCGCCGACACCCACCTCGCCGCCTGCGCGCGGTGCCGGGAGGCGCTCGGCGACGTCGTCGGACCGGCCGCCCTGGACGCGGGCTGGGCCCGGCTGGACGCCGAACTCGACGCCCCGCGGCCCGGACTCCTCGAAGCGCTGCTGGTGCGGATCGGCGTCGCCGACCACACGGCGCGGCTGCTCGCCGCGACACCCGTGCTCCGGCGCGCCTGGCTCGTCGCCGTGGTCGCCGTCCTGATGACGACCGTCGCCGCGGCGTCCGCCGTACGGGCCGCCCAGTCGCCCACGCTGTTCCTCGCCCTCGCGCCGCTGCTCCCGCTGGCCGGGGTCGCGCTGTCCTACGGGCCCGCGCTCGACCCGACGTACGAGATGGCCGTCGTCGCCCCGACCCACGGGTTCCGGCTGCTGATGATCCGTACGGTCGCCGTGCTCGCCACCGGGACCGGGCTCAACGGACTGGCCACCCTCGCGCTTCCCGGGTACGGACTGCGCGCGGTCGCCTGGCTGCTGCCCGCGCTCGCCCTCACCGGCCTCGCCCTCGCGCTGACCCCCCGGCTGGGGCCGGTCGCCGCGCCCGTCCTGGTCGGCGGGGCCTGGATCGGGCTGCTGCTGGTGGCCGGCCACGGGAGCGAGGGAATCCTCGCGCCGTTCACCGCGGCGGGCCAGGGCGTCGCCGCGGCCGTCGCACTGCTCGCCGCCGGACTGCTGTACGCCGTCCGCGACCGTTTCGACTCGTCCACCGCCTCGATCCACAGGAGTGCCGCATGACCTCCGCCTTCCCCGGTGGCGCCCCCACCGTGTCGGCCGCCGGACTGACCCTCCGCTACGGCGGCACCCCCGCCCTCGACGACGTCTCGCTGCGGCTCGCCGACGGCGTCACGGGGCTGCTGGGACCCAACGGCGCCGGCAAGACCACCCTGCTGCGGGTGCTGGCGACCGCCCTGCCCGCCGACCGCGGTTCGTTCACGGTGCTCGGCCGCGACCCGGGCACCACGGCCGGCCGGCAGGAGGTGCGCCGCGCGCTCGGTTACCTGCCGCAGACCCCCGGCTTCCACCCGGACTTCAGCGCCTTCGAGTTCGTCGACTACGTGGCGATCCTGAAGGAACTGACCGACCGTGCTGCCCGCCACGCCGAGGTGCGGCGGGTGCTCGACGCCGTCGGCCTCTCCGACGTGCGCGCCCGGCGCATCAAGAAGCTCTCCGGCGGGATGCGGCAGCGGGTCGCCCTCGCCGCCGCGCTCGTCGGCGACCCCGGATTCCTCGTCCTGGACGAGCCGACGGTCGGACTCGACCCCGAACAGCGGATGCGTTTCCGGGAGTTGATCGCCCGGGCGGGCGAGGGCCGGACGGTCCTGCTCTCCACCCACCAGACCGAGGACGTGGCGATGCTCTGCCACCGGGTGATCGTCATGGCCCACGGCCGGATCCGCTTCGCGGGCACCCCGGCCGAGCTGACCGCCAGGGCGGCGGGCCGGGTGTGGAGCAGCGCCGAACGCGCCCCGCACGCGAAGGCCGGCTGGCGCACCGGCACCGGCGCCTTCCGCAACGTCGGGGACCCACCACCCGGGGCGGAGCTGCTCGAACCGACCCTGGAGGACGGCTACCTGCTCACCCTCGACGGCGAGCCCGCGGAGGTGGCGGCATGAGCGTCACGGTCACCGGAACGGCCCCCGCGGCTACCGCGCCGGCCACCCGCCGCCCGCGCCGGCCCCGCACGGCGGCCGTGCTCGCACTGGCCCGCGTCGAGACCCGCGAACTGCTGCTGCAGATACCGGTGTCCGCTCTGCTGGTCCTGTACCTCGGCTACACCTGCTGGCAGTTGTGGCCCGGCAGTGCACCCATGGACGCGTTCCCGGCCCTCCAGGACGCCGACCGGGCCACGCAGGACCGGCCCCTGCTCGTCGCCGTCGCCGTACTCGTCTGCGCCAACCGGGCCGTCCTGCGTTCCCGCCGGCGCGGCACCGACCAGAGCTTCGACGTGCTCGTCGTCGAGCCGTGGCGGCGTACGGCGGCCCACGCGCTGTCGGTCGTCCCCGTCGCCGTGCTCACCGCGCTGGTCGTCGCCCTCGACTTCACCCGCACGGCGCTCAGGCCGGGCGCGGTCGGCCACGGCTCCGCCGCCGAACTGGCCGTGGGCCCGCTGACGGTCCTGCTGGCCGGCGTCGTCGGGGTGCTGCTCGCCCGCCTGGTCCCGTCCGCCTTCGCCGCCCCGCTCCTCGTGGTCGGCGCCCTGGTCCTGGCGACCCTGCTGTCCGCCGGCCCGGCGGACAGCAGGGTGCAGTGGCTGCGACCGGTCGTCACCGACGTCGGCACGGACCCGCTCCCCTCCGACCTGCTGGGCCGCCCCGCCGCCTGGCACGCGCTGTATCTGCTGGGACTCGCCGCCGCCCTGGCCTGCGCGGCGGTCCTCGCCTCCGGTGGGCGCACCCGGCTCGTCGCGGCCATGACGGCCGCCGCGCTGGCCGCCACGGGCGCCGGGGTGGCCGGGCAGTCGTCCGGCGACCCGGCGGCGCTGGCCGCGGCCCGCGAGAAGGCCTCCGTCAGCCCGGAGAAGGTGCAGTCCTGCCTCACCCGCGGCCGGTCCACGTACTGCGCCTACCCCGAGTGGGCCCCCTGGACCGCCGAGTGGGACCGGGTCGTCGGACGCGTGCGCTCCCTCGCGGGCGGCGCCGCCGCGGGCATGCCGCTGACCGTACGGCAGCGCGTCGACGCCCGGTACGGCCCGGACGGTGACGCCTCGCTGGTCCCCTCGCGCACCCCCGGCCTGGTGACCGCGGGCACCCGCTGGGGCGGCAACCGGGTGCCCGAGTTCGCGGTCGCGGTCGCCTCGGTCCTGGTGACGGGCGACGAGAACACCATGAGCACCGTGTGCGACGCCCGTGTGGTCACCGTCATGTGGCTCGCGCTCGGCGCCGAGTCCGACCCGGTCTCCGCCTTCGGCCACGTCCGCCTCGACGACAACGTCAGCGGCCCCGGCATCGCGCTCACCCCGACGAACCCGCTCTCCATGACCGCCGGGCAGACCGCCGTCGTCCGCGAGCTGCTCCGCAAGCCGCGCTCCGGCGTCACCGCCAAGGTGAAGGCCCATTGGGCGGAGCTGACCTCTCCGGGAACGACGACGGCACGGGCGGCGGAGCTGCTCGACGTGCCGGCGCCCGAGGGGGCCGACGCATGCGGGGAATGACCCGGGCCCTGATGCGGCCCGTGCTGCGGACGCTGCCCTGGCGGGCGCCCGCCGCGGGTGCGGCCCTCGGCCTGCTGCTCGCCGGGATCCCGCGGCTGCTCTCCGGGCCGCCCGACGCGTGGCTGTCCCTGATCCTCCTGCGCGCCGCGATGCTCGCCTGCGCCCTCGGGGTCGCGTTCCTCCTCGACGATCCCGCCCGGCACACCACCGCGGCCGTCCCGGCCCGGCGCACGCTGCGCACCGGGCTGCGCGTGGCGCTCCTCGTCCCGCCGGCCGTGCTCTGGTGGGCGGCGGTCCTCGCCCTCGTGCCGGAGGCGGTACGTCCGCCGGTGGGGGCGGTGAGCCTGGAGGCGGCCGCCGCCGTGGTCCTCGCCCTGGCCGCCGCGGCGGCGGCGGTGCGCATCTCCGACGAGGCCGAG
Organism: Streptomyces sp. NPDC026417; assembly: GCF_055567695.1. NCBI lineage: Bacteria > Bacillati > Actinomycetota > Actinomycetes > Kitasatosporales > Streptomycetaceae > Streptomyces > Streptomyces sp. NPDC026417. The sequence goes on from NZ_JBVHPY010000022.1 coordinate 36,375, forward strand.
CCGGGCGTGGGGGCGGCCGTCACGGTGCTGGTCGCCGCCGTCGCCGGTCCGCTGCTGGCACCGCACCGGTGGACCCCGTTCGTCTCCGTCGGCGACGAGCGCTGGGCCGCGGCGCACCACCAGTGGGGCCTGCTCCTCGCCGCCGGAGCGGTGGCCTGCGCGGTGCTCGCGCCGGAACCCCTGCGCGGCAGGGCCGGGTTCGGGCGACGGCCGCCCGTCCCGACCGGGTAGGCCCCCCGGACGGGCGGCGGGACGCCGTCACGACTCCGTGCGGTACATCAGGTCCGTCTCGTAGGTCGAGAAGCCGAGCCGCTCGTACACGGTCACCGCCGCCTTGTTGTCCGCGTCCACGTACAGCATCGCGGTCGGCAGGCCCTGCGCCGCGAGGTGCCGGAGCCCGATCGTCGTCAGGGCCCGGCCGAGACCGCCGCCCTGCGCACCGGGGCGGACCCCGACGACGTACACCTCGCCCAGCCGCTCCTCGGCGTGCACCTTCGTCCAGTGGAAACCGGCGAGTTCACCGTCGCGGAACGCGAGGAAGAAGCCGGCCGGGTCGAACCACGGCTGCGCCGTCCGGTCGTCCAGGTCCCGCTGGGTGAGGGAGCCCTGCTCGGGGTGGTGCGCGAAGGCCTCGGCGTTGGCCGCGAGCCAGGCCGCGTCGTCCCGGCCCGGCACGAAGGTGCGGACGGTGACGCCCTCCGGCAGCACCGGTTCGGGCAGCTCCAGGTCGGTCAACGGCCGCCGCATCTGGCGCAGTTCACGGAACAGGGTCAGTCCGAGCACCTGGCCCAGGTGCCGGGCGGCCGAGTGCCCGCCGTGCGCCCAGACCCGCAGCCGCTTGCCGGACGCGGCCAGCAGCGCCGTGCCCAGCGCCCGCCCGTGTCCGCGTCCGCGGTACGAGGGGTGCACGACCAGCTCGGCCGCCGGTGCCTCCACCGGGTCGGTGTCCTCCAGTTGCGCGTATCCGACGAGGGTCCCGCCCACCGTCAGCAGCAGATGCCGTACGCCCTCGCGCTCACCGCCGCTCAGCCGCAGGCGCCCCTGCTCGGACACCGCCTGCTGCCCGTCGGTCCGGGCGGCCTCGCCGAGCAGGTCGAGCACGGCCCCGGCCTGTTCGGGCGAGAGCTCCGCGCAGGTCTCGATGGAGCGGGAGAGGGCGCCGGGTGCGAAGTCGTCGCTGGTCATGGATACGAGGGTACGGCGCGAAGATTTCCGGACAAGGAGCCGGGCGCGGCGGGGCGTGCGTGGCGTCGGCCGGGCGGTCCGCCGACGGGGCGCACCCGGGAACGGTGGGGCAATTCGGAGAAGCGTCGGCCGAATGGCAACCAGTCCGTAACCCGAACCCCCTGTTGCGCTACGCGCGTTGATTCTAGGCTGCGCCCCAGCCACAGCCGTACCACGCTCCCACAGGGGGGAACCCATGCTGCCGACGCCCCGGCACCGACGCACCCGTCGCACACTCGCCGCCGCCGCAGGCCTCGCCACCGTCGGTGCGCTGGCCGCCGCGATGCCCGCGAGCGCCGGACAGGACACCGCGACCGCCCGCCACCACCAGGACAGCGGCCGCTACCAGGATGTACAGCTGCTGTCCTTCAACGACCTGCACGGCAACCTGGAGCCCCCGACCGGGTCCTCCGGCCGGGTCACGCACCTCAACGCGGACGGCACCACCAAGACGATCGACGCGGGCGGTGTCGAGTACCTCGCCACGCACCTGCGCGAGGCCCGCCAGGGCAACAAGTACTCCATCACGGCCGCCGCCGGTGACATGGTCGGCGCCTCTCCGCTGGTCTCGGGCCTCTTCCACGACGAGCCCACGATCGACGCGCTGAACAAGCTCGACCTGGACGTCACGAGCGTCGGCAACCACGAGTTCGACGAGGGCTCCAAGGAGCTGGCCCGCCTCCAGCACGGCGGCTGCCACCCGACGGACGGCTGTTACGAGGACGGCGAGGAGTTCGAGGGAGCCGACTTCCCCTACCTGGCGGCGAACGTCACCAAGGAGAAGACCGGCAAGCCGCTCCTCAAGCCCTACTGGGTCTGGAAGAAGAACGGCGTCAAGGTCGGCTTCATCGGCGTGACCCTGGAGGGCACCCCGAACATCGTGTCCGCCGAGGGCGTCAAGGGCCTGAAGTTCGGCGACGAGGTCGAGACGATCAACAAGTACGCCAAGGAGCTCAAGAAGCAGGGCGTGAAGTCGATCGTCGCGCTGATCCACGAGGGCGGCGCGCCCGCCTCGACGGCGTACAACTACGACTGCGACAGCCCCGGCGCCGGCGACGGCATCTCGGGGCCGATCGTCGACATCGCCAAGAACGTCACCCCGGCGGTGGACGCGCTGGTCACCGGCCACACCCACCAGGCGTACGCCTGCACCATCGCGGACCCGGCGGGCAACCCGCGCATGGTCACCTCGGCCGCGTCCTTCGGCCGCCTCTACACGGACACCACGCTGACGTACGACCGCTGGACGGGCGACATCGCGCGTACGGCGGTGAAGTCCGCGAACCACGTGGTCACCCGCGACGTGGCGAAGGCCGCGGACATGACCGGCCTGATCACCAAGTGGAAGGCGCTGGCCGCCCCGGTCGCCTCGCGTCCGATCGGCTACATCGCCGGTGAGATCCCCAGCACCGGCACCGAGTCCCCGCTCGGCGACCTGATCGCGGACGCCCAGCTGGCCCACGCCAAGTCCCTCGACGCCGAGGCCGACCTCGCGCTGATGAACCCGGGCGGCATCCGCGCCGGACTCACCTACGCGTCCAGCGGGGGCGAGGGCGACGGCGTGGTGACGTACGGAGAGGCGTACACCGTCCAGCCGTTCGCCAACACCGTCAACCTGGTCGACCTCAAGGGCTCCCAGGTGATCACCGCGCTGCAGCAGCAGGTCAGCGGGGCCAACGAGAGCGCGCCGAAGATCCTGCAGGTCTCCAAGGGCCTCACCTACACCCTGGACCTGACCAAGACCGGCGCGGCCCGCGTCGTCGCCGACTCGGTCAGGCTCAACGGCACGGCGATCGACCCGGCCGCCACCTACCGCGTCGCGATGAACTCCTTCCTCGCGGGCGGCGGCGACGGCTTCACCGAGCTCGGCAAGGGCGCGAACATGCTCGTCGGCAGCGACGACCTGGCGGCGCTCGAGTCGTACCTGACGGCCAACTCCTCGGCCACGGCGCCGTACCCGGTGCCGACGGCGGACCGGATCACGGTCGTCAAGTAGGGCGCACACCGTGAGGTGGATCGCATACCTCCGGTAGAGGTTGCGGGCGAGGGCGGTACGCATGGTCAGATGAGACGATGCGTACCCCCCACCGCATAACGACGCATCCCTTGCCGAACCCCTACGAAGAACTCGGCGCCCTCGACCAGGGCCCGCTGGAGGAGTTCCTCCACGAGGAAGAACCGGCGCCCGGACGGGCGCCGCTGGACGAGTGGCCCCCCGAGGACGCCTGGGCCCCGCCCAACCACCGCCGGGGCTCCCGGCGCCGCCGGCGGCGCTTCGCCGGACTGCCGCTCGCCGTCAAGGCCGTCGTCGGCGTCCTCGTCCTCACCGCCTTCCTCGCCCTCGGCGACCGCTGGGCGCTGCTCTACGCCGAGCACCGGGCGGCCGACGGGCTGAAGGACCAGCTGCACCTCGGCGCCGCACCCGAGGTCGAGATCCGGGGATTCCCCTTCCTCACCCAACTCGCCGACCAGCGGCTCACGTCGGTGAAGGTGACCGTGCCGGACGTCGCGGCCGACCGGGTCTCGCTGGCCGAGGTGTCGGCGACCGCCACCGGCGTACGGATCGTCGGCGGCCCCACCTCCGTACGCGGCGCCCGGATCCCCGCGCTGCGCGGCGAGGTGCTGCTCTCCTTCGACGACCTCAACCGTGAACTCGGCGCCTCCCAGGTCACGTTCACCGGGCACGGCGGCGACGAGGTGCGGGCCCGCGGCACCCTGCCCGTCGCCGGGCACGACCTCGGGCTCCGGGCGGACGCCCGCATCCGCCGCGACGGCGAGCGCGGCATCGCCACGCAGATCGGCGGCATGCGCCTGGACATCGGCGGCCTGGCGACGTACCGGCCGGGCGCGCGCGCCTCGCAGGGGCTTCATCTGACCCCGAAGTCGGCGGCCCGCCTGGGCAGGGAGACCCGCAAGGCGCGGGCCCTGCTCTCGGTCCCGTCGATCGTGCGCCGGCTCGGGATCCCCGACGCGGCGGTCGGACAGGCCCTGCGCGACGACACCCACCTGGCGCGGCTCACCGGGTCGGACCGCTTCGCGCGCCGCGCGATGAGGCTCAACCTCCTCGACGTGGCGGCCGGCCACCCCGAACTGCTCAAGCTGCTCGGGCTGGACCCCGCGCTCCTCGACGGCCTCACCCGGCTCACCCGGCCGGTCCTCGCGGACCGGCTCTCGCTCGGCTTCCGTCTGCCGCAGCCGGCGGACGGCGATCTGCGGCTGCGCGACGTCCGCGTGACGAAGGACGGAATCCGGGTACGGCTGACGGGTTCGGCGCTGGCCGTCGGGCGCTGAACACCGGTCCCGTGGCACGGGTGTGGGGGGGGGGGGGGGGGGGGGGGGGGGGAGGAGGGGGGGGAGGGGGGGGGGGGGGGGGGGGAGGGGTGGGGGGGGGGGGGTGGGGAGGGTCAGCGCGCCATGGGGCAGGTCATGAAGATCGTGAACCAGAAGGTGGCCGGGCTGGCC
>NZ_JBVHPY010000022.1:41066-135883 GCF_055567695.1 Streptomyces sp. NPDC026417
GTTCTTCTCCTCCCTCCCCCCCCCCCCCCCCCCCCCCCCCCCCCCCCCCCCCGCCCCCCCCCCCCCCCCCCCCCCCCCCCCCCCCCCAGCCGCACGGGTCCTGGTCCCTCAGGTGGGGAACTCCCCGAGCCAGCTGCGCTGGAGCAGGTGCCGGGGCAGGTACTCGGACTCGACCTCGACCGGCATGCCGACGTCGAGGGCGAGGCAGGCGATGGCCAGCGGACCGAGAGCGACCGCGCCGTCGGTGGACAGCCGGCGGTCCTCGTCCTTGGTCCAGTACGCCTTGTGCAGCCGCAGCGCCTGGACCAGCCCCTCGTTGAACTGCTCCGTGTCCCGCTTGAGGAACTGCAGGAACAGGTTCAGCGGCGGGTAGAGGATCTGCAGCATCAGCTCCCGGTCGGCGACCCGGAGCCGGTCCGGGTCGGTGCCCTCGAAGGCCGCGGAGAACTTCTCGCCGAGCCCGGGGCGTTCCGTCCAGTACGTCTGGAGCGCGTCCACCCAGTCGTAGATGTAGTCGTCGTAGACCGCGCCGGAAGCCCGCAGCACGTCGATGGGCACCCCGGCCAGCTGGGTCATCCGGGTCTGGTCGCGGCACACGACCGCCAGCCAGAACGCCGTGATCCAGTTGCCCGCGTCGGTGAAGTGCTTCGGCCCGGTGGCGGGGATCGTGCGCGTCTTGTGCGCGATGACGCACTCGACGGTGTCCTGGTCGGTGGTCGCCGCGGCGAACAGCGCGGAACCGACCTGCATCGCGGCGACCCAGGCCTCCCACGTCTCGGAGGTGTTGGCAGTGGGGTCGTGGAGGCAGTGCAGGTTCGCCGTGCTCAGGGCACTGCTGAAGGTCAGTCCGAACATCTCGGGCGAGTCCGAGAGCGACTCGACGGATTCGATCAGGTCGCGGTCGACGCTCGCGATGAACTCGGTCGGATCCCCGGACGGAGGCAGTTCCTCGCGGACAACGCGCTCGGGCATCATGGGCTCCTGGTTTCGCTGAGGTCGAACTTCTTCATCTCGTAGCCGGCGTACTTGCCGCCCGGCGCGGCGTCGGCCTTGACCACCACATACTCTACTTTTCCTGCGGCGAGGGCCTCGCGCAGGCTCTTCGCCAGGTTCTTCTCGGCGACGTCCCGTGTCCTCAGGGAACGCTTCTCCATCTCCCGGAGAATCGTCTCGAAGTACTCCCTGGTGCCCTGCTGGACCCGGTTGCCCAGGTAGCTCGTCCGGTCACCGAGGCCGGCCTTGAGCGAACCCTTCGCCTCCACCACGACGTATCGGCCGTCCTGCGTCCGGTAGACCTGGTCGAAGCGGTTGTTGCCGAGCGCGCGGTTGTCCACCCGGGTCGCGTTCTCGTAGTGCTCGGGGATCGCGTGCGTTTCCGCGACGTTCTCGCCGAACATCTCGCTCTGCCTGAGCATCTGGCCGTGCAGAGGTGAGTGCGCGGTCTCGGCCGCATCCCTGGCCGCCTCCAACTCCGCAGTGGGATGGGCCTTGTAGGCCTCCTCGGCGTGCTTGAGGTCCGTTTCGGCGATGTTGTCGGCATCGATCGCCGACTGGCGCGCCTTCGCCCACTCGTCGAGCTGCCCCAGGGTGTCCTTCGGGACGTCGACCCGCGTGCCCACCGCGGGGTTCGGGTCGAGGTACTTCGCCGGGGTCGCCGGCGGCAGGTCGCTCTTGGAGATCCACTTGCCGGGGTTGGCGGGGTCGGGCACCAGGGTCGGCAGCCGCTGGCCGAACACCTCCTGGTCGGCGAACCTGCGGTAGCCGTTGGACCGGTAGTGCTCCTTGAACCAGGCCGGGTCGTTGTTGGCCAGGTCGACCTGGCGCTGCATGATCTCGCGCGGGGTGCCCTCCGCCGGGCGCCCGCCCTGCGGGTCCCCGGGGGTGTGGTCGCCGCCGGTGGGTCCGGCGGTGTCGTCCGCGTGGGTGCCGCCGCCGAGGCCGTCGTCGCCGCCGCGGCCCAGGTCGTCCAGGCCGTCGAAGCCGCCGGTACCGCCCGTCCCGCCGGTGCCGTGGCCGCCCGTGCCGCCGGTGCGCGGCGGCAGCGTGTCGGTGCCGTGGCCGCCGGGCAGGTGGGAGCCGGTCCCGCCGGTGCCGACCGGGTCGCCGCCCCGGCCGACCGTGCCCACGGTGTCCGCGGTGTGCGCGCCGACCCCGACCAGCTCGCCGTCCCGGCCGGGGGTCGCCCCGTGCTCGGAGGTGACGCGCTCGGCGGCCGTGCCCTCGTGCGCGATGTCCGCGAGGGACTCCCGCACGGTGCCGTCCGCGTTGTGCATGACCAGCGTCTTGGTGTCGAGGTAGACGACCTCGCCCTTCGGGGTCTCCATGCGGACCGTGTTCTCGGGGGTGAGGCCCGCGGGCAGCACGTCCGTCTTCAGCGGCTGGTCGGTGATCTTGAAGGTGCTGTCGGCGAGCTTGATGTAGGTGCCGTTGGTGACCGCCTTGAGGCTCGCCATCACGTCGCCGAGACGCGTGATGCCGACCCCGACGCCCTTGGCGACGTACGTCATCGGGTCGACGATGCGGCCGGCCTTGCCGGCGAAGGAGATCGCCTTGGCGATGGCGCCGGTCTTCGCGGCGGTGCCCGAACCTCCGGTGAAGATGGTGGTCAGGACGTTGAAGGTGACGGCGCCTGCCGCGCGCGAGGGGTTCTTGCCCCACTCGTCGTATGCGATCAGGGCCTTGCCGGTCTCGACGACCGCGGTGCGCGAGTCGCGCAGCCAGGACGGCAGCTTGTCGTCGGGGACCAGCCAGTAGGCGGTGCCGACGATGGGCATGCCGGTGATGACGAGGCCGGTCAGCAGTTTGCCGAGGCCGGTCCAGGCCTGCCCCGCCGCGTCCCACCCGTCGAAGCCGACCAGGGTGCCCAGGCCCTTGATGGTGCCCCACACGCCGTCGACGAAGAAGCCCTTGGTGAAGTCCCACAGGTGCTCGTGGATCTGGTACCAGGGCGTGGACTCCTCGACCGGATCGCCCCAGGGCAGACCCTCGGCGAGCTTCAGGTCCTCGGCCCGGTAGCCGTACATGCCCTCTTTGTTGGACCCGTCGTTGACGATGAGGGGGGAGCCGCCGATGAGCGCGACGATCTTGCCGTAGCAGGTGCGCTCGGCCGCCTGGAACGCGGTCCAGGCGGCGTTGACCTCGTCGCGGCGGGCGTTGTTCTCGTCGACCAGGTCCGCGTCCTCGCGCCAGTCGTCGTCGTCCGCGATGCTGCTCGCGAAGGCGGCGGCGTCGCGGCGCAGGCTCTCGAACTTGGCGACGATGGGGCGGATCTCGGTGGCGTAGGCGCCCAGCGCCGAGGCGACCGTGCCCACCTCGGTGCACAGTTCGTCGCCCGCCTTGGCCACCGGGGCGGTGGTGGCGAACAGCTTCTCCGCCTCGGGCGCCTCGTAGTAGGCGGACAGGCCCTTGAACCGGGTGTCGATCTGGGACCCCGCGTCCCACAGGTCGAACGCGTCCGTGCTCAGCGCGGAGACGTCCTTCTCCAGCTGCTCCAGGCTGCCGGTGAACTTCGGTATCTCGTCCGGGTTCAGTGCGGTCTGGTCGCTCATTTGGCACCGCCCGCGGGAGCGCCCGGCAGGTCGATCTTCGGTTCCTTGAGCGCCGCCGCCTGCGCGTCGGCGGCCATGTCCAGGTCACCCTGGTTGTAGGCGTTGGTCGCCGCCACCGCGCCCTTCAGGGAGTTCACGGTCCGCTGCGCCATGTACGCCAGCTTCTTCTGGCGCTCCTCCAGGTACTGGCTCAGCGCGGCGGCGACCGGGCCCACCGGTACGCGCGGCGTGCCGGCCGGGACCGGGCCGACCATCGGCCCGTGGAACTGTCCGCCGGGCACGGCCGTCCCCGCCGAGGACGCCGCGCTGGCCATGTTCGTCACCAGGGAGGTGGCGGCCTTCTCCAGGTCCCCGCCCGCCTCGCCGGTCGTCGTCAGCGTGGCCTGCACGCCGACGGGATCGATGTCCCAAGCTGTCATTCCAGCCCCCGTAAAGCCTTTGACAGTCACGTTCATCAGCAACGTTTTCTCGGCAATGGCCGATCATTCGTACCAAAGAGACGCGTGTGGGGGCAACGCAGTTCCCCGCAGAGGCAGTTGGGGCCTAGGGAGTCTCGGGCGGAGGAGTGGGCGCGCCGGGCAGCCGAACCGTCGCGACCGTCCCGCCGCCCTCCGCGGGCGCCAGCGAGACCTCGCCGCCGGACTGCTGGACCGTGCGGGCCACGATGGACAGGCCGAGCCCTGAGCCCGGGAGCGCGCGGGCCGACGGGGAGCGCCAGAACCGGTCGTAGACGTACGGCAGTTCGTCGGCGGGGATGCCGGGACCGTGGTCGCGGACGGTGAGGACCCCGCCGTCGAGCGCGACCTCGACCGTGCCGCCCTCCGGGCTGAACTTCACCGCGTTGTCCAGCACGTTGACGATGGCGCGCTCCAGGGCGGAGGGCTCCGCGCGGACGAACCACGGGTGCAGGTCCGCCGAGATCGTCAGCTCGGGTCCGCGCAGCCTCGCACGGCGCAGCGCCGCGTCCACCGTGTCCTGCAGCGCCACCACCTGGACGCGGTCGCCGGTCTGGCCGGAGTCCGAGCGCGACAGCGTCTGCAGATCGCCGATCAGCGCCGCCAGTTCGGTCATCTGCGCCGTGACGGAGGCGAGCAGCGCCTTGCGGTCCGCCGGGGGGATCGCGCGGCCCGTCTCCTCGCTGCGGGCGAGCAGTTCGATGTTGGTGCGGAGCGAGGTGAGCGGCGTCCGCAGTTCGTGGCCCGCGTCCGCGATGAGCTGCTGCTGCACCTCGCGGGAGTTCGCCAGCGACGCGGTCATCGAGTTGAAGGAGCGGGACAGCCGGGCGATCTCGTCCTCGCCGTCCTCCTCCACCGGGATGCGGATGGTGAGGTCCTCGGTCCGCGCGACGTGCTCGACCGCCTCGGTGAGCTTGTCCACCGGCCGCAGCCCGGCGCGGGCGACCGCGAGACCGGCGGCCCCGGCACCGACGACACCGATCCCGGAGACGAGGAGGAGCAGCAGGGCGAGGTCGTCGAGCGTCTTGTCGGTGTCCTGGAGGGGGAAGGCGATGAGGAGAGCGGCGTCCTTGTACAGGCGGGGGCCGCTGGGACCGCTGCCGATCAGGGGGGAGGTCAGCACCCGTACGGCGTTGCCGTCCTCGTCGGTGCTGTTGTGGATCGGCCCGGTGCCCCGGGTCGGGTTCTCGGCGACGGTGGTGTCGCTGCCGGTCACCTTCACCGCGCCCGCGGAGTTCGAGAAGACGCAGGCCGTGCCGTCGGACTTGATCACCTGGATGTAGTAGGTGGCCGGCTGAGGGCCGGGGTCCTCCTGCTCGGCGGGCGTCGTGGTGCAGTTCGCGACGACCGCGTCCACCAGTTCGGACCGCAGGGGGCCGCTCGCCGCGCGCAGATCGCTGTCCACCTCGTCGTACAGCTTCCCCTGGACGATGAACCAGCAGGTCACCGACACCGCCGCCACCCCGAACGCCACCGCCGCCGCGACCAGCAGGGCCAGCCGGGACCGGATCGGCAGGGAGCGGAAACGCCGGCGGACTCCCTTCACTCCGCGCCGCCCGAGCGCAGCACGTACCCCACGCCCCGCACCGTGTGGACCAGGCGCGGCTCCCCGCCCGCCTCGGTCTTGCGGCGCAGGTACATGACGTACACGTCCAGGGAGTTGGAGCTCGGCTCGAAGTCGAAGCCCCAGACGGCCTTGAGGATCTGCTCGCGGGTGAGGACCTGGCGCGGGTGGGCCAGGAACATCTCCAGGAGCGTGAACTCCGTGCGGGTCAGCTCGACCTGCCGCCCGCCCCGGGTGACCTCACGGGTCGCCAGGTCCATGCGCAGGTCGCCGAAGGTGAGCGCGTCGTCCTCCGGGGTGCCGATCGCCGTGGCCGCGTACGAGCTGCGCCGCAGCAAAGCCCGGATGCGGGCGAAGAGTTCGTCCAGTTCGAAGGGCTTGACCAGGTAGTCGTCGGCGCCCGCGTCGAGCCCGGTGACCCGGTCGCCGACGGTGTCGCGGGCGGTGAGCATGAGGATCGGCGTGGTCGTGCCGGCGCCGCGCATCCGGCGGGCCGCCGTCAGCCCGTCCATCCGGGGCATCTGGATGTCCAGGACCACCAGGTCGGGCTGGTACGCGGTCGCCTTCTCCAGCGCGTCCGCGCCGTCCACGGCGACCTCGGTGCCGTACCCCTCGAAGGCGAGGCTGCGCCGGAGTGCCTCGCGCACCGCGGGCTCGTCGTCGACGATCAGAATGCGCTGGGGTTCACGGTCGCCTTCGGCGGGGCTCATCGGCGTTCTGTTCCTCGGGTGCGGTGGGACGGGTGCGGGGACTTTCAGCCTCGCACGTTTCCGGACTGCTCAGCAGGGACCGGGCCCGTACGGGAGCCGGGAGCCGGGAGCCGGGACGTGCGGCGGACGGCCTCAGCCGCCGGCGACGGCGCGGCGCCGGTCGCGGGACCGGCGGGCGGGCCGGGCGGCGGCCGGGGCCACCTCGGGGGCCCGCCCCACGGGCCGGTGCAGCGCGCGGGCGACGGTGAGGGCCAGGCCGAGCCCGGCCGGGTCACCGTCCGCGAGGGTGTGGCGGACCTGCCGGAACGGAACCTGCGTGCTCATGTCGACCTCCTGGATGACGGGTTCCCGGACGGGACGGCTCAGCTGCCCGAGCCCGCCCGCAGGGAGTCCAGGTCTGCCTTGACGGTGTTGACGGGGATCGCGAAGCCGAGGCCGACGCTGCCCGCGCTCGACGAGCCGGACGAGGAGTCCGAGGCGGCCGAGTACATCGCGGAGTTGATCCCGATGATGTTGCCGTTCATGTCGATCAGCGCGCCGCCGGAGTTGCCCGGGTTCAGCGAGGCGTCCGTCTGCAGCGCCTTGTACGTGGTCGTGGAGGAGCCGGTGTCGCCGTTGAACTCCCGGCCGCCGTACTCGAAGGGCCACTGGCCGCTGCCGCCGCCCTGCTCCTGGCTCTCCTCGGTGGAGACCGTGACGTCGCGGTCGAGCGCGGAGACGATGCCGCTGGTGACGGTCCCGGTCAGGCCCTCGGGGGAACCGATCGCGACGACCTCGTCGCCTACCTGGACGGCCGAGGAGTCGCCGAGGGTGGCGGCCTTCAGCCCGGACGGCGCGTTCTCCAGCTCGATCAGCGCCAGGTCCTTCTTGCTGTCGGTGCCGACGACCTTCGCGGTGTACGACTTGCCGTTGTCGGTCGTCACCTTGATCGAGGAGGCGCCGGAGATGACGTGGTTGTTGGTGATGATCTCGCCGCCGCCGGTGATGATCACGCCGGAGCCGGTGGACCGGCCCGAGTTCGACGTGGCGCTGATCTCCACGATGCTCGGGCTGACCGCCGAGGCGACCCCGGCGACCGTGCCCTTCTTGCTGACGGGGACGACGTGCGTACTCGTGCTGCTCGACACGGTGTCCTTGCCGGTCAGCTCCTGGAACGCGTACGCCGTGCCGCCGCCCACGGCCGCCGCCGCGATCGCCACCGCGGCCAGCAGGGCCAGCGGGCCCCGGGTGCGCCGGGGGGCCGGGGCGGCTCCGGGCGCGGCCGGGACCGCGGTCGGGGCGTCCGGCGGTCCGGGGTGGCCGGCGAAGGGGCCCGCGCCGCCCTCGCCGCCGTGCCCGCCGCCGTACCCGGACGCCGGCCACACGGTGGTGCCCGGCGCGACGGCGACGGGTGTCACCGGGTCGTAGGCCGGAGGGGGCGGCCACTCGGGGTTCACGGGGGAGGAGGCGGGCTGCTGCCGGGGGTACGCGGGCTGCCGGCCCTGGCCGTACCCGGACTGGTCGCCCTGCTCGGGGTGCTCGTACGCGCCGCTGCGGCGGAAGCTCTCGGTCATGGATGCAGACTCGCGCCCCATCATGAGAGCTCCCTGAGTGGCCGCTGAGAAGCCCGACAGAACCTCGTATGCCCGATATAAAGACGCTCGGCCCCGGCAAACGGGGGGTTGCGCCGGCGTGAGGGCACGGAAGGCCCCGGGCGAATACTTGTCTGCCCCCTGCGCGGCCCGTGTGCCGGACGGCGGCCCCGGCCTACGATCACCGCGCCGGAGGGGGGCTCCGCGGTTTCGCCCGACTGCCAAGCGCGGTCCGGGCCGGTGCGTCGTACGCCCTTCTCGGGCCCAGCCAGTCCCTTTCCGGGCCCCGCACGTCGCCAAGGGTCCGGGCGACACCCACCGACCAGGAGCCCTGAGTGATACGTGCCCTGCGCGCCCGTCTGAGACGCCCCGCCGCGGCGTTTCCCGCGGCCGCACTCGCGCTGGCGCTGAGCTGCGCCGGCGTCCTCGCGCAGCCCGCGACCGCCGCCGACACCCCGCCCGGACTGCCCGGGGCGGGCGTCGCCCGGTCCGCGGCTCCCGCGCCGGCCGCCTCCGACGCGGAGCTGCGCGCCCGCTACCTGAACGCCGTACAGGACCAGGCGACCCCGGAGAAGGCACCCCGGAAGACCCCGTTCATCATCGGCGGCAGCACGACCGGCATCGCGTCCGCGCCGTGGATGGTCCAGCTCTCCTACTACGACCCGGACACCGGCGACGGCTACTTCTGCGGCGGCACGCTGGTCGCCCCGAACAAGGTCCTCACCGCCGCGCACTGCGTCGCCGGACTCGACTGGGCCGGAAACGGCGCCGTGGTGGCCGGTACCGCCGGTCTCCTCGACGACACGACCGGCACCGTCGCGGGCGTCTGGCGCCAGTGGAACCACCCGCGCTACAACCCCGACACCATCCAGAACGACATCGCGGTGCTCACCCTCGACCGACCGCTGGAGCAGCCGTGGATGCGGCTGGCGGCCGCCAACGACACGCCCTGGTACACCCCGGGGCAGGAGGCCACGGTCTACGGCTGGGGCCTGACCTCCGGTGCGGCGGACGCCGACCTGTCGGCGACGCTGCGCAAGGTGAGCCTGCCGATGGTCGAGGACGCCACCTGCGACTCCGCGATGCGCTCGGTGCTCGGCGAGGACGACTTCGTCGAGGGCTCCATGTTCTGCGCAGGGACCCCGGCGACGGGCACCGACGAGGGCACCAAGAGCCCCTGCAACGGTGACTCCGGCGGCCCGGTGGTGTTCGGCGGCAAGGTCGTCGGCATCGTCTCCTGGGGCGTCGCCGGCTGCACAGCCCAGGGCGCCTACCCGGTGTTCACCAAGGTCTCCTCGTACACCTGGGCGGCCCAGCCGCGGATCGACGACACCGACGAGTCCTTCGACGGCCGTGCGGACCTGCTGGCGCGCACGCCGTCCGGCGGCCTCTTCGAGCAGGACAGCAAGGGCACCTCGCTCGCGCAGCGGCAGTACGTGGGCGGCGGCTGGGACGGCATCGGCTGGGGCCTGCAGGCCGACCTGGACCGCGACTCCTTCCAGGACTGGATCATCCGCGACAAGGCCGACGGCAAGCTCCACCGCCTGTACCTCGACCACGCCTCCGGCGAGTACACCTGGATGCAGATCAGCTCGGTGTGGGGCGGCTACACGTCGTACGCGATCCCCGGCGACATGACCGGTGACGCCCGCCCCGATCTGGTCGCGGTGGACGCCGACGGCTCGGTCTACCTCTACCCGGGCAAGGGCACCGGCCAGTTCTACGGACGGGTCAAGGTCGTCGACAGAGCCTGGAAGAACGTGAAGATCTTCGGTCACGGCGACCTGTCCGGCGACGGCCGGGCCGACCTGCTGGTCCGCAACAGCTCGGGCGTCCTGTACCTCTACCGGGGCACGCAGCAGGAGCACACGCCCTGGTCGGCCCGGATCCAGGCCCGCACCGGCTGGAACTTCACCGCGTACGTGGCGAACGGCGACACGACCGGGGACGGCATCGCCGACGTCGTGACCCGCGACTCCGGCGGCACGCTCTGGCTGTACCCCGGCACCAACAAGGCGTCCGGCAGCCTGTTCGGTCCGCGGATCAGCCTGGGCACCGGCTTCAACCAGTACAACCTGCTGTTCTAGGGAGCCGGAGGGGGCGCGGGCCGGCCACGGCCGGCCTGTGCGTCCGCCGCTACTCGCAGCCGCAGGACCTGCGCACGACCAGTCGCGAGGGGAACTGCTTCAGCCGTTCCCGCCGCGACCCGGCGACCCGCAGCCCGTCGTCGAGGACGAGGTCGACGGCGGCGCGGGCCATCGCGGAGCGGTCCGACGCGATCGTGGTCAGCGGCGGATCGGTCAGCGCCGCTTCCTTGACGTCGTCGAAGCCGGCCACGGCCAGCTCGCCCGGCACGTCGATGCGCAGCTCGCGCGCGGCCCGCAGCACGCCGATCGCCTGGTCGTCGGTGGAGCAGAAGATGGCCGGCGGCCGGTCGGGCCCGGCCAGCAGCTGAAGGCCCACCTGATAGGCGTCGTAGCGGTTGTACGGGGCCTCGAAGAGCCGGCCCTCGGTGGGGATGCCGGCTTCCTGCATCGCGCGCCGCCAGCCCTCGACGTGGTCGGAGACCGGGTCACCGACGGCGGGCGTATCGGCCGTGCCGCCCAGACAGGCGACGTACTCGTAGCCGTGCTCCAGGAGGTGGCGGGTGGCGAGCTGGGCGCCGCCGGTGTCGTCCGTGACGACCGCGACGTCGTCGATGGCCTCGGGACGCTCGTGCAGCAGGACCACGCGGGCGTCCCAGGCCTCGATCTCGGCGGCAGCGTTGTCATTGAGGGCGTGGCTCACGAGGATCAGCCCGGACACCCGCATCCCGAGGAAGGCCCGCAGATAGTGGACCTCGCGCTCCGCGATGTAGTCCGAGTTGCCGACCAGCACCATTTTTCCGCGCTCGGCGGCGGCCTGTTCGACCGCGTGCGCCATCTCCCCGAAGAAGGGCTGGCGGGCGTCCGGCACGATCAGGCCTATGAGCTCGGTCTTGCGCGAGGCCATGGCCTGGGCGACCCGGTCCGGCCGGTAGGCCAGCTCCTTGATCGCCGCGAGGACACGCTCGCGCGTGGCCGGGGCGACCGGCCGGGGTCCATTGTTGATGACATAGCTGACGACGGCGGTAGAGGTACCCGCCAGTCGCGCCACATCATCCCGAGTCACCTTGGCCACGCGCGGAGTCTACGCGGATGGACCTACCTCTGGGCAGGTCGTACGGCGGCTTCCTGCACCTTCGCCGCCGCCCCGGAGGCGTCCGCGGCATCGAGGTGAACCGTCTCGTCCGCCTCATCCGGCTTTGGCTGCGCCGCCTTGGCCTTCTTCTCGTCGGCTCCGCGGTCGACCTTTTCCGGCGTAACGAATCGATAACCGACGTTCCGGACGGTTCCGATGAGCGACTCGTGCTCCGGTCCGAGCTTCGCGCGCAGCCGCCGTACGTGGACGTCGACCGTGCGGGTGCCGCCGAAGTAGTCGTAGCCCCAGACCTCCTGCAGCAGCTGGGCGCGCGTGAAGACGCGGCCCGGGTGCTGCGCGAGGTACTTCAGGAGCTCGAACTCCTTGAAGGTCAGGTCCAGGACCCGGCCCTTGAGCTTGGCGCTGTACGTCGCCTCGTCCACCGAGAGGTCGCCGTTGCGGATCTCCATGGGGGAGTCGTCGTTGACGATCTGCTGGCGGCCCATGGCCAGCCGCAGCCGCGCCTCGACCTCGGCCGGACCCGCGGTGTCGAGCAGGACGTCGTCGATGCCCCAGTCCGCGGTGACGGCCGCGAGGCCGCCCTCGGTCACGACGAGGATCAGCGGACAGCCGGGCCCGGTGGACCGCAGCAGCTGACACAGGCTGCGGACCTGCGGGAGGTCGCGGCGGCCGTCGATGAGGATGACGTCGGCACCGGGGGTGTCCACGAGCGCGGGGCCCTCCGCCGGGGCCACCCGCACGTTGTGCAGCAGCAGGCCGAGAGCGGGCAGCACCTCCGTCGACGGCTGAAGGGCATTGGTCAGGAGCAGCAGAGAACTCATCGCGCCCCACCTGCCTGGGTCGTCCTGCGTTCGTGCACGGTTTGCTCGCCCATAACGTCTGGTTCCTCCTCGGTCCCTGCTGGGGGCACCTCCCACGCCTTTGGGGCGTGGGGGAGTCTGCGGCACTGCTTCGTACTCCGGTGCGGATCCCGCGCCCGGGAACCCGCTGCGCCGGTTCCGAACCGCTTTCGTATACCGGCTTCGTATACAACGCTTCAGAAAGCACAAAAGGACCCGGGGGCGTCTCTGCCCGAGTCCTCTGCCCAGGAGAATAGCCCACATGAGCTCAGGTCCGGCAGGTCGTGTGACGCGATCTCCCAGAATTCCACCAGGTGAGACAGGCGCCCGCACGCCTCTGCGGAGGTTTCTGCGTACCGCCGACGGGGTGACGGTCGACGCCGCGTACACCCCCGGAACGGGTCCGTCCGGGGACCTGGTGATCGTCGTCGCGCACGGTTTCACCGGCGACCTGGAACGCCCTCACCTGCGCAGGGCGGCGGACGCCTTCGCCCGGTACGCGGCCGTCGTGACGTTCTCCTTCCGAGGCCACGGGGCCTCCGGCGGCCGGTCCACGGTCGGCGACCGGGAGTTTCCTCGACCTCGCGGCCGCGGTGGCGTGGGCACGTGAGCTCGGGCACACCCGGGTGGCCACCGTCGGCTTCTCGATGGGCGGGTCCGTGGTGCTGCGCCATGCGGCGGGGGGCGGCTCGGCTGCGGGCGTGGAGCACGAGGGGCGCACGGAGGCGCGCGTCGACGCCGTGGTGGCCGTGAGTGCGCCGGCTCGCTGGTACTACCGCGGTACCGCCCCCATGCGGCGGCTGCACTGGCTGGTGACCCGCCCGGCGGGCCGCGTCGTCGGCCGCTACGGCCTGCGCACCCGCATCCACCACCGCGAGTGGGACCCGGTGCCGCCGTCCCCCGTCGAGTCGGTCCCGCTGATCGCCCCCACCCCGCTGCTGATCGTGCACGGCGACCGGGACGGCTACTTCCCGGTCGACCACCCGAGGATGCTGGCCGAGGCCGCCGCGGGCCACGCCGAACTCTGGCTGGAGCACGGGATGGGCCACGCCGAGAACGCGGCCGGCGACGAGCTGCTGGACCGTATCGGGCGCTGGACCGCCGCACACGCGGGCTAGCCTGGCCGTGCCGGCGCCACGGACGACGCCGGCACCGACTTCACCATTGATCGAGGAACCAGATGGCAAAGGGCACGGTGCGGTACTGGGCCGCCGCCAAGGCCGCGGCCGGCGTCGCCGAGGAGCCGTACGAGGCGGGCACGCTCGCCGAGGCGCTCGACGCGGCGCGCGAGCGACACCCCGGTGAACTCGTCCGGGTCCTGCGGCGATGCTCGTTCCTCGTCGACGGCGACCCCGTGGGCACCCGCGGACATGAGACGGTACGGCTGGCCGAGGGCGGCACGGTCGAGGTGCTCCCGCCGTTCGCAGGAGGGTGACGAGAGCATGAGCAACCAGCCCTACGAGCCGTACGAACCCCCGTACGAGGGGTACGACCCGTACCAGCAGGCCCAGCCGCGGAATCCGGCCCGGCCGCAGCCCGGCTGGCCCGGGCAGCAGGGGTACGACGAGGAGCAGCAGGCCCACCAGTACACGCAGCAGTGGGAGGGGCAGACCTGGGAGACCCAGGCGCAGCCGCACGCCTCCGCCGCGGACACCGCGTACCTGCCTCCGCAGGGATACGCCGATCCGGACCCGCACGGCACGCACGGCCGGCCGCTGCCGCCGGAGGCCCCGGCGGAGCAGTGGCGGGGGCCCGCCGACCCCGGCGTCCAGTGGGGTGCCCCGGCGCCCGACGCGGCATGGACCGGTGCCGCGGACTCCGGGAACACCCCGTGGGACGGGGCGGCCGGATCCGGCCCCGACACGGGCCACGCGGCGGCCGGACCCACCGGGCCCGCCGAACCGGTCGGGCCCGTCGGCGGTGCTTCCGCGGAGGGCGCCGCCGCGGCCGGATACGGTCCGCCGACCGTCACCGGAAATCCCCGGATCACCGACGCCCAGCGGGCCCGGGCCGAGGGCCGGTCGCCCATCATCGAACCGGGCCTGCAGCCGGCGGCCCTCACGGCCCTGCTCGGGCTGCTGCTCGCCGGTGCCGCGACGGCCGGGCAGTACGCCCTCGCCGTCCCCCTGGTGCTGCTGCAGGCCGTCACCGCGGCCGGCTGGTTCCGCCTGAACGGCATGTGGCCCGCCCGGCAGGGCATCGCGCTGGCCTTCGCCGGAGCGCTGGTCGCGGACGCCGCGGTGCTCGCGGCGGGGCGGGAGAACGCGCCCGCCGCGATCCTCGGCACCCTCGGGGTGTGGGTCCTGCTCACCCTGGTGCTGCAACTGCGCAGCCACGCCGATCCGGACACCCGGATGTACGGCCTGACGGCGACGGTGGCCTCGGCCGCACTGGCGATCATCGCCACCGGGCACCTGGCCGCCGAGCCGGACGCGGTGACCGTCGGCGCCGCGGCGGTCGCGGTGGCGGTCCTGGCGCGCGCCCTGCCGCTGCCGACGGCGGCGTCCGTGGTGGTGGCCCTGCTGGCCGCCGCGGGTGCGGGCATCGCGGTGGGAGGCATGACGGACCTCGGCACCCAGGGCGCCCTGCTCGGCCTCGGGGCGGGTGTCTGCGCGCTCGTCGGGCACCGGGTCGCGAGCTACGACTACCCGTCCCGCTTCGTCCACATGACGGCCGGCGTGGCGCTCCCGCTGACCGCGGCGGCCCCGGCGGTCTACCTCCTGGGACGCGCCCTCGGCTAGCACGGGTTCGTCACAGCTGATCGACAACTCCGCGGGGCCCTCCGATCGGGGGTCCCGCGGGATTAGGCTCACGCTGGACGGCCACTCAGGTCGTTGGCCGGCCGCCGAGTGGGGGAACACCGAGCATGCGCGCACTGCGAATACTTCTGATCGTCGTCGTGATCCTGGGCGGTCTCTTCGTGATCGCGGACCGCGTGGCGGTCGGGTTCGCCGAGGACGAGGCGGCCGACCGGATCAAGACCAGCGAGGGCCTGACCGAGACCCCCGACGTGTCCATCAAGGGCTTCCCGTTCCTCACCCAGGTCGCGGGGGGCGAACTCGACGACGTCGAGATCGGCATCCGGAACTACGAGGCCTCGACGGGTGGCAAGTCCGCGGCCGAGTCGATCCGCATCGACGACCTGAACGCCGAGATGCACGGCGTCGCCTTCAGCGGCGACTACAGCTCCGCCACCGCCGACCGGGCCACCGGCACCGCCACCATCACCTACGACGAGTTGCTCAAGACCGCCAAGTCCGAGCCCGTCCAGGTCGCGCCCGGTGTCACCGCCCGGGTCGTCGGCCTCTCGGACGGCGGCAGCGGCAAGATCAAGGTCAAGGTCGAGGCGACCGTCCTCGGCACCAAGCTGCCCCAGCCGGTCTCCGTGCTCAGCTCGGTCAGCGTCGCGGGCGACACGGTGAAGGTGCACGCCGACACGCTGCCCAAGCTGGGCGTCGAGCTCGCCGAGGGCAAGATCCGCTCCATCACCGACTTCGAGCAGAAGATCGACGAGCTGCCCGGCGGCATCGTGCTCGACAAGGTCCAGGCGGCGGACGGCGGCGTCGAGATCACGGTGAAGGGTTCCGACGTCCGGCTGGTCGGATAGGACGGGCGCTCCCCGGGTAGGACGGGGCGGAGCGGACAGGACGGGCCCCTCCCTGGGCAGGACGGGGCGGCCGGCGGGCCGTCCTCCGCGGGGTCGCGTCCCCGTCGGGCCCGGTTCCTTGCGGCCGGACATGCGTCCGATGGGCGAGACGGGTGGTCCGCCGGGCAGGCGCCGGGGCGGGCCGGGCGCCCGGAAACCGGGCCGGAGCCGCCGCGCCGGGGCGTGGCATCCCACATCACGGACGATCGCGTCTCATAATGCGACACACCGGTGACATCCGCGCCCGTCCGTCCCTACGATCGCAGTCATGAAGCGACAGGCGGATCTCACGAAGCGGCGGGCAGTAGACCTGTGCCGCGTCGCCGCCATGCTCTGTCGCACCTTCTGAGCGGAAGCCGCGTACTTCCGCATTCCCGGCCCTCGGGCCATCCCCGTCAGGGCCCTCGTGTGCCGCGGACGCCACCGCTGTCGTGACCGTGTACCGCGCACCCCGCCCCACCGCACAGCCCCGCCGCAACTGCCCCGGAGGAGAACGAGCATGAGCCGCAGCGACGTCCTGGTAGACGCCGACTGGGTCCAGGAGCACCTGGACGACCCGAACGTGGCCGTCGTCGAGGTCGACGAGGACACGTCCGCCTACGAGAAGAACCACATCCGCAACGCGATCCGGATCGACTGGACGAAGGACCTCCAGGACCCGGTCCGCCGTGACTTCGTCGACCAGGCGGGCTTCGAGAAGCTCCTGTCGGAGAAGGGCATCGCCAACGACACGCTGGTGGTCCTCTACGGCGGCAACAACAACTGGTTCGCGTCGTACGCCTACTGGTACTTCAAGCTCTACGGCCACGAGAACGTCAAGCTGCTCGACGGCGGCCGCAAGAAGTGGGAGCTCGACTCCCGCGACCTGGTCGACGAGGTCCCGACCCGCGCGAAGACGGAGTACAAGGCCAAGCCGCAGAACACCGCGATCCGCGCCTTCCGCGACGACGTCGTCGCCGCGATCGGCTCGCAGAACCTGGTCGACGTGCGGTCGCCCGACGAGTTCTCCGGCAAGCTGCTGGCCCCGGCCCACCTGCCGCAGGAGCAGTCGCAGCGTCCGGGCCACGTCCCGAGCGCCCGCAACATCCCGTGGTCGAAGAACGCCAACGACGACGGCACCTTCAAGTCGGACGAGGAGCTCAAGGAGCTCTACGCCGACGAGCAGGTCGACCTCGCCAAGGACACGATCGCGTACTGCCGCATCGGTGAGCGCTCCGCGCTGACCTGGTTCGTGCTGCACGAGCTGCTCGGTGTCGAGAACGTCAAGAACTACGACGGCTCCTGGACCGAGTACGGCTCCCTGGTCGGCGTGCCGATCGAGCTCGGCGCCAACAAGTAACCCGCGGCCTCCGCGACCCCTCATCACCCGAAGGACAGAACTTATGTGTGGAGCGAAGGCCGGCGGCCCCGACGCCTCGACGATCAAGCCCGGTGAGACCACCATCCAGGGTCAGGTGACCCGCGACGGCGAGCCCGTCACCGGTTACGTCCGACTCCTGGACTCGACGGGCGAGTTCACCGCCGAGGTCCCGACCTCGGCGACCGGACAGTTCCGCTTCTACGCGGCCGAGGGCACCTGGACCGTCCGGGCGCTGGTCCCCGGCGGCACCGCGGACCGTACGGTCGTCGCGCAGACGGGCGGCCTCGCCGAGGTCGCGATCGCCGTCTGACGACGCCCCATGAACGGCCGAAGGGCCGCACCCCCGGGTTGGACGCTCGGGGTGCGGCCCTTCGGCTGTTCCCGCCCTACGCTGGACGTATGTACGCGCGACGGCGGCACGCCTACTTCGCCCTGATGGCGACGTGCATCGGGCTGTTCGTGCTGGCCTGGTCGGTGGTGCGGATCTGGTCGGTGCCCGCGGCCGTCGGCATGTGCCTGGTGGCCATGGTGATCCCGCCGGTGGCGGCGATGGTGGCCAACCGGCGCGGTCCCGAGGACCGGTGGTGGGACGACCCCTCGGGGGACCCGAAGTCCGACGAGTGGTGGGACGAGCTGGACGGCAAGAGGCGCCGGCAGTCGTAGGCCGCCCCCTGGGCCGCTCAGTCGGGGCCGCTCAGTAGACGAGCGCCTGCGTCCCGTCGGCCATCGCCTCCTGCACGAACACCTGGGCGCCCGCGATGCGCACCCCCTGGAGGACGTCCTTCTCCGTGATGTCGCGGCGGGCCGCGCACTGGGTGCACAGGGTGATGCGTCCGGCCGACATGATCGAGTGGATCAGTTCGGGCAGCGGGGCCGCGTGCGGCAGCTCGAACTCCGCGGCCCGGCCCGGCAGGGCGAACCACGCGGACTCGCCGGTCAGCCAGAGGGAGACGTCGACACCGCTGGCCACGGCCACCGCCGCGACGGTGAACGCCTGCGAGCAGCGCTCGGGGGCGTCGGCCCCCGCGGTCACCTTGATCACGAGCTTTTTCGCCATGGCCGAATGGTAGTCCGAATCGTGATCAAGTCCCGTACAACTCGGTGCACCATCCATGGGTCTCCTGTGCGCGCGGATACGGAATCCGTGCTTCACGTTCTGTGGGGGGACGTCTTGGAAGAACCCCGATCACCTGAAGATTCCGGAGTGCCGGAAAGACCCGGACAGATCCCGGCTCCACCGGTGCTGCCGGACGCACCCGCGGACCCGGACACCCCGGCGCCGCCGGACGCCGCCGGCGCCGTCCCGCCCGTGCCGCGGGTCCGTCGGCGCGGACGCACGGCGCTGCTCGTCGCCGCGGCCGCCGTGCTCGGCGTCGTCGCGGGCACGTGCACCGGTTACCTGGTGCAGGTGGACCGCGATCCCACCGCGCTGCCCCCGCTGTCCCAGCCCGTCGTCAAGCAGGCGAAGGGCGAGGTCGAACCGCTCTCCGCCGCGCAGGACCGCCGGGTCAAGACCGAGGGCGACCTACGCAAGCTGCTCGTGAAACGACCGAGCGGGGCGCGCGACGCGGAGTTCAGCCTGGTGGACGACGGCTGGCTGAGCATGGCCGACTACGCGGAGACCTTCAAGAAGCCCGCCGTCGCCTTCGAGCACTCCTACGGGGACGAATGGCGGCGGGCCGCCGCCGTCGCCTGGCGCGAGGGCTCCACGCGCAGTGTCGAGGTCCGCCTGGTGCAGTACCGCCAGGAGGAGGCTCCCGCGGCGGCCGGCTCCGCCGACAACGGCCACTACTGGGCGGGCCGCGAGGCCGACAACGACAGCTGGCCCATCCCCGGCACCGGCGACGGCGAGGTCTACGTCGCCACCAAGCCCGAGGCCGAGCCCGGCTACGTGCCGGTGTACTCGGCCGAGGCGCATGCCTGGCGCGGCGACATCGCCCTGGAGATCTACATCTACGACACGAAGCCGATCCCCAAGAAGAAGATCATGGACCTGGCCAAGCGGCAGATGGAGCGGCTGTGACGGACGACCGGAACGGGCCCGAGGAGCCCGTACAGCCCGCGAGCGCCGCACCGGCCCCGGCTCCCGCGACCGGTACCCCCGCGGTACCGGTTCCCGCGGAGCCGGCCGCCCCGGCCGCACCCGGGGCTCCCGCACAGGCCCCGGTGCCCGACGCCGAGGTGCCCGTGCCGGACGCGCAGCCGGCACCCCGCACGCCCCGTCGGCGCGGCCGCATCGCCGCCCTCGCCGGCGCCGGCGTCCTGCTGCTCGCGGTCCTGGGCGGCACGGGATACACCGTGGTGTCCGTGCAGGACGCCGACCGCGACCCCGGCCGTCCGAGCTGGCAGTTCCCGAAGACCGTGGCGGACGACAAGCCCGCCGAGGCCCGGAAGACCGGGCTCGGCGCCCTGCTCCTGCCCTTCGGCGGCAGCAGCGGCTACGGGCGCGGCCCCGACATGGGCGAGTTCGGCTCGGACGCCGAGCTGACCGGCCGCCAGGCCACCGAGCTGCGCAAGGAGTCGGTCAGGGACCTGCCGCGCTCCCAGCGCCGGCAGCTGGAGCGGCTGATCGACAGGCAGCGGATCAAGGGCATGGCGATGCGCAGCTACCTCGGCTCCGCGAGCGCCGGCTCCTCGTTCGCCGACGAGAAGCCCTTCGTCGTCGACATCGTGCTGTCGCGCATGGGGAGCCGGGGCGCCGTGCGCTCCGTCGCCACCGCCCAGCAGGACTTCTTCGACACCCTGAGCATCTTCCGCGAGGGGCCGAAGATCGAGGGCCACAAGAACGCCCGGTGCTTCCTGCCGCCCACCGACGCGGACGAGAAGCTCGACATGATGATCTGCTCCGCCTACGAGGGCGACATCCTGATCTCCGCCACGGCGACCGGGAGCAAGAAGCTGGACAAGAAGGGCGTGGCGAGCCTGCTCCGCGAGCAGCTCGACCTCGTCAGCGACCCGGGGGAGGCGGTATGACCGAGCAGCAGGTCTCCGGGCCCGAGACGGCCGCACAGCACGTCTCCGGGACCCACACGGCCGAGGCGCCGGCCACCGGGGCGCCGGCCCCGCAGCCCGCCCCGCAGCCCGGGCCCCTCGTCGCCCCGCCGATGCCGGGACTCCCGCCGGCCGGGTACGCGGACGGACAGCCGTCCCCCGCGCCCGGGCCGCCCGTCAGGAAGGACCGCAGGGTGCTGCGGGCCGTCCTGCGCTGGACCGCGGCCGTCACCGTCTTCGCGGCGGTCGGCGCGTCGACGGCGTACGGCATCACACGGATGGAGCGCACCGACGTGCCGGGTCTCGCGACCGAGTCGGACGGGCGCTGGGACTACCCGCAGCTGACCAGGCCGCCGGTGCCGGAGGGCAGCCCGCGGCCGTTCGCCGACGAGAACACCGCCGGTGCCCACTACGCCGACCTGCGCGCGCTGCTGCTGCCCGCGCCCCGCGGTGCCACGGCGGATCCGGCGCTGACGGGCGAGGACGGCTGGCTGCCGACCGAGGACTTCCTGGCGGAGTACACCTCGAAGGACGACCGCGAGGAGTTCGGCCAGACCCTCACCGACAACGGGCTGCGGCACGTCGCCGCCCGCGGCTGGACCACGAAGGACGGCACCCACACGCGGATCTACCTGCTGCAGTTCGGCACCGCGGCGGTGGCGGAGGACGTGTACCGGGGCGACGACCTCACCGCGTTCGGCGGCCCGAAGTACCCGGTGCGCGGCGCCGCCGAGTCCGTCGGCGACGAGGACTACCCCGAGGCCGCGCGCATCGAGAACGTCAACCGCTCGGTCTACGTCGAGGCCAAGCCGTACGGCCCGGAGCAGGTCAGGCAGGCGTACCTCTCCGCCGGCGACACCGTGGCGCTGATCGTGCAGTCCCGCAAGGGGCTGGCCGCGGCCGTGCCGTTCCAGCAGACGGTGACCCTGCAGAGCCAGCTGCTGGACTGAGCCGCCCCGGACGCACCTCGCTGAGAGAGCCGGGCCCCCGCCGCGTAAGCTGGGGCCCGGCTCTTGTGTACACCGCCCAACCGCTCAATCGAGGAGCACCCCGTGCTTGAGGCATTCTTCGAAGCCCTGCTGGTCCTGGTCTGCGTCGGCGTCCTCGCCTTCGCCGGGCTGACCGTGAAGAAGCTGTACCAGGGCCAGCGCTGACCGCGCGTCGTCCCTGACCTCCGCGACGTCCCCGACGACTCCGACGAAAAGCTGCTCATGATCGAGATCCCGTCCGACCTCCACAAGGACCTCGTCCCGCTCGCCTTCCTGCTCGGCAACTGGGCCGGCGCGGGCGTCCACGACTTCCCCGGTTCCGAGAAGTGCAACTTCGGGCAGGAGGTCTCCTTCAGCCACGACGGACGGGACTTCCTGGAGTACCACTCGCACACCTGGGTCCTGGACGCCGACGGGAACAAGGTCAGGCCGCTGGAGTCCGAGTCCGGCTTCTGGCGGATCGACGGCAACCGCAAGGTCGAGGTCGTCATGACCCGCGACGACGGCGTCGTCGAGATCTGGTACGGCGAGCTGGCCGACAAGAAGCCGCAGATCGACCTGGTCACGGACGCCGTGGCCCGCACCGCCGCCTCCGGCCCGTACACCGGCGGCAAGCGCCTCTACGGCTACGTGAAGAGCGACCTCATGTGGGTCGGCGAGAAGCAGACCCCCGAGGTCGAGCTGCGCCCCTACATGTCCGCGCACCTGAAGAAGGTCGTCAGTCCGGAGGACGTCGAGCGCTGGGCCAAGGCCCTCCCGGACGACATGCCGGACGACGGGATCGCTTTCTTCAAGTAGACCTAGACTCTCTGGTGTGGTGAGCACCGACTGGAAGAGCGACCTGAGGCAGCGCGGCTACCGGCTGACGCCGCAGCGCCAGCTTGTCCTCGAAGCCGTGGACACCCTGGAGCACGCGACCCCCGACGACATCCTCATCGAAGTGCGGAAGACGGCGTCGGGGGTCAACATTTCCACGGTCTACCGGACCCTGGAGCTCCTGGAGGAGCTCGGTCTGGTCAGCCACGCACACCTCGGGCACGGCGCTCCCACGTACCACCTGGCCGACCGGCACCACCACATCCACCTGGTCTGCCGGGACTGCACGAACGTCATCGAGGCCGATGTCGAGGTGGCCGCCGAGTTCACCGCCAAGCTGCGGGACACCTTCGGCTTCGACACGGACATGAAGCACTTCGCGATCTTCGGGCGCTGCAAGAACTGCACGCTCAAGTCTTCAAATACCAAGTCGTAGGCTTAGGCGTATGAAGAGCCCCCTGCTGTCCCTGCCCGGCGCTGTCCCCGCCGAGGGTGTGGACGAAGGTGTCGCAGCCCACTACGGCGATCTGTTCCGCGAACAGCGGACCCTCGCCGACGGCACCGGCTTCGTCGACCTCTCGCACCGCGGTGTCATTGCCGTCTCCGGCTCGGACCGGCTGAGCTGGCTGCACCTGCTGCTCACCCAGCACGTCAGCGATCTCCCCGCCGGCCGGGCCACGGAGGCGCTGATCCTCTCCGCGCACGGCCACATCGAACACGCGCTGTACCTCGTCGACGACGGCGAGACGGTGTGGATGCACACCGAGCCCGGCACGCAGGACGCGCTGATCGCGTACCTGGAGTCCATGAAGTTCTTCTACCGCGTCGAAGTCGCCGACCGCACGGGCGAGTTCGCGGTGGTGCACCTGCCGGCCGGTTCCATCGCCGAGGTCCCGGACGGCGTCGTCGTGCGCGAGACGCCGTACGGGCGTGACCTCTTCCTGCCGCGGGCCGACCTGGAGGCGTTCGCGGCGGACACCGCGCAGCACGGCCCGGCCGTCGGGCTGCTCGCGTACGAGGCCCTGCGGGTCGAACACCACCTGCCCCGCCTCGGTTTCGAGACCGACCACCGCACCATCCCGCACGAGCTGGGCTGGATCGGCAGCGCCGTGCACCTGCAGAAGGGCTGCTACCGCGGTCAGGAGACCGTCGCCCGCGTGCACAACCTGGGCAAGCCCCCGCGTCGGCTGGTCTTCCTGCACCTCGACGGCAGCGAGGTCCACCTGCCGCCGCACGGCACCGAACTGCGCGTCGCGGACGACGGGCCCGACGGCCGCAAGATCGGTTTCGTGACGACGTCCGTGCGCCACCACGAACTGGGTCCCATCGCGCTGGCCCTGGTGAAGCGGAACGTCCCGCCGGACGCGCGGCTGCTCGCCGACACCACGGCGGCGGCCCAGGAAGTCGTCGTGGAACCGTAGGCCGCCGACCGGGGCAGCGGCGCTCACATCTCCAGCAGGACCGTGAACGGGCCGTCGTTCGTCAGCGAGACCCGCATCTTCGCGCCGAACCGGCCCGTCGCCACCGTCGCGCCCAGCGAACGGAGTTGGGCGACCACCTCGTCGACGAGGGGCTCGGCGACCGCACCGGGCGCGGCCGCGTTCCAGGTGGGGCGGCGGCCCTTGCGCGCGTCGCCGTAGAGCGTGAACTGGCTGACGACCAGCAGCGGAGCGCCGATGTCGGAGCAGGAGCGCTCCTCGCCCAGCATCCGCAGCGACCAGAGCTTGCGGGCCAGTTGGGCCGCCTTCTCCTTGGTGTCGTCGTGGGTCACCCCCACCAGGACGCACAGTCCCTCACCGCTGATCTCGCCGACCGTCTCCGGGCCGTCTTCCCCGTCCACGACGACGCTCGCGCCGTCCACCCTCTGCACCACCGCACGCATGCGGACCATCATGCCGTGCGGGCCCTTCGCGTGATTTACGGGGGGTTCGAACCCCCCATCTGGGGCCGATCGGGGGCACTCGGTCACATAGCGGGCCCTTGGGGTGGCACCATGCGTGTACCGCGAAGCTCATACGCGGTGGACCGCACCGGTCGAGGGGACGGCAGAGGCACATGAGCACACCGAGCAGTACCGGGCGCCCGCCCGGGACCGTGTCATTGACCCGGACCAGTCCGCGCGGGGGCGCCGAGGACCCGGGCGCCGCGCACCGGCCGCCCGCGCAGCGCACCGACAGCCCGCTGACCGTGGACCCGCCCGAGCCCGACCTCGCCGTACTGGGCCTGCCCGACCTGCGCACCCTGCGCCGCGACGCGCAGCGGGACGAGGCCGACCTCAGCTACGTACGGCGGCTGCTCCAGGGCCGCATCGACATCCTGCGGGCCGAGCTGGCGCGCCGCGGGGGGCTCCCGGCGCCGCCCGGACTCGTCGCGCAGCTGTCGCTGGTCGACCGGCTCCCGGAGATCCTCACGGACGCGCCCGCACGGCACCGCTCCTCGGCCCGGCACGTGACGGTCGGCACCCCGCACGGCGAGGAGTACCGGCGCCTGGCCTCGGACATGCTGTCCGAGGTGGAGCTGTCGGATCTGGAGGCCCGCACGGACGACGAGCTGAACGACGGGTTGGGCCGGCTCGTGCGCTACGAGCAGCAGGTCTCGCGGCGGCGCCAGCGTCTCCAGCGCACCGCGGACGATTGCAGCGCGGAGATCGCCCGCAGGTACCGTGAGGGAGAAGCACAAGTAGACGACCTGCTCATGTGACGCGGCGGCCCCGGCGATCCCGGGCGCCCCGGCCGGAGTGATCCCGGCGCCCCGACCGGGCGACCGCGGCGCACGCTCCGCCGTCGCCGGGGCGGGTCCCGCTCCGGAAGGCCACCGCGATGTCCGTCCCCGCCATACCCCCCGTCCTCGCCGAGATCGTCCGTTCCGGCTTCGTCGAGGGCCGTCACCGGGGCAGCCTGGTGCTGCTGGCCGCGGACGGATCGGTGGAGCTGGCCCTGGGAGACGTGACCGCACCCGTCTTCCCCCGCTCCTCGAACAAGCCGATGCAGGCCGCGGGCGTCCTGCGTGCGGGCCTGGACCTCGCGGGTGAGCGTCTGGCGCTGGCCGCCGCCAGCCATTCGGGCGAGCCCTTCCACCGCGACCTGGTCCTCAAGATGCTGACCGAGCACGGACTGACCCCGGAGCAGCTGCAGTGCCCGGCGGACCTTCCGCTGGACCCGGTCGAGGCCGAGACGTATCTGGCGGCCGGGGCGGTCCGGGACCGCGTCACCATGAACTGCTCCGGCAAGCACGCCGCCATGCTCGCCGTCTGCCTGCAGCGCGGCTGGCCCCTGGACTCCTACCTGGACGCCGCCCACCCCCTCCAGCAGCTGATCCACTCCGTGGTGGAGGAGGCGGCCGGGGAGCGGGTGGCCGCCGTCGGCACGGACGGCTGCGGGGCCCCGCTGATGGCGATCACCCTGACCGGTCTGGCGAGGGCCTTCCGCTCCTTCGTCCTGGCGCCGGCCGGCTCCGCCGAACGCCGTGTCGCCGACGCGATGCGCGCCCACCCCGAGTACGTCGCCGGTACCCGGCGGCCCGACACCTGGCTCATGCGGGAGGTGCCCGGCGCGCTGTCCAAGATGGGCGCCGAGGCCGTCCAAGCGGTCGCGCTGCCCGACGGCCGCGCCCTCGCCTTCAAGATCGACGACGGTTCGACCCGGGCGCTGGGACCGGTCCTGGCCCGCGCCCTCGCCCTGCTGGAGGTGGACGCGGCGGTGCTGTCCCGCATCGGGCACACGCCCCTGCTGGGCGGCGGCCGCGAGGTCGGGGAGATCCGCGCGGCGTTCTGAGCGGCGCCGGACCGCGGCGGCCGGAGGGGGGCGAAAACCGGGCGACACCCCCGCCGTCCCGGATCTAGCGTGACCTCATGACCCATCGTGACGACATCGACGTACGAGCGATCACCGAGGCCGAGATCCCCGACTGGATCCGCGCGCTGAACACCGGCTTCCTCCGGTCGCCGGCCGTGTCGGAGCGGGAGATCGCCGACCGGGGCTCGTACATCGTCCCGGAGCGGACCCTGGGCGCCTTCGACGGCACCCGGTGCGTGGCCACGTTCCGGTCGTTCGCGCAGGAGCTGACCGCCGTGGGCGGTACGCCGGTGCCCGCCGACGCCATCTCGAACGTGACCGTCACCGCCACGCACCGGCGCCGGGGTCTGCTGACCCGCATGATGGGCCGGGACCTCGCGGCCGCGAAGGAGCGGGGTGACGTGGTGGCGACGCTGATCGCCGCGGAGTACCCGATCTACGGGAGGTACGGCTTCGGCGCCGCGACCAGCGCCGTGGAGTGGACGATCGAGGTGCCGAGGACGGGCCTGGATCCCCGTTGGTCGGGTCCGGCGGACGGCGGACGCATCGATCTGGTGGACGGCGAGGACGTGCGGAAGGACGGCCCCGAGCTGCACGACCGGCTCCGGCGGCTGCAGCCGGGCGCCGTCAGCCGGGACGAGCGCTGGTGGCAGGCGAACACGGGTGCCCTGGTCCTGGACCGCGCCCCGTGGACGGAGCCCTTCTACGCCGTGTACCGCTCGGCGGCCGGCGAGGTCGAGGGCATGGTCTCGTACGAGTCGGACGACAACTGGGGCGACGCGAAGCAGCCGCTCAACACGGCGTCGGTCAACTGGCTGATCGCGGTGACACCGGCCGCGGAGCGCGCCCTGTGGCAGTACCTCTGCTCGATCGACTGGATCACCCGGGTGAAGACGGGCTGGCGGGCCCCCGACGATCTGCTGCCGCACTTCCTGCCCGACCCCCGCGCCGCCCGCGTCACCACGCACGCCGACTGGCTGTGGGTGCGGATCCTCGATGTCGTACGGGCCCTGGAGGCGCGTACGTACGAGGGGTCCGGGTCGCTCGTCCTGGAGGTGACCGACCGGGACGGGCTGTCGGCCGGGCGGTACCGGCTCGACGCGGCGCCGGACGGCGCGTCCTGCGTGCCGACCGGAAAGGACGCCGAACTCACCCTAGGTTCAGGAGAGTTGGCGTCCCTGTGGCTGGGCGACGAGTCGGCGGTGCGGCTCGCGGCGCTCGGCCGGGTGCGGGAGGAACGAGAGGGCGCCGCCCGTGTCGCCGACGCCCTGCTGCGCACGTCCAGGCGACCGTGGTGCCCGGACATCTTCTGAGATCTGCGTTCCTGCCGCCGGCGCGGTGTCCGTCCGGCCGTGGTGCCGTCTCCTTCCGTGGTCGGTGCGGTGGGCCGGCCGCAGGTGTCCGTAGCGGTCGAGCGCTCCTGCGGTTCGGTTGTGGAGCGGCGCGCCCCCGCACGGATGCGGTGGCGCGGTGGTGCGGCCGGACCGGGCTCCCGGCTCCCCTCCGGAGGGGAGCCCGGCCGGCCGGACTGCCGGACGTGCGTCCGGTCAGCCGGACTGGGCGAGCAGCATCACGAGGATCACGGCCCCGATGCCGCTGATCACGTTGTTCCTGGCCTTGAGCCCGATGGACAGCGCGACGAACGCGATGATGCCCATGGGCCCGTACTTCCACTGGACGAGGTACTCGAATCCGATGGCGAGTGTGGCGACGGCGATGGCGAGGAGCGGCATGACGGTCCCTCCTTCGGGACGTCTGTGGGACGCCTTCGGGACGGGGATACGGATCCCCCCGTGCGGGCCGGCCGCCCGGTCCAGGACCTGCGCCGTGGCGGCCAACCACTGTGAAGCTTGACCATGTTGCTCAAGTTGGTGACCAACTCCAACTGAGTTATCTCCGCTTGGGCGCGTCTCATAACCACCTTCCCGGCAACTGCCCAAAGATGGCCCGAAGTTGTAGGGTTCGGCCGTGGACCCGGAACATGCCGCCGCCCCCGGGCGGGAGAGGTCACATCGGCCACAGAGGTCACACCGCGAGGTGGCCGACGAACTGCGCAGCCGGATCAGGTCCGGCGAGCTGCGGCCGGGACAGCGCATGCCCACCCAGGCCAGGCTGGCCGACGAGTTCGGTGTCGAGCGGGGGGCCGTGCGGCAGGCACTGCGCATCCTGCAGGCGGAGGACCTGCTCGCGAACGTGTCCAAGGGGAGTCCTGCGATCGTCGCCCCCGCCGAGGGAGGGGCTCCGGCCGCGCCCGAAGCGCCGCCGCAGCCCACCATGGTGGCTCTGGCGCCCCGGGTCACCGCCGCCTTCGCCGCCCCGCAGGTGTCGATCGACGCCCTGTGCCTGACCGCGGTGTCGCTGACGCTCGCGATGAGCGGGCCGTTGCTCCGGATCCACTCGGGGCGTAGGAAACCGGCCAGGGTGGACGTACGGGTGCTGCTCCCCAGCCGGGACATCGACCTGGCGTTCCCGGCCCGCGTGGACGACCTGGACGACGGCCGTCCGCAGCGCCTCTGGCTGGCCCAGCGCAACGCGCAGGTGCAGGTCCTGCGGCACAATCTGCTGGCGCTGCGGGCCTCCCACGGCATCGACGTGCACGTCACGTTCCGGGCGCTGCCCTTCACGCCTCCGGTGAAGCTGTATCTGCTCAACGAGACGGAGGCGCTCTTCGCGTACTACACGCTGACGAAGCGGGACGCGGAGATCGACCACGAGTCCCTGGAGATGTACGACGCCACGGGCACCCAGTCGATGCTCTTCGGCTTCGGGCAGGGCGCCGGCCTGCGGGACACGACGTTCGTGGAGCAGTCGCACCTCTGGTTCAACGCCCTGTGGGAGACCATCAGTTCGGAGCTGCGGTCCACCGACTGAGGCGGTGCGGGTCAGAGTGCGGGCGCGGCGACGAGCAGGGCGAGCATGACCGCGCCGACGGAGCTGCAGGTGGGGCTCTTCGCCTTGATGCCCACCGTCAGCAGCAGCAGGCCGACGATGCCCATCGGTCCGTACCGCCACTGGACGGTCTGCTCGAAGCCGATCACGAAGACGGTGGAGAGGAGGGCGAGGGCGGGCATGGTGGTTCCTCCTTCGGTGGCTTGCGCGGGCTGCGGGGCGGCGGTAGGTGCGAAGCGTGCGCGAGAGGAGGCAAAACTTCCGCCAACTCCTCCGAGTTGGTAACCAACTCTGTTTGAGTTGTCCCCACTTGGTAGCCAGTTATAAACAACTTTCAAACAACTCCCCATAGATGGACAGAAGTTGTAGCGTTTGGTCGTGACCCAGGAGAACGGTGCAGTGAACGGCGACAGAAGGCGTTCGCCCCAGGAGATCGCCGAGGCCCTGCGGGACCGCATCCGCGGCGGAGACCTGAAGGCCGGGGACCGCCTGCCGACCCAGGCCGAGCTGGCCGAGCAGTTCGGCGTCGAGCGGGGCACCGTCCGCCAGGCGTTGCGGGTCCTCCAGGAGGACGGGCTGCTGAGCAACGTGAGCAAGGGGAGCCCGCCGAGGATCGCCGAGGCCTCGCCGGGCCTGGAGGTGCCGCAGCCCACGATGGTCGGCCTGGCGCCGCGGCTGACCGAGGCCTTCGCGTCCCCGCATGTCCGGGTGGACGCCGCGTGCCTCACCGCCGAGACGCTGATGCTGGCCCTGGGGGAGCCGGTCCGTCTCATCCACGAGGGCCGCATCCGGCCGGAGAAGGTCGACGTACGGATCCTGGTGCCGAGCCGGGAGATCAATCTGGCCTTCCCGGTCCCCGTCGAGAGCCGCGAGGAGGGCGACCCCGACCCCGTGCACCGGCGCTGGCTCGCGCAGCGCGACGCGCAGGTCCAGGTGCTCCGGCACAACCTGCGCTCCCTGCGCTCCTCGCACGGCATCGACGTGCGGGTCTCCTTCCGTGCGCTGCCGTTCACGCCGCCCGTCAAGCTCTACCTGCTCAACGGGACCGAGGCGCTGATCGCGTACTACACGGTCACCAGGCGGGAGGAGGAGGTCGGCACCGGGACGCTGGAGATGTTCGACGCGCTCGGCGGCCAGTCCCTCCTCTTCTCCTTCGAGAAGCGCGCCGGCCGGCGGGACGCCGCCTTCGTGGAGGAATCCCAGAAGTGGTTCGACGCCCTCTGGGAAACCATCACGACGGACCTGACACTCTCCTAGTGACTTCTGATGCGTCGAAGCAGACTGTTCGGGTGACGGAAGAGACGGATTCACTGACGGAGTTGATCGAAAAGGCACGCTTCGTGCTCTTCGACTTCGACGGGCCGATCTGCGGGCTCTTCGCGGGCCACAAGGCGGAGCGGGTGGCCGGGGACCTGGTCAGGTGGCTGGAGGGGCGGGGCCTGCACGGTCTGCTGACGGAGAAGGAGCGGGAGTCGCTCGACCCGCACACGGTCCTGCACGCCGTCGACCGCCGCCACCCCGGCAGTGACCTCGTGGCGGAGCTGGAGGAACGTCTCACGCAGGAGGAGCTGCGCGCCGCGGCCTCGGCGATGCCGACCCCGTACGCGGATCCGCTGGTCCGCACATGGACGGCGGTCGGCGCGCGGCTCGCCGTCGCCACGAACAACTCGCCCCGGGTGGCGCGCAGGTATCTGGGATCCCGGGGTCTGGCGGGCTGCTTCGAGCCCCACATCTACGGACGCACCCAGGACCTGCACCTCCTCAAGCCCCACCCCCACTGTCTCCACCGGGCCCTCAATGCCCTCGGGGCCGCGCCCGCCGCCGCCCTGATGATCGGCGACACCCCGTCCGACTTCCTGGCGGCCGACGAGGCGGGCGTTCCGTTCCTCGGCTACGCGCGTAACGAGGCCAAGGAAGGGCTCCTGCGCGCGGCGGGGGTGACGACGCTGGTGAACTCACTGCAGCCGGTGCTGGCGACGCTGCGGCGCTGATGCGGCCGTGCCGGGCGCGGCCTGCCCGGCCGGCGCCCGCCGGGCGGGCGCCGGAGCCCGGGTTCACGGCTTCAGGACGACCTTTCCCACCAGCGCGCGTCCCTCGATGGCGGTGTGGGCGTCGGACGCCCGGTGCAGGGGGAAGGCCTCGGCGATCACGGGGCGCAGGCGGCCCGCCGCGGCCTCGCCGAGGGCGGAGGCCATGAGACGGACCCGCTCGTCGGTGCCGAACTGCAGGTCGCCGATGCCGAGGAGGGTGATGCCGCGGCGGGCCGCCTCCTCCCGGTCGACCGGGGTGAAACCGCCGGTGGGGGCGCCGTGGGCCGAGAAGAGCCCGCCCTCGGACGTCAGCGGGAAGGCGGCGGCACCGACCCGGCCGCCGACGCCGTCGAGGACCACGTCGGCGGCGCAGTCGTCACCGCCGAGCGCCGCGGCGGCGGCCGACGGCCAGTCCTCCCGCGCCGCGTCGACCGCCGCGTCGGCCCCCAACTCCCTTACCAGAGCGAGCTTTTCCGGGCCGCGGGCGACCGCCACCACGCGGGCGTCGCGGGCGTGGGCCAACTGGACGAGAAGCGTGCCCATGCCTCCCGAGGCGCCGAGGACGAGCACGCGGTCGGTGGGTCCGACCCCGGTCAGTTCCAGCAGACCGCTCGCCGTCACACCGTCGTGCACCAGGGCCGCGGCGGTACGGAGGTCGAGGCCGTCGGGGACGGGGACCAGCGCCGGGACCGCGGCCACGGCCCGCTCCGCATAGCTGCCCGTCACGAAGGCGGCGACCCGCCGGCCCCGCCAGTCCGCCGCCACCTCGGGGCCCACGGCGCTCACCACTCCCGTCACGCCGCCGCCCGGCACATACGGGGGAGTCGACGGAAAGAACTCGCGGCCCCAGCCGCTCCTGAGCTGGGTCTCCACGAAGATCGTGTCCGCGTAGGCGACATCGATCACCACCTCGCCCGGCCCCGGGACCGGGTCGGGCAGGTCGACCGGCACCAGGACCTCCGGGCCGCCGAATTCCGTCACCTGTGCTGCCAGCATCGTGCTCTCCCCAGGGGTCGCCGAGTGCGCGGATCGGTGCGCACGCATCGCAGTCTTCGACCTCAAGTCGGCTTGAGGTCAAGGACGCCCGGTCGTGAACGTAGGCTCGGGGCATGGGTGAGATCGGGCTGCGCGAGCGCAAGAAGCAGCGGATGTACCAGGCTGTCTCCGACATCGCGATCGGGCTCTTCCTGGAGAGGGGCTTCGATCAGGTGTCGGTCGCCGAGGTGGCCGCCGCCGCGGAGATCTCCAAGCCGACCCTCTTCCGGTACTTCCCCACCAAGGAGGACCTCGTCCTGCACCGGTTCGCCGATCACGAGACCGAGGCGGCGCGCCTGGTCTCCGGCCGCCCGGCCGGGGAATCCGCGACGGGGGCCGTGCGCAGGCACTTCGTCGCCGGCCTGGAGCGCTTCGATCCCGTCACCGGGCTCAACGACGACCCCCGGGTGCTCGCCTTCCACCGGCTGCTCTACGGGACGCCCTCGCTGGCAGGACGCCTGCACGCCTATCTGGAACGCTCCGAGTCCGCCCTCGCCGACGCGCTCGGCGGCGACCTCGACGCCCGGCTCGCCGCCGGTCAGATCATCGCCGTACAGCGCGTCCTCGCCCTGGAGAACTGGCGGCGGATGGCGGCGGGGGAAACGGCCGCGGAGGTGCGGCGGGAAGCCGTCGCCACCGCCGAACGGGTCTTCGCCCGGCTGGAGCGGGCTCTCGCGGCAACCCGGTAAATTATGTTACCGAGTCACTGTTTCGGTTACGCTTCATGGAATGACGCCATCCGACCCCTCCCGTGCCCTCACCCGTGAACGCGCCTTCCACGAGGCCTGCCGCGCCGCCCTCGCCGCCATGGTCGAGGGCGCGCAGGAGCAGGTCGTCACCGGCGAGGACGTGTCCGCCTCCGGTGCCGACGCCGAAGTCCTCGGCTACCAATTCCGCAGCCGGGCCAAGGAACTGCGCGAACTGCCCGAGGGTCCGCTCTTCTTCGGGCGGCTCGACTTCGCGGAGAGCGGGGACGAGCACGCCGCAGGCGACAGCGTGAGCGGCCGGGGCGGACAGGCCACGGGCGGGCACGCCGGGCAGAGGTACCACATCGGCCGCCTCCGGATCACCGAGCGGCCCTCCGCCCCGCCGCTGGTCGTCGACTGGCGCGCGCCCGTGTCCCGCGCCTTCTACCAGGCGAGCGCCCGCGATCCGCAGGGCGTCGCCGTGCGCCGCCGGTTCGGCTGGGCGCCGGGAAGCCGCGGGGACTCCGCCGATCTCACCGGCCTGGAGGACGAGCTGCTGACCGGCGGACGTCAGGACGGCCTCGACGTGCCCGGTGGGCCCGGCGAGGGCAGCCGCATCCTCGCCCACGAGATCGAACGCCCCCGGGTCGGCCCGATGCGGGACATCGCCGCGACCATCCAGCCCGAACAGGACGACCTCGTACGGGGCGACCCGACGGTCTCGGTCTGTGTGCAGGGCGCCCCCGGCACGGGCAAGACGGCGGTCGGGCTGCACCGGGCCGCGTACCTCCTCTACACCTTCCCGCAGCGCATCCAGCGCGGCGGCCTGCTGATCCTCGGACCCAACCGCACCTTCCTGTCGTACATCTCGGAGGTGCTGCCCGCCCTCGGCGAGACGGGGGTGCGGCAGTCGACCGTCGGCGACGAGATCGGCCTGCACCCCGTCACCGGCGAGGACGACGAGCGGGCCGCCGCCGTCAAGCACGACGCCCGGATGGCCCGGGTGCTCCGCCGCGCCCTGTACTCCCGGGTGGCCCCTGGCCGGGCCTGTTCCCTGGTGGTGCCGGACGGTTCGTACCGGTGGCGGATCCCGGCGGACGCCTTCGAGCGGCTCGTGGACGGCGTACGCGCCGAGGAGCCGCCGTACGCGACCGGACGGGAGCGGGTCAGGACGCGGGCCGTGCGGTACCTGCAGGCACAGGCCGAGCGGCGCGCGGGGCCCCGGACGCCCGCGTGGGTGCAGCGGATCTCCCGCGCCCGGGCGGTGGGCGCCGGTGTGGACGCCGTCTGGCCCCGGGTCCGGGCGGAGGAGGTCGTGGCGGAGCTGCTCACCGAGCCGGGGGCGCTCGCCGCGGCGGCGGAGGGGATCCTCGACGCGGACGAGCAGAAGGCGATCCTCTGGGCGCGGCCCCCCAGGTCGTACCGGTCGGCGCGGTGGTCGGCCGCGGACCTCGTGCTCCTGGACGAGGTGGCCGGCCTCCTCGAACACCCGAAGAGCTACGCCCATGTGGTGGTCGACGAGGCGCAGGACCTGTCGCCGATGGAGTGCCGTGCGATCGCCCGCCGGGCCTCCTTCGGATCGCTCACGGTGCTCGGGGACCTGGCCCAGGGGACGACACCGTGGGCCGCCCGCACCTGGCCCCGGCTGCTCGCGCACCTCGGCAGGCCGGACGCCCCCGTGGTGCCGCTGACCACCGGCTTCCGGGTCCCGGAGGCCGTGGTCGGCATCGCCAACCGGCTGCTGGAGCGGCTGGAGGTGGAGGTGCCGGGGGCGCGTTCGCTGCGCAGGGACGGGGAGTTGCGGATCCGGGAGGGCGCCGACGCGCTGTCCGCGACGGTCGGCGCCGTGCGCGAGGCCCTGGCCCGGGAGGGCTCCGTCGGCGTGATCGCGGCCGACGCGCAGGCGCCGCGGGTGCGGGAGGCCCTCGACGCCGCGGGCATCCCGCACGCCGGACCGGACGCACTGGGCGCCCGGGTCACGGTGCTGGCGGCCTCCCTGGCCAAGGGCCTCGAGTACGACCACGTCGTCGCCGTCGAGCCGGCGGCGATCGCGGAGGCGGAGCCGCGAGGCCTGCACCGGCTCTACGTGGTGCTGACCCGGGCGGTGTCCCGCCTGGACGTGGTGCACACCCGGCCGCTGCCCTGGTGAGAGGGACCGCGGTTCACCAGGGCAGGGGCCGCCCGTCGCGGAAGAAGCCCCCGGTCGGGCCGTCGTCCGGCAGGGTGGCCGCCCAGACGATGCCCGCCGCGCCCTCCGCGACCGGCCGGCCGCCGGCGCCGCCCATGTCGGTGGCGACCCAGCCGGGGCAGACGGCGTTCACCAGGATCCTCGCGTCGCGCAGTTCCCCGGCGAGCATGCGGGTCAGCGCGTTGAGCGCCACCTTCGACGCGGTGTACGCGGGAGTGCCGCCGCCCATGCTCGCGAACGAGGCCGCCTCGCTGGACACGTTCACGACGCGGGGGTGCGCGCTCGCGCGGAGCAGCGGAAGCAGGGCCTGGGTGAGCCGCCACGGACCGTACAGATTGGTCTCGGCCGCCTCCCGCACGACGTCCAGGTCGGCGGTGTCCGCGCGTTGCCAGGTGTCGTAGGTGATGGCGGCGTTGTTGATCAGCACGTCGAGGGCGTCGAGCGAGCGGGCGGCCTCGGCGATGTCGGCCCCGGACGTGACGTCCAGCCGCAGCGGGCGGGCGAGCGGGCCGATCGCCCGGGCCGCCTCGGCCGCTGCCTCGAAGGAGCGTGCGGTCAGGAACACGGTGTGCCCCGAGGCGGCGAGCTGCCGCGCGACTTCGCGGCCGATGCCACGGTTGCCGCCGGTGACAAGCGCGATCATGGAAGCTCCCGGAAGGATCTGGTGCGGGTCTCTGCACGGGGAGCCTGGCACGCCGACCCGTCGCCACGAAGGCGGTCCGCCGCGATGCCGGGACCCGCGAGGGTCCGGGACGGTGGCGCCCGGCTCCCGGCGCGCCGACGGTGCGGCCGAGGAAGCGGCCCGGTGGGGGCACGTCGGCGCGGTCCCACCAGGTCCGGGGCACGCCGGCCCGGTAGGTCGGGCGGCAGCTAAATCGCTCGGCACGCCACTCGGGGAGAACTAGGGTTCCGCGCTATGGCAATTGCTTCCGATCCTCCCCCGCGTCTCGGCAGTCTGACCTTCCACGGGCCGCTCTCCGAAGCCCGCGCCGGGCGCATCGTCGCGCGGCTCGCCGCCGCCTCGCCCTCCACCGTCCTCGACATCGGCTGCGGCTGGGGCGACATGCTGCTCCGCGTTCTGGAGTCCGCCCCGGGATCGACCGGCGTGGGCCTCGACATCAACGCCGAGGACCTGGCCCGGGGCAGGGACCTCGCGAAGGAGCGCGGGCTGGCCGGACGGGTCGAATTCATCGAGGAGTCCGCCCTCGGCACGGCACGCGGGCCCGTGGACGCGGTGCTCTGCCTGGGGGCCGGTCAGGCGCTGTGCGACCCCGGGCAGCCGTACGATCCCGGCGCCGTACTGCACGAGCTGCGCCGCCTGGTCCGTCCGGGCGGACGTGTCGTCCTGGGCGAGGGCTTCTGGGAGCGCACCCCGACGGACGAGGAACTCGCGGCCATGTGGCCCGGGGCGCGGGCGGGCGACCACCTGCGGCTGGGACCACTCGTCGACCTCGCCGTCGAGGCGGGCTTCCGGCCGGCGTGGATCGAGTCGGCGAGCCGGGAGGAGTGGGAGGAGTTCGAGTCCGGCTACCGCCATGACACGGAACTCTGGCTCGCCGGGAACCCGGACCATCCCCGCGCCGCCGAGACCCGCGAACGGGTCGACCGCCAGCGGTCGTCCTGGGTCGACGGCTACCGCGACATCCTGGGCATCGCGTACCTGACCCTCGTCCCGGTCACCCGAACCTGAACACCGCGCGGACGTGGCGTGGCGCACTTTTGCTAGCAGGCGCTTGCAATTGTTAGCGAGAGTGCGGCAGGGTGGGGGCATGGCATCGCTCAACGTCGGCAATCTCGGTGAGTACCTGCGCGAGCAGCGGCGCAACGCCCAACTGTCGCTGCGGCAGCTCGCCGACGCCGCCGGGGTGTCCAATCCGTATCTGAGCCAGATCGAGCGCGGGCTGCGCAAGCCGAGCGCGGAGGTGCTGCAGCAGGTCGCCAAGGCCCTGCGGATCTCCGCCGAGACGCTGTACGTGCGGGCCGGCATCCTCGACGCCGAGCGGGACCGGGACGAGGTGGAGACGCGCGCCGCCCTCCTCGCCGATCCGACGCTCACCGAGCGGCAGAAGCAGGTGCTGCTCCAGATCTACGAGTCCTTCCGCAAAGAGAACGGGTTCGAGATCGCCGTGGTGGCCGAGGACGTTCGGGACACCGACGTGCAGACTGCTCCCGGCGCGCAGCACCCGCAGGACATACCGGACGCCCAGGACACCACCCGCCACGGCCCCCGCACGGCCGACGGCAGCGATGCCGGCCCGCAGCAGACGGCCAGTTGAGACGTCGTAGCGGCCGTCTCCGCAGCGGACC
The DNA here is from genome assembly GCF_055567695.1 of Streptomyces sp. NPDC026417. Classification (NCBI taxonomy): domain Bacteria; kingdom Bacillati; phylum Actinomycetota; class Actinomycetes; order Kitasatosporales; family Streptomycetaceae; genus Streptomyces; species Streptomyces sp. NPDC026417. Next base: position 77,665 of record NZ_JBVHPY010000022.1, read on the forward strand.
ACACACACCCTCAGTCGACAGCCCATCCGGGAGGACCACCCTCATGGCCATCACCGACGACATCCGCAAGGCCGCCACCGACCCGACCCCGCTGTACTTCCTGGCCGGCACCGCCGACCTGGCCGTCCAGCAGGCCAAGAAGGTGCCGGCGCTCGTGGAGCAGATCCGCGCCGAGGCCCCGGCGCGCATCGACACCGTCCGCAACATCGACCCGAACGCCGTGCAGGAGAAGGCGAGCGCCCGCGCCAAGGAGGCGCAGGAGACGCTCTCGACCAAGGTGACCGGGTTCATCAGCACCCTCGACACCGACCTCAAGAAGATCGGTGAGTCCGCCCAGGACCTCGCCCTGCGCGGGGTCGGCGTCGCCGCCGAGTACGCGGTGAAGGCCCGGGAGACCTACGAGAAGGTCGCCGAGCACGGCGAGCAGGCCGTGAAGACCTGGCGCGGCGAGGCGGCCGAGGAGATCGAGGAGCTGGCCATCGCGGTCGAGCCCAAGGCCGAGCCCGGCGAGATCAAGGTCGAGGACAAGCCCGCCACGACCGGCACTGTGACCGCCGCCCCGGTGACGCCCGCGTCGGCCGCGAAGAAGACCCCGGCCAAGAAGAGCACCGCCAAGAAGACGACCCCGCCCGCCAAGTAGCGCGGCAAGGCGGACCGTCGCACGACGGATCGACGGAGCAGCGAGCGCGGCCGGGCACCCCTGGGGTGTCCGGCCCGTTCTCCGGGTACGGTTGCCGCGTCAGGAGTCGCGGCGGGAACGGGCGGTGGGCAGCATGCTGATGTTGGGCTTCGCGGGGTTGTTGGGACTGCTGAAGATCGTCCTGATGGCCCTCGCCGCCTTCGGGCTGTTCGACGCGGCCTTCCGGCGCGAGGACGCGTTCCGTGCGGCGGACAAGCAGACGAAGCCGTTCTGGCTGATCATCCTGGCGCTCGCGCTGGTGGTGAGCTACCTGTTCTCGATCCTGTCGTTCCTGCCGATCATCGGCGTCATCGCCAGCATCGTCTACATCGTGGACGTCCGGCCCGCGGTGCGCACGGCCTCCGGCGGCGGTGGCGGCCGCGGTCGCCGCGGCTCCAGCAGCGACGGCCCCTACGGCCCGTACAACGGCGGTCGCTGACCTGCGCCCCTTCGCGGGGCGACCGGCCTCGCTGCGAGCGGCGGTGATCGGCGGCAGTCCGCCGGGCGCCGACCCGCCTCGCTCCGAGCGAGGGTGATTCCGATGCGGGCCCGTACGGGCCACGCACCGGTGACCGCCGCCGCGCCCCGCTGCGCGCGGGGGACGGATCAGGGCGCGCGGTCGAGCAGCAGGACCGCCACGTCGTCGGTCAGCTCGCCGCCGTTGAGGTCCCTGACCTCGTTCACCGTCACGCGCAGCAGCTCCTCGCCCTGCAGGCCTTCGGCGAGCCGACGGCGCACCAGCTCCACCATGCCGTCCTGGCCGAGGCGCTCCTTGCCCTCGCCGACCCGGCCCTCGATCAGGCCGTCGGTGTAGAGCATCAGGCTCCACTCGGCGCCGAGCTCCACCTGCATGCGCGGCCAGCGTGCCTGCGGCAGCAGACCCAGCGCCGGGCCCCCGTACTCGTACGGCAGCAGCTGCGCCAGGCGTCCGGGGCGGGCGATCAGCGGCGACGGGTGACCGGCCAGGCAGAGCCCGGCCCGGCGGCCGTCGGGCGCGATGTCCACGGTGCAGAGGGTCGCGAAGATCTCGTCGTTGTCGCGCTCGTGCTCCAGCACCTGCTGCAGCGTCGAGAGCAGCTCGTCCCCGCACAGGCCCGCCAGCGTCAGTGCCCGCCACGCGATGCGCAGCTCCACGCCGAGCGCCGCCTCGTCCGGGCCGTGCCCGCAGACGTCGCCGATCATGGCGTGCACGGTGCCGTCCGGGGTGCGGACGGTGTCGTAGAAGTCGCCGCCGAGCAGCGCGCGGGAGCGTCCCGGGCGGTAGCGGGCGGCGAACCGCAGCTGGGATCCCTCCAGCAGAGGCGTGGGCAGCAGACCGCGCTCCAGACGGGCGTTCTCCTGTGCCCGCAGCCGGGACTCGGTCAGCCGTCGCTCGGCCGTGTCGGAACGTTTCCGCTCCACCGCGTACCGGATCGCGCGGCTCAGCAGCCGTCCGTCCAGTTCTTCGCGCAGGAGGTAGTCCTGGGCACCCACGCGGACCGCCTCCGCGCCGCGCTCGGCGTCGCCCGACCCGGTCAGGGCCAGCACGGCGTGCCGGGGCGCGAGCTGGAGCACGTGCTTGAGGGTGGCCAGCTCGTCGTCGCTCCCGGCGGCACGGCCGGGAGCGGGCAGGGTCAGGTCGAGCAGGATGCAGTGGACGTCGTCGGTGAGCAGGCGCTCGGCCTCGGTGAGGTTGCGTGCGGTGCGGATGCGGATCGGCTTGCCCGCCGCGTCCAGCATCTGGGGCACGCTCAGCGAACCTGCCGGGTCGTCCTCGATGACGAGCAGGGTGAGGTTGGTGGTGCTGTCGGCAGGAGCCGTGGTGCCGCCCGCCGGTGCGTTCGCGAACGGGGCCATGGGTGAGGACGCGGCTTGAGCCTGACCACTCTCCACGGCCGGGATCGCTCTCTGCCGCGGTACGGGTGCGGGCATCGTTGTGGGTTCCTTCCCTCCCCCCGAGGGTGTGGTGGGGCGAAGGTCCGACCCACCGACGGGGACCATAGCGGTACCCGGCGCCGCAACGGAATGGTGTGCGGCAAACGGCCACCGTCATATGCCGCATCCCGTACCGCAATTGGGCACGGCACCGGCCCGCAGGTAATGACGAAGGTCACGTCGCGCGGGTTGCCCGGCCGGGCGGACGTGACTCATCCCACGTGCGGCAGGTCACGTCGGGCCCGGCGCCGCCCGCACTCGTGCCGGAGCGGCGCCCGGACGTGTCCCGACAAGCCCTACTTGTCGGGCCGCACGACCCCGAGGATCGGCATCGAGCCGGCGCCCGCGATCGTCACCGTGCGCCCCGGCCGCGGGGCGTGGACGATCGCGCCGTCGCCGATGTACATCCCGACGTGGGTGGCGTCGTCGAAGTAGATGATGAGGTCACCGGGGCGCATGTCCTTCACCTCGACGTGCGGGAGCCGCTTCCACTGCTCCTGCGAGGTGCGCGGAATGCCCTGCCCGGCGGCGGCCCACGCCTGCGAGGTCAGCCCCGAGCAGTCGTACGTCCTCGGTCCCTCGGCGCCCCACTCGTAGGGCTTGCCGATCTGGGCGGTCGCGTACTGCACGGCCTTCCTGCCCTGCGCGGACGCCTTGCCGTTGATCTCGGCCAGGACTCCGGAGCCGAGCCAGGCCGTCTGCGCCGCGTGAGCGGCGTCCTCCTCCAGCTTCGCCAGCCGCTTCTTCTCCTCGGCGGCGAGCTGCGATTCGAGCTTCTCGGCGCTGGCGATCCGCTGCTTGATCTTCTTCTTCGCGGAGGCCTTCGCCTTGCGGTTGGCCTCCAGTCTGCGCCACTGGGCGGACGCGTCCTTCGTGTACTGCGCCAAGTCCTTCTGGGTGCGCGTCATCTCGGCGAGCATGCCCTTGGTCGCGTGCTCGCCCTGGCGCACCCGGCCCGCCCCGTCCAGGTACTGCTGCGGGTTGTCGCTCAGCCACAGCCGGGCGTCGGGCGGGAGCCCGCCGCCGCGGTACTGGGCGCGGGCCGCGGCGCCCGCGCGGTCCTGCAGTCCGTCCAGCTTTGCCTGGCCCTTGACGATCTCCCGGGCCAGCGCGACGAGCTGGGTGGACTGCTTCTCGGTCTTCTCCTCGGCCGCGTTGTACGCGTCCGTGGCGACCGCCGCCTCGTGGTAGAGGTCGGCCAGCTTCCTGCGGACCTCTTCAAGCTCCTTGCCGGACCGGGGGGTTGCGCCGGACGACGGTGCGGGGGTGGGGTTCGGATCGGCCGGGCTCGCGTAGGCCGTGCCCGGTGCGCTCAACACGGTGACCGCGCAGACGAGAGCCACGGCCGCCGTGGTCAGGCTCCGCTTGCCGCATCCCATACTTCGCCCCCAAAGCTGATTTACCGTCAGTAACTTACGACGCCTCGGGGATCGTGCCATGTCGGCGCGCGGTGCGACAGGGGCGGACTGCAACTCCCTTTCCGCTTTCCCCGCTTGCGGGCCCCCGAGGCGATCTCCCCGCCTGTGTGACGAACGACTCACGGAGATCGTTCCCCGCAGGTCAGGGGCCCGTGGCGACGGGATCTCCCGGCACCGGTCCGGGTGGGCTGCCATTCGGAGCCCTCAGCCCCCCGGCGCCAACGCCTCCCAGCGGACCGTCACTTCGCCCTGGCGCCAGCGCGCCGCGCCGTCCGTCAGGGGCCAGTCGGTCGTCAGTGCGCGCGCGGTCCGTATCCAGCGCTGCCGGGCGCCGTACGAGGCGTAGGGCGCGGCGGCGGCCCAGGCGCGGTCGAAGTCACGCAGGAAGGCGTGCACCGGCTCGCCCGGGACGTTGCGGTGGATGAGCGCCTTCGGGAGCCGCTCGGCCAGGTCGGAGGGGCGCTCCAGGGAACCCAGGCGGGTGGCGAAGGTGACCGTGCGCGGGCCCTCGGGGCCGAGGGCGACCCAGACGTGGCGGCGGCCGATCTCGTCGCAGGTGCCCTCGACGAGGAGTCCGCCGCGGGAGCCGGTCGCCGGATCGGCCGGCGCGAGCCGTCCGCACATCAGCTCCCAGGCCGCGGTCACCCGGTCCTCGTCGTACTGGCGCAGCACGTTCGCGGCGCGGATCAGCGACGGCCGGCCGGGCACCGGGACCTCGAAGCCGCCGCGCCGGAACGCGAGGCCCTCGCGCTCGTACGGCTTGGCGACCGCGACCCGGTCGGGCTCGATCTCCACGCCCACGACGCGAGCCCGTGGAGCGACCGTGCGCAGCCGCACCAGCAGCTCGACCGCGGTCCAGGGCGCGGCCCCGTACCCGAGGTCGACCGCGACCGGGTCGGGGGTCCGGCGCAGCTCGGCGCCGTGCGTGGCGGCGATCCAGCGGTCCATGCGGCGCAGGCGGTTGGGGTTCGTGGTCCCGCGCGTCACCGCTCCCACGGGGCGGGACGCGGCGCGGGCTGTCATGCGTACGAGGGTATGCGCAGGGTGCGAGGGTCCGGCGCGCCTGTGGACAACCGCGGAGCCCGAGCGCGGCAGCCCCCGCACGCGCGTTCGTCTCGAACGGTTGAGCGACAAGCGGTAATGATTCGGCAAAGAGGAAATGGAGCGGAGGGCTCCGGCGTTCCCCACCTTGGAGGGTGGCGTGCACCCTCCCGACGCCATGCCCGCAGCGAGGAGGACCGCCACGTGAGCCAGTACGTCAGCAGGCTCGGGCGTCGCTCGGCGACGGCACCCTCGAGGCTCAGGCTGTACCGCAGGCCCCGGCGCGTCGCCATGCTCTCCGTGCACACGTCCCCGCTGCACCAGCCCGGCACGGGCGACGCCGGCGGGATGAACGTCTACATCGTGGAGCTCGCCCAGCGCCTGGCCGCGATCAACATCGAGGTGGAGATCTTCACCCGCGCGACGACCGGGGCCCTTCCGCCCACCGTCGAGCTGGCCCCCGGCGTGCTCGTCCGGCACGTGGACGCGGGTCCCTACGAAGGACTCGCCAAGGAGGACCTGCCCGCCCAGCTGTGCGCCTTCACGCACGGCGTCATGCAGGCCTGGGCGGGCCACCGCCCCGGCTACTACGACCTCGTCCACTCGCACTACTGGCTCTCCGGCCACGTGGGCTGGCTGGCCGCCGAGCGCTGGGGCACGCCCCTGGTGCACGCGATGCACACCATGGCCAAGGTCAAGAACGCGGCACTCGCCGAGGGCGACACCCCCGAGCCCGCCGCGCGGGTCATCGGCGAGACCCAGATCGTGCGGGCCGCGTCCCGGCTCATCGCCAACACCTCCGAGGAGGCCGAGGAGCTCGTGCGCCACTACGACGCCGAGCCCGGCAAGGTCGCCGTCGTCCACCCGGGCGTCAACCTGGACCGCTTCCGCCCCGCCGACGGCCGGGCCGCCGCCCGCGCCCGCCTCGGTCTGCCGCAGGACGCGCTGATCCCCCTGTTCGCGGGCCGGATACAGCCCCTGAAGGCGCCCGACGTGCTGCTGCGCGCCGTGGCCGTGCTGCTGGACGAGCGGCCCGAGCTGCGCTCGAAGATCCTCGTCCCGGTGGTGGGCGGCCCCAGCGGCAGCGGCCTCGCCAAGCCCGAGGGGCTGCAGAAGCTGGCGGCCCGGCTCGGCATCGCCGACGTGGTGCGCTTCAGGCCGCCGGTCGGGCAGGAGCAGCTCGCGGACTGGTTCAGGGCCGCGTCGGTACTGGTCATGCCGTCCTACAGCGAGTCGTTCGGGCTGGTCGCCATCGAGGCGCAGGCGGCGGGCACGCCGGTACTGGCGGCGGCCGTGGGCGGGCTGCCGGTGGCGGTCCGCGACCGGCACACCGGGTTCCTGGTGCAGGGGCACGATCCGGCCGCCTACGCGCGCGTGCTGCGTGACTTCGCCGACGACCACGAGCTGCCCGCGCGGATGGGCGCGGCGGCCGCCCGGCACGCTCAGGGCTTCGGCTGGGACACCGCGGCCGCCGCGACGGCCGACGTGTACACCGCGGCGACGCAGGCGCACCGCCGCGGACTGCGCGCGCACCACGGCTGACCGCGCACCACGGGCCGGCGGCGCTCCTGGGTCGACCGCGCGTCACGGCCGGCCCGTGGTGCTGGGACGAGCGCGCACCACGGCTGACCGTGCTGCGGGGCTGTCCGCACGCCGCGGCCGGCCGCCCCCGGTACCGCATCGGGCGGGCCCCGGAGCCTCGCCCCGCCTGCCCGGGACCGCACGATCCGGCGCCCGCCCTCCCGCCCGGCCGGCCCCCGCGCTGACGTACGCTCGCTCCATGGCTGACGCAGCGTCGATCATCGAGCAGGTCCTCACCGAGGCCGAGCTGGAGTGGGAGAGCCCCGAGGCGGGCTCGTACGTCGTGAAGCTGCCCGGGACGCGCAAGCTGTCGACGACCGTGTCGCTGATCGTCGGCAAGCACTCGCTCTCGCTGAACGCCTTCGTGATCCGCCACCCCGACGAGAACGAGGAAGCGGTCCACCGCTGGCTCCTGGAGCGCAACCTCAAGCTGTACGGGGTCGGTTACGCGGTCGACCGGCTCGGGGACGTGTACCTGGTCGGCAAGCTGCCGCTGGCCGCGGTGACATCCGACGAGATCGACCGCCTGCTCGGCTCGGTGCTCGAAGCGGCGGACGGCTCGTTCAACACCCTCCTGGAGCTCGGTTTCGCGTCCGCGATCCGCAAGGAGTACGCCTGGCGGGTGTCCCGCGGTGAATCGACGCGCAATCTGGACGCGTTCAGCCATCTGACCGAGCGCCCGTCCAACTGACCGAGTCCACCTCCGTGCCGGGTCCTGCACGCCCCCTTCCCTCGCCCGGGTCGCCGTGGCATGCTCACCGCCGACGCAGATCTGAACGTCGTTCACGCATGTGAAAGGTGGCGGAGATGGGCAACCGGTACGCGGGGTTCACCAGGCGGAGTCTGCTCGGCGGTGCCACGGCCGTGGCCGCCGCAGCCGTCACCGGCGGCACGGTGGCGGCCGCCGCGCCGGGCCGGATCCCCTCCCTCTGGCGGGAGTTCACCCGCAGCCCCTTCACGCATCCGCAGATCCCGTACATCGGCCGGGCCGGCTACCGCGCCGGTGTCGCGCGCCCGCCCCGCCGGCCCGTCGTGGCCGACGTGCGCGACCACGGTGCCGTCGCCGACGGCGGCACGGACTGCGCCCCCGCGATCAACCGTGCCATCGCTGCCGCCGGAAGGGCCGGCGGTGGCACGGTTCTCATCCCGCCCGGCACCTACCGCATCGACGGTCTCGTCCACATCGGGTACGACAACGTCGTCCTGCGCGGCGCCGGAAGTTCCCGCACCACGCTGTACGCCACCAAGAACCTCACGGAGCTGATCGGGGTCTACGGCTCCCGCTACGGCGGCGACAAGTCGTCCTGGTCCTGGGCCGGCGGCCTGGTCTGGCTGGCGCCGAAGGCCCGCTGGGACGCGCTCGTCGATGCCGTCAGGGCGAAGGCGTGGCCCTTCGAGGGCTGGACCGGCAACGCCCGCGACGAGTGGGAGACCCTCACCACCGTCGCCCCCGCCACCCGCGGATCCTGGTCGGTGACGGTCGCCGACGCCCGTCGGCTGAAGCCGGGCCGGCTGGTCCTGCTGCGCCTCGCCGACGACGCCGGACACACGCTCCTGGAGCACGTGGCGGGCGGCGGGCCGGGCCCCGAGGCGTACTCCTGGGACGACAAGACCAAGCTGACCAGCTACGTCCCCTACGAATGGCCGGTGCGCATCGCGCGCGTGCAGGGCCGGAAGGTGACGTTCGAGCGCCCGCTGCCGCTGGACGTCCGCCCGGAGTGGGACCCGCGCCTCACCACCCACGTGACGGCGCTGACCGGGGCGGGCGTCGAGGGCCTCACCCTGGAGGCCGTCGAGACACCGCAGTCCCCGCACCTCCTCGACCGGGGCTACAACGGCGTCACCTTCCAGTGCGCCTACGACTGCTGGGCCGACGACGTCGTCGTACGGCATGTCGACAACGGCTTCGGGCTCGTCGCCGCCTCCGCCTGCACCCTGCGCCGTACGAAGGTCGCCGGACGCGGCGCCCACCACCCGTACTTCTGCCGCGAGGGCGCGCACGACAACCTCGTCGAGGACTTCACGATCGAACGGCGCACGGTCCCCGCCCCCGCCGGAACCCAGCTCCACGGCATCAACGTGGAGGGTCTCTCCTCGTACAACGTCTGGTCGCGCGGCGAGATGCAGATGGGCACCTTCGACTCCCACCGGGGCATGCCGTTCGCGAACGTCCGCACCGACATCACCGTCGACAACACCGGCCGCCACGGCGGGGACGCGAGCGCCGGGCCTCTCTTCGGCGCCCGCTTCACCCACTGGAACATCCGCGTCACCAACGGCCGCGCCGGACTGATGAAGATCGACGGCCTCGCCCCGTACAGCGCCACCGTCGGCATCGGAGAGGTCACCGAGTTCGACCAGACCGACGTGCCCGACTTCACCGGAGACCTGCACTCCCGCCTGGAGCTGTACGGCACCACCGACGTCGTACGGCCGCGGAACCTGTACGACGCTCAGCGGGAACTGACGCGGTAGCGGCCCGGGGCCACGCCGACCAACCGCTTGAAGTGGCGGGTGAGATGGGACTGGTCGTAGAAGCCGGTCGCCGTCGCCACCTCCGCCGGCCTTCCGCCGTCCAGGAGGAGCCGCCGGGCGCGGTCCACCCGACGGGACATCAGGTACTGGTGCGGAGCGATGCCGAACGCCGCGGTGAACGCCCGCACCAGGTGGGCGGGATGGGCGTGCAGCAGCCGCGCGGCCTCGTCGAGGGCGACGCCGCGGGCCACCCGCTCGTCGAGGAGTTCGCGCAGGCGCAGGGCGAGCGGGCGGTCCGGCCGCCGCCGACCGGCGGCGCGTCCGGGCCGCAGGTGCGTGCGCAGCCGCTCGTCGATCAGCGTCAGCCGGCTCTCCGCCTCCAGTTCGTCGCCGGGGCGCGCGAGAGCCGAGTGCAGCAGCCCGACGCGGTGGCGGAGCACGGGGTCGACCAGGTCGGGCCCGTCCACCGCGGGCCCGATGAGGCTCTCGTCGAGCCGGCTGAGATCCAGGTAGAGGACCCGCTTGCGGAAGCCGTCCGCGGTGGCGGGCGATCCGTTGTGCGGGACGTGCGGCGGGAGCAGCGAGACCGTGTCGTGCGGGGTGCCGTGCTCGTGCCGGTCCAGGTCGTAGCGCACGGCACCGGCGTCGACGATCAGCAGCGTCCACGCGTCGTGCACGTGCATGGGGTACGCGTACTCCGTGTAGTGGGCGTGGAAGACCTCCACGACACCCGGTACGCGCGGGCGCCATGCGGAGATCTCGCGCTGGGCCACCATGCAAGAAACGTACAAGACCGCGGGCCGCCCCGGTCGGCAGTCTCACGGCATGAGCAGCGAGAACTCTCCACGCACCGACACCGCGGGCCCGGTGCCCGGGGACGCCGGATCCCCGGATGCGCCACCCGTCCGCTTCGACACCAAGATCGCCGTGCTGCTGCGCGACGACCTGGAGCCCTGGCAGCGTCTGAACGTCACCGCGTTCCTGGTCAGCGGCCTCGGGGCGAGCGTCCCCGAGGTGGTGGGCGAGCCCTACGAGGACGCGGACGGCGTCCCGTACCTGCCGATGTTCCGCCAGCCGGTGCTGATCTTCGAGGGCTCCAAGGAGACGCTGACCACCGCGCACGGCCGGGCCCTCACCCGGGCCCTGCCGCGTGCCGTCTTCACCGCCGACCTCTTCGCCACCGGCAACGACCGGGACAACCGGGCGGCCGTACGGGCCGTGCCGACGGCCGAACTGGACCTGGTGGGGCTCGCCGTGTACGGACCGCGCAACGGGGTGGACAAGGTGCTCAAGGGAGCGCGGATGCATCCGTGACGGGGCCGGCCGGCCCGTGTGCGCCGATCCGGGCCCCGTGGACGGGGTGCCCGCGGGTCAGACCGCGGTCACCTCGGGGCAGGCGCCCGATGCGGGAGCGGTGGCGGGCCCCGCCACCGGTGCCGTCCCGGTCGGCGCCGCCTTCGGTGCCGTTCCGGTCGGCGCCGCCTCCGTGAGGCCGGTCGGCGGGGCCGTGGCCGGGGTGGGCCGGAGACCCGTCGCCGAAGCCCTGGCCGGATCGGGGGCGAGGGCGGCCGGCAGGGGAGCCGTGGCCGGGTCCTTGGCCACGCCCCCCGGCCGGGCGGTCGGGACGGTGGGCTGGTTCGCGCCCGGGCCCGCCGGCAGCGGCGCGGCCGGGTCCCCGAGGAGGCCGGGCGGCAGCGGCGTGGCCGGGTCCGCCGGGACGCCGGTCGGGAGGGCGTCGGACGGCGGGGTGGGCAGCTCCGCCTCGCGGGCCTCGGCGACAGCGGCCGGCCGGCCGGTGGCCGGGGGCTCCGGCGGCAGACGTCGCATCAGGACGCCGTATCCGGCACCCGCCACCGTGCCCACCACCGCGCACAGCGCCCACAGCCAGGCCGCGCCGAACCGGTCGATGACCACGCCGGACATCACCGGCGCGACGAGGGCCGCGAGCGACCAGGACATGGTGTACATGCCCTGGTAGCGGCCACGGCCGTCAACCGGGGACAGGCGGACGACCAGCCCCGTCTGCGTCGGCGCGTTGACGATCTCGGCCAGCGTCCACACGCACACCGTGAGGGCGAAGAGGCCGACGGAGCCGGCGAAGACGGTGAGGCCGAAGCCGTAGCCCGCGAGGAGCGACGAGACCACCAGCAGCCGCTTGGGGTCCCGGTGCTGGATGAACCGCGTGACCGGGATCTGCAGCGCCACGATGAGGACACCGTTCACGGCGATCGCCATGCCGTAGTCCGCGGCCGTGAAACCGGCCGCGCCCATCGCCACCGGCAGTCCCACCGAGCCCTGCTGGAAGACGACGGCGACCAGGAAGGACAACCCGACGACGCTCATGAAACGGCCGTCGCGCAGGACGGTGCCGAGGTTCGCCGCGGGTTCGGCGGAGGTCTTGGCCGCGGGTGCGGGGCGGGACTCGGGCAGCTTGGCGAAGACGACGAGCGCGCACACCAGGGTCATGCCCGCCTCGATGAGGAAGCCGGCGAGATAGCTGAACTCGGCGATGAAACCGGCGGCCGTCGAGGAGACGGCGAAGCCGAGGTTGATGGCCCAGTAGTTGAGGGAGAACGCCCGCACCCGGTCCTCGGGGCGGACGATGTCGGCCATCATCGCCTGAACGGCGGGTCGGGAGGCGTTGCTCGCCATGCCCACGACGAAGGCGACGGCGGCGATCGCGACGGGGTCGTGCACGAAGCCGAGCACCGCGACGGACACCGCCGTCGAGGTCTGCGCCACGAGCAGCGTGGGCCGCCGCCCCAGCCGGTCGGTCATCACTCCCGCGCCGAGCGAGGAGATGACCCCGCCGAGGCCGTGCAGCGAGGCGACGAGACCGGCGTACGAGGCGGAGTAGCCGCGGTCCAGCGTCAGGTAGAGCGCCATGAACGTGGCGACGAAGGCGCCGAGGCGGTTGACGAGCGTGCTGGTCCACAGCCACCAGAACTCGCGGGGGAGTCCCGAGACGGTCTCTCGGACGGCGCGTCTCACGACGGCGATCGGCATCGGGAATCCCCCCACGGGTAAGCGGCTCAGGCGGTGAGCACAACTTACGAGCGGCGGAGTCCGGGGAGCCAGTCAATTAGCAGATGCCGTCAACTGTCCGGCTTCCGGGCAGGCGAGCGAGGGGGCGAAGGCTTCGATTACGCTCGGAGCCATGGCCGACGCACCGTACAAGCTGATCCTCCTCCGCCACGGCGAGAGCGAATGGAACGCGAAGAACCTGTTCACCGGCTGGGTGGACGTCAATCTCAACGAGAAGGGCGAGAAGGAGGCAGTCCGCGGCGGTGAGCTGCTCAAGGACGCCGGCCTGCTGCCCGACGTGGTCCACACCTCGCTCCAGAAGCGCGCGATCCGCACCGCGCAGCTGGCCCTGGAGTCCGCGGACCGCCTCTGGATCCCGGTCCACCGCTCCTGGCGCCTGAACGAGCGCCACTACGGCGCCCTCCAGGGCAAGGACAAGGCGCAGACGCTCGCCGAGTTCGGCGAGGAGCAGTTCATGCTCTGGCGCCGCTCGTACGACACCCCGCCGCCGGCGCTGGACCGCGACGCCGAGTACTCCCAGTTCTCCGACCCGCGCTACGCGACCCTCCCGCCGGAGCTGCGCCCGCGGACGGAGTGCCTGAAGGACGTCGTCGTCCGCATGCTGCCGTACTGGTTCGACGGCATCGTCCCGGACCTCCTGACCGGCCGCACGGTCCTGGTCGCCGCCCACGGCAACTCGCTCCGTGCCCTGGTCAAGCACCTGGACGGCATCTCGGACGCCGACATCGCCGGCCTCAACATCCCGACCGGCATCCCCCTCTCCTACGAGCTGGACGCCGACTTCAAGCCGCTGAACCCGGGCGGCACCTACCTCGACCCGGAAGCGGCGGCAGCCGCCATCGAGGCCGTGAAGAACCAGGGCAAGAAGAAGTAACGCGACACCAGCAGACCCCCGCCCCGCCATGTCCTGGCAGGGCGGGGGTTTTTGCTTGGCAGAAGGCGCACCCGTTGATCTGGCTGACGCGGAGCAACACCAGTCCGCGGGTCGGAGCCGGCAGCGTCGAGCGTGCCCCGGTACGACCTGCGCCTCCCCTCGCGGCGGCCGGCTCCGGCGGGCGGGGGCGTTGCGCTGGATGGGCGCGGGCAGGTTTGCCCGGATCGGCCCCGGTCCATGGCTGTTGACGACCCTTCAACCCCCAAGACAAGGGAGTCTCTTCATGCGCATGCGCACCTTGGTCACCGCAGTGGTCCTGTCCGCCGGTTGTGTGCTGGGTGGTTCGGCCCAGGCGCTGGCCGCCGACTGGGGCGGTTCGGGCGACGGCGACGGCCACGTGTCCGGCTGCGGCATCCTCGCCGGTGCGGGCGGCGGTTACGCCTGGTACGCCGAGGGCTGTCTGAACGTCGACGAGGACGCCGAGGAGAACGGCGACGACGACGGCCGTGAGCTGGCCGGCGACGAGAGCCGTGGTGCCCACCCCGCAGGCATGTCGGACCCGCTGCACCTCGGCGGCGTCCAGTACTGACGCACGCGACACGGAAGGGGCCCCGCCGGAATCGGCGGGGCCCCTTCTCCGTCGTGGCGGATCAGCCGCACTGGCAGGGGTTGCCGGACTGGCAGCCGCAGCCGCAGCCGGAGCCGCACCCGCAGGCACCGAACAGCGGGAGACTCTTGATCTCGGCGGGCTGCTGCGTCTCGCGGTCCTGCGTGGGGTCGGGCGTACTGGGGGATTCGGCCATGGGTCCCTCCTTCGGACACGAAGGTGTGCGGTGCGGCGCGCGAGCGCACCGCACCGCACAGCTTCCGTTCGCCCATTGCATGCCCACCGGGGCGGGCGCATCAACGGCGCACGGAGGCTTTCGGGCGCCGCGCGAAGCCCGGTTCAGGCCCCCTCGCCGCTCGACGGCAGGGTGCGGACCGGCAGGACGCCCGGACTCAGGCCCCTTCGACCCCCGTGACCGGCTGGATGTCCGTCTGGAGGTCGTCCGCGTGCTCGCCCGTGACCAGGTACACGACCCGCTTGGCGACGGACACCGCGTGGTCGGCGAAGCGCTCGTAGTAGCGGCCGAGCAGCGTGACGTCGACCGCCGTCTCGATGCCGTGCTTCCACTTGTCGTCCAGCAGGTGCTGGAACAGGGTGCGGTGCAGCAGGTCCATCTCGTCGTCGTCCTGCTCCAGCTGGAGGGCGAGGTCGACGTCCTTGGTGATGATCACCTCGGCCGCCTTCGCCATCAGGCGCTGGGCCAGCTGCCCCATCTCCAGGATCGTGGCGTGCAGGTCGTGCGGGATCGCCCGCTCGGGGAAGCGCAGCCGGGCGAGCTTCGCGACGTGCTGCGCCAGGTCGCCGGACCGCTCCAGGTCGGCCGACATCCGCAGCGAGGTCACGACGATCCGCAGGTCCGTCGCCACCGGCTGCTGCCGGGCCAGCAGTGCTATCGCCCGGGCCTCCAGCTCGTGCTGGAGATCGTCGACCTTCTGGTCGGCCGCGATCACGCTCTCGGCCAGCTTCAGGTCGGAGTCCAGGATGGCCGTCGTGGCGCGTCCGATCGCCGACCCGACGAGCCGGGCCATCTCGACCAGGCCCTCGCCGATCGAGTCCAGTTCCTCGTGGTACGCGTCCCGCATCAGGATGTCCCTCTCTTACGTCTTCGGGGGTTCCGGGGGCTGGGCCCTGACCGCCGGACAGGCCCTGTGAACCCCACGCTCCCACGGTCGGCCCCGTACGCGTCCGTTTCCGTCACCCCAAATGAACCATCACTGGCTCCCAGGTGAACTCTGGGCGACGAGTGTTCGAGCTCGCACTCGGATGGCTGTGGCCTCGACCGGCGACATGCCTAACCTGGGGGCATGGACGTGAACGCGGCGGTCGCCGCAGCGGCAGCGATCGCCGGAGTACTCACCGGTGTCATCGCCATGCTGGCGTTCCGCTGGAGCGAGCGCGACCAGAAGCGGCCCACCAGGACCTCTCTGCACACCGACCCCGTGCTTCCCCCGGGCGTGGACACGGTGCTGTCCGTGCTCCGGTCGTCCGCCGTCGTGCTCGACGAGGCGGACGCCGTGGTGAAGGCCAGCTCCGCCGCGTACGCCCTCGGGCTGGTGCGGGGCGGGAAGCTGGCCGTCGAGCCGATGATGCAGATGGCCCGCGACACCCGCCGCGACGGGGAGATACGCCAGGTCGAGCTGGACCTGCCCCGGCGGGGCACCGGCAGGGGCGAGGCCCTCGCCGTGTCCGCCCGGGTGGCTCCGCTCGGCTCCCGGCTGGTGCTCCTGCTGGTCGAGGACCTCACGGAGGCGCGCAGGATCGAGGCGGTACGACGCGACTTCGTCGCGAACGTGAGCCACGAGCTCAAGACGCCCGTGGGCGCGCTGTCGCTGCTCTCCGAGGCCGTCATGGACGCCTCGGACGACCCCGAGGCCGTGGAGCGCTTCGCCGGCCGGATGCAGATCGAGGCCACCCGGCTCACCAACCTCGTCCAGGAGCTCATCGACCTGTCCAGGGTGCAGAACGACGATCCGCTCGAGGACGCCGAGCCCATCCGGGTGGACGAGCTGGTGGCCGAGGCGATCGACCGCTGCCGCCATCAGGCGGGTACGAAGCAGATCACCATGGCCGCGGGCGGTACCGCGGAACTGCACGTCTGGGGCAACCGCGGCCAGCTCGCCGCGGCCCTGGGCAACCTGGTGGAGAACGCCGTCAACTACTCCCCGGCCCGCACCCGGGTCGGCATAGCCGCGCGCCGGGTGACCGCGCCCGGCGGAGACCTCATCGAGGTGGCCGTGACCGACCAGGGCATCGGCATCTCGGACAAGGACAAGGAGCGCATCTTCGAGCGCTTCTACCGCGTGGACCCGGCCCGTTCCCGTGCCACCGGAGGCACCGGCCTCGGACTCGCGATCGTCAAGCACGTGGCCGCCTCGCACGGCGGGGAGGTCACGGTGTGGAGCTCGGAGGGACAGGGCTCCACCTTCACCCTGCGGCTGCCGGAGGCGGGCGCGGCCCGCGACCGCCTGACCCATCACCACATGCCTGGACTCGACGAAGACGACGAGTACGCGCAGCCCGACGGGACGACCACCGTCACATCCCCGTACGAACCGCTTCCTGCCCCGGAGGTCCTTCCGTGACCCGTGTGCTCGTCGTCGAGGACGAGGAGTCCTTCTCCGACGCCCTGTCGTACATGCTCCGCAAGGAGGGCTTCGAGGTCGCCATCGCGACCACCGGGCCCGACGGCCTCGACGAGTTCGAGCGCAACGGCGCCGACCTCGTCCTGCTCGACCTGATGCTGCCCGGCCTGCCGGGCACGGAGGTCTGCCGCCAGCTGCGCGGGCGCTCCAACGTCCCCGTGATCATGGTCACCGCCAAGGACAGCGAGATCGACAAGGTCGTCGGACTGGAGATAGGGGCGGACGACTACGTCACGAAGCCCTTCTCCTCCCGCGAGCTGGTCGCCCGTATCCGTGCCGTCCTGCGCCGCCGGGGCGAGCCCGAGGAGGTCACGCCGGCCGCGCTGGAGGCGGGCCCGGTCCGGATGGACGTCGACCGCCACGTCGTGACCGTCGCCGGATCCAAGATCGACCTCCCGCTGAAGGAGTTCGACCTCCTGGAGATGCTCCTGCGCAACGCGGGCCGTGTGCTGACCCGTATGCAGCTCATCGACCGGGTGTGGGGCGCCGACTACGTCGGTGACACCAAGACCCTCGACGTGCACGTCAAGCGCCTGCGCGCGAAGATCGAGCCCGACCCGGGCGCGCCGCGGTACCTCGTGACGGTACGAGGCCTCGGCTACAAGTTCGAGCCGTAGACCGCGGGGCCGGGGACCGGCGGATCCGGGCCGGCGAGCGGCCGGCCGACGTACGAAGGGCGGAACCCCCGGGAAGGGGTCCCGCCCTCTGTCGTGTGCGAGCCGCGCGGCCCTCGGGTCAGTGACCCGCGGCCGACTGGGAGGCCGAGGCGGTGGCGCTCGCCGAGGCGGCGTCCGAGACCTCCTCGGACGGCGAGGCCGACGCACCGGCCGACTTCGACGGCTTGCCGCTCGCGGACGGCGACGCGGAGGCGCCCGGCGCGGCCGGGATCTCGCTCGGGCCCCACTTGCTGAAGTAGCTCTCGGCGGGGACGACGAAGGCCCGCAGGCTCACGTCGCCGGTCTTGCTGAAGCTGAAGGTGATCTTCTGCGCGTCGCCGTCCTGGATGGCCTCACGGCTGCTGTCCAGGACCGCGGAGGCGTTGCCCTTGCCGCCGATGATGACGGAGCCGTGGGGCGGGACCGTCAGCTTGCCGGATCCCTTGGCGGGCTTGACGGTGGCGGTCTTGCCGGTGCCCGGGACGGTGATCGAGTCCAGGGTCTGGGCGGTGCTGCCGCCGTTGAAGAGGGTCGCGGAGATCACGGCCGGGCCGGTCGACTCCAGGTCCGGCTGGGTGATGACGAGGGCGTTCTGCACCTTGATGACGCCCACGCTGGTGGCCGCGTTGTCCGGCTTGACCTCCAGCGTCTGGGCGTTGTGACCGGCGCCGCACGCGGCGAGCGAGGCGATCGAGAACGCGATGGCGGCGGCGGCGAGGGCGCCGCGTCGAAGGCTGCTGCTCACGGCGGCGGCAACTCCTAGAACGTGGGCGATACGGGGTCGGGCGGCCGTACGGCTGTAAAGCCGCCCTAAGGGTCTGTCAGCGGGCTTAGGTTACCGAGCCGTTCCCGCGTCGCCGCACCCGACCCGCCTCTACGCACCGCCGGGCTGCGCGGGACCCTCGGCGGGCGTTCTCCGGCGCGCGCTTCCGGCCGGGGTGTGCCGGGTAGTTTGGCGGTGCACCGGTCCGCCATTCACATAAGCGGCGGGGCCCTTGACTTGCGGATTTCCGGGCCGGGATCGGTATCGGCGGGTGCGGAATGCGGGGGGTGCCGGAATATTGATCATCAGCCGTGGTGATCAATTCCGGAAACGTCCCGGACCCGACTCCGCTCACCGAACGGAGTAGCGGAAGTCGACCTCTTGGAGTCGGACAAAATAGGACGTTCGGTCCTCTGGTGGCGACTTCGGGGGCATGTGACGTACGTGTTTCGCTCGGCCTGGACAGCCGCTCCCACCTGCGAATACCCTCTTCCGCTCGCCCCTCGCAGCACGTTCCTGTTGTGGTTGTCAAGCCCCGAGATATGCCCTGACCTGCGAAAACGCCATTCAGAAGACGCCGTATCCGTGTTACTCTGGATAGCCACGGAAGGGGTACCTGTCACATGACGTTCAAGGTTGGCGACACCGTGGTCTATCCCCATCACGGGGCCGCGCTGATCGAGGCCATCGAAACTCGCCAGATCAAAGGCGTGGACAAGACCTACTTGGTGCTGAAGGTCGCCCAGGGCGACCTGACGGTACGTGTGCCAGCGGACAATGCGGAGTTCGTCGGCGTGCGTGATGTGGTCGGTCAGGACGGGCTGGACCGGGTCTTCGAGGTGCTGCGCGCGCCGTACGCCGAGGAGCCCACGAACTGGTCGCGTCGCTACAAGGCAAATCTGGAGAAGCTCGCCTCGGGCGATGTCATCAAGGTCGCGGAAGTCGTGCGTGACCTGTGGCGTCGTGAGCGCGAGCGCGGACTCTCCGCAGGTGAGAAGCGCATGCTCGCCAAGGCCCGCCAGATCCTGGTGAGCGAGCTGGCCCTCGCGGAGAACACGAACGAGGACAAGGCGGAGGCCCTGCTCGACGAGGTCCTCGCGTCCTGACGACGGCGGTCGTCGAGCGACGGCCGTCCCGACGGCGGCGCTCGTCGAGACGGCGGCCGGATTGACGCAGGCGGCGGCCTGTTCAGCGCAATGAAATGCCGCGGTGCCCGATGACGCGATTGCTGTCGCCGGGCGCTGCGGCATGTTCGTACCCGGACGCGCCGCGCACAACCCCCCGATGTCGAGCCGCGGAGCTGTGGTCGATCCCCCGGTCTGTCGCGGGTCGCGGTCCCCGACCGCCGGCCCGAGCCCCGGATGATCTCCTACGGCCCCGATACTGACGTACCGGGCCCGGGCAGGCGACTCGACCGGATGTCACGGAAGGGGTCCGGTCAAGGCGTCGCGCCCGGCACTGCCCCAACCGTCGGCCGGGGTACGCCCTGGCCATACCCACGTCGGCCGAGCACACAAACCTGACAGGAACCGATGTCTGACGAATCGCGCCCTTCGCCTCCGGAACCCCGCACCGCGGCCGTGATTCCGGCCGCCGGACGGGGCGTGCGCCTCGGCCCGGGCGCCCCCAAAGCACTCCGCGCGCTCAACGGCACGCCCATGCTCATCCACGCCGTGCGCGCGATGGCCGCCTCCCGCGCGGTCTCCCTCGTCGTCGTCGTGGCCCCGCCCGACGGCGCCGCGGAGGTCAAGACGCTGCTGGACGCGCACGCGCTGCCGGAGCGGACCGACTTCCTGGTCGTCCCCGGCGGGGACAGCCGACAGGAGTCCGTGAGGTCCGGCCTCGACGCCCTGCCGGACGGCATCGACATCGTGCTCGTGCACGACGCCGCCCGGCCGCTGGTGCCCGTGGACACCGTGGACGCGGTCATCGAGGCGGTACGGGACGGCGCTCCGGCCGTCGTCCCGGCGCTGCCGCTCAGCGACACCGTCAAGCAGGTCGAGCCGCGCACCGACGGCTCGCCCGAGCCGGTCGTCGCCACCCCCGAGCGGGCCCGGCTGCGCGCCGTGCAGACCCCGCAGGGCTTCGACCGCGCCACGCTCGTCCGCGCCCACGAGAGCGTGACCGACGACGTGACCGACGACGCGAGCATGGTCGAGCAGCTCGGGACGCAGGTCGTGGTGGTGCCCGGGCACGAGGAGGCGTTCAAGGTGACGCGTCCCCTGGACCTCGTACTCGCCGAGGCGGTTCTCGCGCGCAGGAGGCTGAACGATGGCTTCTGAGGCGACCGGCGGCTCCCTCCCGGCCGGCGCGCCGGTGATTCCGCAGGTGGGTATCGGGACCGACATCCACGCCTTCGAGGAGGGCCGCGAGCTGTGGTGCGCGGGGCTGCTCTGGGAGGGGGAGGGTCCCGGACTCGCCGGGCACTCCGACGCGGACGTCGTCGCGCACGCCGCGTGCAACGCGCTGTTCTCCGCGGCCGGGCTGGGCGACCTCGGCGCCCACTTCGGCACCGGGCGGCCCGAGTGGGCCGGGGCGTCGGGCGTCACGCTGCTCACGGAGGCGGCGCGCATCGTCCGCGCGGCCGGGTTCGCGGTGGGGAACGTCGCGGTCCAGGTCGTCGGGCCGCGGCCGAAGATCGGCAAGCGGCGGGACGAGGCGCAGAAGCTGTTGTCCGAGGCGGTGGGGGCCCCGGTCTCCGTGTCCGGCGCCACCACCGACGGGCTGGGTTTCCCCGGGCGGGACGAGGGGCTGATGGCGGTCGCCACGGCGCTCGTCGTCCGGGCGGGGTGAAGCCGGGGGGGGGGCCTCCGCGGAGAGCCCCCTTCGCCTCTTCCCCAACCGCCTCCGCCCCTTCCCGCGGCCCGAACGGCCCCGCCCCGGAACGCCGGACGGGCTGCGGGCCCCGCCCCATGTCACGAATACGTGTGCCTTGAGGCGTAAGGGGCTCGGGGCACTGGCCGGCGGCCACTACCCTGGAGTGGTGACTATTCGCCTGTACGACACCAGCGCCCGGCAGATCCGTGACTTCACCCCGCTCGTGCCGGGTTGCGTCTCGATCTACCTGTGTGGTGCCACCGTGCAGGCGGCCCCGCACATCGGGCACATCCGCTCGGGCCTCAACTTCGACATCCTGCGCCGCTGGTTCGAGTACCGCGGATACGACGTCACCTTCATCCGGAACGTGACGGACATCGACGACAAGATCATCGCCAAGTCGGCCGAGCAGGGCCGCCCTTGGTGGTCGATCGGGTACGCGAACGAGCGCGCCTTCAACGACGGCTACGACGTGCTCGGCTGCCTGCCGCCCACGTACGAGCCGCGGGCCACCGGGCACATCACCGAGATGATCGAGATGATGCGCGGTCTCATCGAGCGCGGCCACGCCTACGAGGCCGACGGCAACGTCTACTTCGACGTGCGCTCCCTCCCCGGCTACCTGGCGCTCTCCAACCAGGAGCTGGACAACCTGCTGCAGCCCTCCGGGGAGGGCGAGACCGGCAAGCGGGACCCGCGCGACTTCGCCATGTGGAAGGCCGCCAAGCCGGGCGAGCCCAGCTGGGAGACGCCGTGGGGCCGCGGACGTCCGGGCTGGCACCTGGAGTGCTCGGCGATGGCCCACAAGTACCTGGGCAGCGCCTTCGACATCCACGGCGGAGGCATCGACCTGATCTTCCCGCACCACGAGAACGAGATCGCCCAGGCCAAGGCGTTCGGCGACGAGTTCGCCATGTACTGGGTGCACAACGCCTGGGTCACCATGAGCGGCGAGAAGATGTCGAAGTCGCTCGGCAACTCGGTCCTGGTGAGCGAGATGGTCAAGCAGTGGCGCCCGATCGTGCTGCGCTACTACCTGGGCACCCCGCACTACCGCTCGATGATCGAGTACAGCGAAGAGGCCCTGCGCGAGGCCGAGTCGGCGTTCGCCCGGATCGAGGGCTTCGTGCAGCGTGTCGTGGAGAAGGCCGGGGGAGTGGTCGAGCCCGCCGCCGAGGTGCCGCCGGCCTTCGCCGAGGCGATGGACGACGACCTGGGCGTCCCGCAGGCGCTCGCCGTCGTGCACACCACCGTCCGCCAGGGCAACAGCGCGCTGGCCGCCGACGACAAGGAAGCCGCCGTCGCCCGCCTCGCCGAGGTCCGTGCGATGCTCGGCGTCCTCGGCCTCGACCCGCTGGACCCGCACTGGGCCGGGGAGAGCGACCGCGGCGAGGACCTGCACGGCGTCGTCGACACCCTGGTCCGCCTCGTGCTCCAGCAGCGCGAGGCGGCGCGGGGGCGCAAGGACTGGGCGACCGCGGACGCCATCCGGGACCAGCTCAACCAGTCGGGCCTGGTCATCGAGGACGGCCCGCAGGGTCCGCGCTGGACGCTCGGCCCGCGCTGAGCGGCCGCTCCGCCGGGCCGGGTCGGCCACCGTCGACCAAGATCGATTGTGCCGCCCGGGCCTCCGGGCGGCACACTTCATATACGTACGTACGCACGCCTCACACAGACAGGTAGGTCATGGCCGCTCACAACCGCCGCATGTCCGGCAAGAAGGGCGCGCAGGTCGGCAGTGGCGGCCAGCGACGCAAGGGCCTGGAGGGCAAGGGTCCGACCCCGCCCGCCGAGATGCGCAAGAAGCACAAGGCGAACCGCATCGCCAACGCCAAGGCGAAGCAGGCCGCCCGCCGGCCCGCGCCGCGCGGCCGGGGCGGCAAGGGCACGTCCGAGATGGTCGTCGGGCGCAACCCCGTCGTCGAGGCGCTGCGCGAGGGCGTGCCCGCGGTCACGCTCTACGTCCAGCAGTTCATCGACAACGACGAGCGGGTGCGCGAGGCGCTCCAGCTCGCCGGGGAGCGCGGCGGCATCCACCTCATGGAGGCCCCCCGCCCGGAGCTGGACCGCATGACCAACGGGCTCAACCACCAGGGCCTGGTCCTGCAGGTCCCGCCGTACGAGTACGCGCACCCCGAGGACCTCGCCGCCGCCGCGTACGACGAGGGCGCGGACCCGCTGATCGTCGCGCTCGACGGCGTAACCGACCCGCGCAACCTCGGTGCCGTCGTCCGGTCCGTCTCGGCCTTCGGCGGCCACGGTGTCGTCGTGCCCGAGCGGCGCGCGGCCGGCATGACCGCCGGTGCCTGGAAGACGTCCGCCGGCACCGCGGCCCGTACGCCCGTCGCCCGCGCGTCGAACCTGACGCGGGCCCTGGAGTCGTACAAGAAGGCGGGCCTCGTCGTGGTCGGTCTGGCCGCGGACGGCGAGGTCGAACTCGGTGAGCTGGAGGCGCTGGGCGGACCGGTCGTCATCGTGGTCGGCAGCGAGGGCAAGGGCCTGTCCCGACTCGTCGGCGAGACCTGCGACTTCAGGGTGCGGATCCCGATGCCGGGCGGCGCCGAGTCGCTGAACGCCGGTGTGGCGGCGGGAGTTGTCCTCTACGAGGCGTCACGGCGACGCGTCTGAACAGATGTGCCCGTAGTAACCCCCGTGGGGCAAGAGGGATGTTCCGGATGACCTTGACGCGGTCCGGACAGATCGGCCGGGTCAAAGCAGTGTCCTAATCAGACGTCACTCGGTTAGATGAGTGTGGACACCAGAACACCCCGCACACCCACGGGGGACCGCTCGTCGGGATACGACGACGCTCCCGCGCTGAGCATGGTGAAGGTGCCGAGCGACCCGGCGCAGATCATCGTCAATCATGCGAGCTTCCGCGTGCAGCTAGGCGCGTCGACGCGGACCCGATCCCCCCGTATCGCGCAGCACCCGAGCTCCGCCGCGGCCACCGCGCGCACCCCCGTCGTCGGCACGGGCGGTGCGGCGGGAACGCGCCGTCGCGCCCCCGTCGTCTGGAGCGGGAAGTCCGCGCCCGACGACACGGGTGCCACGCGGCTGCTGCAGGCCGCACGCAGTACGAGCGTGCGCCACGGCGAGGACCCGGCCGGCGACGCCGGCGCGACCCAGGTCATCCCGCGCATCGGCGTCGGCGAACCGGACCGCTACGACGGCGACATGACCGTCGAGACGGTCGAGACCCCGCTCGTGGGCAGCCAGCGCAACCCCGCCTCCGGCGAGACGCGACTCCTGCCGCACATGCGCCAGGTGGGCAGCGCCTACGACGAACCCGCCTACGCCGACGACCGGTTCACGGGCGGGGACCCCGACGCGGAGTTCGACGAGGACGAGGGTGCCGAGGACGGGTCCCGGGTCAGGCGCCACGGCGCGGACCCGGTGCGGCACGCCTACTACCCCGGCCGCCGGATGAACCTCGGCGTCGTGCTGCTCCCGCTGCGCGTCTTCCTCGGATTCATCTCGATCTACGCCGGCATGGGCAAGCTCTGCGACCCCGTCTACTTCGACGGCGGCAAGCGCGGCTCGATGGTCAAGTGGCTCAACTCCCTGCACCCGTGGGAAATGGCCGAGCCGCTGCGGCAGTTCGCCCTCCAGCACCCCGTCGGTGCCGGTCTCGTCATCGCCTTCCTCCAGGTCATCGTGGGCGTCCTCACGATCCTGGGCCTCTGGCAGCGCGTCGCCGCCGTGGTCGGCGCCGGACTGTCGGCCGCGCTGCTGCTCACCGTCAGCTGGAAGACGGTGCCGGTCTACGACGCGCCCGACATCATCTACCTCGCCGCCTGGTCCCCGCTGATCACCGCGGGCGCTCCGGTCTACTCCGTCGACGGACGGCTCGCCGGGGAGGCCTGGCGCAGGCTCGGGCCGCGTGCGGACATCTGGGAGCTGCGGCAGCGGGTGCTGCGTCGCGGCGCGCTCGTCACGACCGTCGTCGTCGGCCTCACGCTGCTCATCGGTTCGCTCCTCGGCGGTGCCGTACGCGACGCCGACCGGGTCGTCGTGCCGGGTCCCGGCGAGGCTCCGCGGAACGAACTGCCCGGTTCCCCGCTCCCGGGAGAGCCCGGCAAGCGGCACCACCGGGCCAGTCCGTCCGCCTCCGAGGCGCCCACCCGGGGTGCCTCCTCGTCCCCGTCGGGCGCGGCCACGACGCCCGGAGCGGTGACGACACCGGGTACGGCGGGCAGCGCGCCCAGCCAGACCCAGGGCACCAACCAGGCGCCGCCCCGGCAGTCCTCCCCCGTCCAGCAGGCGCCGAGCACCACCTCGGGGCCGACGTCGGGCGGCGGCACATCCTCCGGCGGCACCGGCTCGGGCGGTACGTCCGGTGGCAGTTCGGGCGGCAGCAGCTCGGGCGGCTCCGACCGGCTGGTGGGCGGCCTGCTGGGCTGACGTCCTCCCGCCGACACGTCGATGGGCCCCGCACACCGGGTGTGCGGGGCCCATCGACGTGCCCGGGTCCGTGCTGCCGCCGTCGCGGGGCGGGGCGGTCGGTTCAGCGGCCCAGCGCCGCCAGTTCCTTGGCCGCCTCGCGCAGGTCCTTCGCGGTGTCGATGGCGCGCCAGTAGGCCCCCTGCGGGATCGGGAAGCCGGCCAGTCGGCGTTCGCGCGCCAGCCGCGGGAACGTGGTGCGTTCGTGGTCGCCGCGCTCCGGGAGCAGGGAGGCGAACTCGGGGGAGAAGACGTAGACGCCCGCGTTGATCTCGTGCTGCGTCGGCGGTGACTCGATGAAGTCCGTGATGCGGCCGAAGCCGTCGGTCTTCACGGCGCCCCAGGGGATGCGGGGACGGGCCAGCGCGAGGGTCGCGACCGCGTCGCGCTCGGTGTGGAAGTCCGCCATGTCGCGCAGGGAGAAACGGGTCCAGATGTCGCCGTTCGTCGCGTACCAGGGCTGGTCCGGGTGCGGGAGGTGCGCGGCGGCGTACTTGAGGCCGCCGCCGCGGCCGAGGGGTTCCGTCTCGACGACCGTCTTGACGTTGACCGGCAGGTCGGCGGAGTCCAGCCACTTCTGCAGCACCTCGGCGAGGTGCCCGCAGCTGACGACGACGTCCGTCACGCCCTCCTCGGCGAGCCAGACGAGCTGGTGGCCGATGATCGGGGTCCCGGTGCCGGGAATCTCGACCATCGGCTTGGGCCGGTCATCGGTGTAGGGGCGCAGGCGGGACCCCTGACCTCCGGCCAGGACAACGGCTTGAACGGGGCGCGACGCGGCGTTCGGATCGGTCATGCCCGAACTGTACGTGGCGCCCCGTCGGGGGCTTCGACCGGCAATCGTTCCGTAACCGGACGGACGTGAACGGTGCCCGTGGCGGTCCTACCGGGCCGCGAGCCCGTGGGCCACCCCCGATGCGAAGGCGGTGTCGCAGACCGGCCGGGAGAAGGACTGGGCGCGCGTCGGCCCGTAGACCCGCACGGCTGCCCGGCCGAGGGCACGGGCGATCGAGGAGCAGTGCTTCGCCAGCGACGGCCGCCCGTTCACCGCCTGTTGGAGGTGGGTGAGGGCCACGCCCGGGTCCTTCTCCTGCAGTTCCATCAGGAGTCTGTCGCGCAGGACGTCCTGGGGTGCACGGGCGGACTGACGCTTGGAGACGTCGGTCGAGGAGGCGGTGAGCACCGAGTCCGAGGAGGTCCCCGACCAGTTGACTCGGGTGACCGCGAGGGTCCCGGAGAGCACCAGGACGACAGGCAGAACGAGGGCGAGGGTGCGGCCGATCCGGCGGGCGGGGCCACGGCCACGCCGGGTCCGTTGGTTAGTGGTGGAGTGCTTCACGCGAGTGAGGGTAGCGCGGGGTAATGATTTGGCGACATTTAGTCATCAGATCGGGGGACAGGGGTGGGGCGATATTCGGGTGACGGGTTGACGTACACGTATCGAAATGACCGCTCTGCCGGGGTATTTGTCGACAACGGAAAAGGCCCCGCAGCAGGCTGCGGGGCCCTTCTCGTCAACTTCGGTGAATTCACCCCTTGCGGGGGGTTGGCGCGGCCTCAGTCGGAGAGGCGCTCGCCCGTGGAGGTCGAGAACACGTGGGTCTCGCCCGGACGCGGGACGACGTGGAGCGTGGCGCCCTTGTCCGGGACCGCGCGGCCGCTGACGCGGACGACCAGGTCCTTGAGCTCGTCGCCGACCTTGGCGCTGCCGTAGACGTAGCCGTCGGCGCCGAGTTCCTCGACGACGTTGACGGAGACGGCCAGACCGGCCGGGGCGTCCTCGGTCGCCTTGGACAGCGAGGCGGCGGCGGCGCCGCCGCCCTGCTCGACGATGTCGAAGTGCTCGGGGCGGACGCCGACGGTGACCGTGCGGTCGCCCTTGTCGGCGGCGGCCTTGAGCGCGTCGCGGTTGACCGGCACCACGCTGTTGCCGAACTTCACGCCGCCGTCGGTGATCGGGACCTCGACGAGGTTCATGGCCGGGGAGCCGATGAACCCGGCGACGAACAGGTTCGCGGGGCGGTCGTACATGTTGCGCGGGGAGTCGACCTGCTGGAGCAGACCGTCCTTGAGGACGGCCACGCGGTCGCCCATGGTCATGGCCTCGACCTGGTCGTGGGTGACGTAGACCGTGGTGATGCCGAGACGGCGCTGGAGGCTCGCGATCTGCGTACGGGTGGAGACGCGGAGCTTGGCGTCGAGGTTCGACAGCGGCTCGTCCATGAGGAACACCTGGGGCTCGCGCACGATGGCGCGGCCCATGGCGACGCGCTGGCGCTGACCGCCGGAGAGCGCCTTCGGCTTGCGGCCGAGGTACTCGGTGAGGTCGAGGATCTTCGCCGCGTCCTCGACCTTCTGGCGGATCTCGGCCTTGTTCACGCCGGCGATCTTGAGCGCGAAGCCCATGTTGTCGGCGACGGTCATGTGCGGGTACAGCGCGTAGTTCTGGAACACCATGGCGATGTCCCGGTCCTTGGGCGGCAGGTGCGTGACGTCGCGGTCGCCGATGCGGATGGCGCCGGCGTTCACGTCCTCGAGCCCCGCGAGCATGCGGAGCGAGGTGGACTTGCCGCAGCCGGAGGGACCGACGAGGACGAGGAACTCGCCGTCCTCGATGTCGATCTCCAGGGCATCGACGGCGGGCTTCTCGGAACCCGGGTAGATCCGGGTCGCCTTGTCGAACGAGACAGTGGCCATGGTGAGGGGCCCCCTTCACCGGCAGGAACGTGCCGGACGATCCGTTGTAAAGGTGGTGATCCACTACGGAACGGTCCATAGTGGTGTAGTCCACATGGGTGAACTCGGTCAGGACGCTACCTGGCGTTCACCGGGTCTGTCAGTACTCCGGGGCCGGTGAAGTTCGCGGAAATTTTCGACGGGCCCCCGCTGTGACGTGGGTACACTGCACGGGCGTGCTCGCACGCGGTCACCGCACACCTGCGTGCGTGCCTCCTTAGCTCAGCTGGTCAGAGCGCCGCTCTTGTAAAGCGAAGGTCGTCGGTTCGAATCCGACAGGGGGCTCCGTCCCTACCAGGGAAAATGCCCCCGTGATACGGATCACGGGGGCATTGACGGCAGTTCTTGACGGCAGTCCGCCTCAGCGGCGCCGCTTGAGTAGGCGGTCCATGTGGCCCATGGCTTCCCGCCGGTCCCCGTCACTTACGTGCGTATAGACGTTCATCGTCACTGCGATCTGCGAGTGGCCCAGGATCTCCATCACGGTGCGGGGCGCGACGCCCGCCGCGAAGAGCAGGGACGCGCAGCCATGGCGGGTGTCGTGCAGCCGGACTTGCGGCAAGGCTGCGGACTCTGCGATCCGGAGGAACGACCGGTAGAGATTCCGCGGCTCGATCGGCAGTCCGCTGCGAGTGGTGAATACGTGATCACTCTCGTGCCAGTCCGTGCCGGCCTTCGCGCGGCGGTCTGTTTGCCGTAGACGCTGCCAGCGGAGCGGCGCGACGCACATCAGCGGGATTGGGATGACCCGCGCTCGCCTGTTCTTGGTGGTGTCTAGGTACAGCTCCTTACCGCCACGGTTCAGCGTGGTCCGGACCGTCAGCACACGGCGGTCGAGGTCCACGTCTCGCCACTGCAACCCGAGGATTTCCCCACGGCGCAGACCGAGGGCGACCGCCAGGACGAATGCCGGATACAGCGGGTCGGTTCGCGCGGCCTCCAGGAACGTCAACGTCTCGTCCAGCGTCCACGGACGGAGTTCGCGCGGCTCGACGCGGGGCGCGGGAACCAACTGCACGACGTTGCGACTGATCAGTTCCTCACGGCACGCAGCCGTCAGAGCAGTGCGCAGCACGCGGTGTGCCTCTTTCGCCGTGGCCGCCGATGCCTGTGCGGTCACGGCCGTGAGCATCTGCCGCACGTTCGCCGTGGTGAGGGATTCGAGGCGGCGATTGCCCAGCAGCGGCACGAGGTAGAGCCGCACGTGCATCTCGTACTTCACGTACGTGGTCCGCTTCCGGTGCGGCTTGATGTACTCCTCCAGCCAGTACGGCAGCCACTCCGAGAGCTTCGCCGACCGGGAAGGCGTCGGCACCCCCTGTCGGTCTCGGCGTACGAGTTCCTGGCGCTTCTCGTCGCACTCCTCCCAGGTCGAGCCGTACACCGTCTTGCGCTTGCGGGTACCGTCCGGCTGCGGGACGTACACGCGGGCTTCGTAACGGCCGTCTTTGCGCTGCCAGATGCTGCCAGCGCCGTTGGGGTTCCTCTTACGGGTGGCCATCAGGCTGCGTTCTCCTCAATTCGTTCCTGCATGAAGGCGCGCACGCTGTCTGGGGACACGCGGCGAGCGCGACCGATGGTGAAACTCACCAACTGACGCGAGCGGATGAGGTCGTAGACCTTGCTGCGGCTCAGGCGCAGGGCGGTCATGACCTCCGGCACGGTGAAGGCTTCGGGTGTTTCGGGCACGGCGGTGCGCACGACGAACCTCCGGAATGCGGGCGGGGCTCTCGGCCCCCTCTTGGAAGTCCGCTACTTCCGCTACCACCGCTACCGCGCAGGTCAGGGGCCTGTTGGAGGTAGCGGGAAGGGGTAGCGGTAGCGGATGGGTAGCGGGGCGGTAGCGGCAACCGGAGCCGGTTGCCGCTACCGCGTCGTTGCTGGTCAGGCCACGTTTTCGGTGCCTGGTAGCGGAGGTAGCGGACTTTCCGGGGGTGGGGGGCAGTAGCGGGCCCACGCGTCCCAGAGATCGGCGCTGTAGTAGCCCTTCAGCACGCTTCCAGCGGTCTTGATGTTGCGGGAGGCGATGGGCTCGTTATCCGCCGTCATGTACTCCGCGAGCATCTTGGACAGGCGCCGGTTGTCGAGCGGCTTGCCGTGCAGGTCTGCCCACGGGGCGTCGTCCAGGGCGTTCAGCCTGTCGAGGATGGCGACGGTGGGCAGCCGGTCAATGCCGGCCATGACGTGGTCTCGCAGGTCGGTGAGCAGCCGGACTCCGAGGCTGCCTTTGTCGTTGACCTTGGAGGCGGCCACCAACGCGACGCAGGCTTCGCGGGCCCGGTCGGGCCAGTCCCCGCCGGCGGCGTCCGCGATGGCGAGCAACGGTTCCCACACGTCGGCGGGTCGGTCGGTGACGTCATCGGGCATCGTCGGCCAGACGTTCATGACCCGCTCGCTGACCTGCGCTGCCCAGGCGGCGAGCCGGTCGCGCAGGGCGAACCCTTCCTTTTCGTGGATGCGGGTGCGGTAGGGCTCGATCTGTTCGTTGCGGGCCCTGCGGCGCATGCGGATGTTGACGGAGCGGTCTCGGATGGTGTCGGGCAGGTAGCCGAGCCCGGCCACGGCGACGGCGGCGTAGGAGTGGAATGCCTGCACGGTTTGGTTGGCGCCGTCGCCCACGCAACGGAACATCGGCCGATTGCGGCGGTGTCCTGCGTTGATGAATCCCCGGAGCTGCTCGTTCTCCCCGGCCTTGGGGCCGAAGATGGTGTCGATCTCGTCGAAGAGGATCGTGGGCCGCTTGCCGTCGACCCCGGCCACCGCACGGAAGAGCGCGGCGGCGGACGCGTCGACAGCGGCCATCGGGTTGGGCACGAGGGTTTCCACGATCTCCAGCGCCCGGGATTTCCCGGACCCCG
Source organism: Streptomyces sp. NPDC026417 (assembly GCF_055567695.1). Lineage (NCBI taxonomy): Bacteria > Bacillati > Actinomycetota > Actinomycetes > Kitasatosporales > Streptomycetaceae > Streptomyces > Streptomyces sp. NPDC026417. Next base: position 108,214 of record NZ_JBVHPY010000022.1, read on the forward strand.
GTTCGGGGGACAGGAAAGCCAGGCGCGGGGTGGACTCGAAGCAGTCGAGCAGGTGCGCGTGCGCGTCCCACAGGACCACGGCCACGTAGGCGGCTTCGTTGGGGAAGACGTTGAAGCGGCGGTGGAAGGCTTCCACCTCGTTGAGCAGCGCGGCGCCGTCGATGGCGGTCATGCGGCGTGCCTCCCTTCACACGGCCGGGCGGGCGTTCCGGTGCAGACGGAGCGGTGGGCGTCGTACTCGGTGACCAGCGCGGCGACGGCGGCCGGGTTCGTGGCGGTGCCGGTCAGCCCGCAGGCGCAGGCATAGGCGGCGGTGGGGAGGGCGCCGGGTCGGGTGGACCAGCGGGCGCCGTCGTAGTGGTGCCGGTAGACCGGCGGGGCGAAGATCCGGATACCGGGTGCGTCCGGGGTCGGGTCGACGCCCGGCCGTACCTGGGAGCGGTTCGAGAAAAGGGCAGTTACGACGCCCTGACGGGCGGCGCCTGTCGGCTCGCCCACGCCCGCCGCGTCCACAGGCTGTGGAGCGGCGTTCGGGCCGGTCGGAGCAGGGGTGGGGCAATCCAGGGCGGGGGGAGTTGGCGCCGTCATGCCGCCTGCCTCGGTGTGGCATGGGCGATGACCCAGTCCAGTGCGCTCCGGATGGTGGTGCGGCACTCGGCCGACGGCAGTCCGGTAGCCTCCCCCGCCCCCTGGATTGCCTGCTCCACCACGTGCCGGGGAATGTCGCCCCACGCGACGAACCGGGCGACCTTGCAGGCGCTCTTGTGCAGGGTGACGTTGCGGCCGGTCGGCCCGCCCTCGGTCGCGGCGGCGATGACGGCGCACTCGCGTTCCAGCGCCACCCGTGCGGCGCGCGTGCCGTCATGGACCCGGACAGGCACCGGGGCGGGCCGGTGCGGCTCTGCGAGCAGCGCGACCAACCAGTCCGGCAGTTCCGCGACGGGCGCTTCACAGGCGACCGCGTATGCGCCGTCGGGGGTGGTGCTGCCGGGGGCGACGACGTAGCCGCCCCATGCTCGGGTGTCGATGTGCGGTCCGAGACGGTCAACGCTGCACCTCAACCGGGCCCCGGTGGGGGCGGTGAAGTAGAGGTGTTCACCGCGCGCAGTCCGCACCCGGTAGGTGTCGGGAAGGACCTGCCCGGCGCGCTCGCAGAGCGCTTGCAACGAAGTGGCGCCGTCAGGCGCTCCTTTCGGCTCTTCTGCCTTGACCGGGTCCAGGTCGATGACGAGCAGCCCGGCCGGGCCCGTCGCGATCCCGACGTTGTACGGGCGGTGTGCCCACGCGGCGTGGATCAGCTCGGGGTCGGTGGTGGCGCGCTCTTCCGGGGTGCGGTGGCCGTCGGCGCACCGCCCGGTGCGGGGGCAGGCGCGTTCGGCGTGCCCGGCCGGCCGCTTGCTGCCGGGATGCAGCGGGATGACGGGCCAGCCGCGTTCGGCCGCCGCGAGCGAGGCGGCAAGCAGCGGCAGACACTCCGAGTCGATACTCGCGGTCGTCGGCGGCGAGCCGGGGACTCGCCGGATCTGCACAGGTTGGGTCATGCTGGGAGACCTCCACAGGTCTGTTGACGGTCTGGTGGAAGGCGGCGGCCCCGGTTCTTGGTCGGATGGGGGCCGCCGTCGTCGTTGTGCGGTTGGGTCAGGCGGCGGCGGACTCGTCGCCGCGCGTCGCGGTCAGGCAGCCGTCCGGGGTGCGGACGACCGCGCCGCTCGTGGTCAAGGCTTTGACCGCCTTAGATACGGCGCCCTTGGACAGGCCCGTGAGCGTCACCAAGTCCTTTTGCCTCACTGGGGTGCCGGCGGTCTCGATGGCCTTGAGCACGCGGGCGGCGGCGCCGTCCGTGGCCGGTGTTGCCTCGGGTGCGGTGTCCTTGACGAGGGTGAGCGTCGGGGCGCCCGCGGCTTCCACCGTGGGAGCCACGCTGCGGGACCACGGGGTGCGGTCGGGCAGAGCGATGACCACGGACTTGTCCATGTAGCGGACCTTTACGGGGTCGGGCTTGCGCTTGCCATCCCGGACCAGCGCCACACCGGGTACGGGCAGTTCGTCGGCATTCCATCCCTTGGCCTGAGCGTCCTCACCGAGGACGACGCGGGCTTCGGCCGGCGTGCGCACGGCGAGGCAGATGGAGACGCCGATCTGCGGGGCGATCTGCTTGGGGATGCCGTCACCGATGGTGGGCTTCTGCGTCATCCACCACAGGTCGATGCACGCCGCACGCCCCATACGGGCCAGGGATTCCAGCGCGGGAAGCGCGGACCGGGTGACGGTGCGGGTTTTGCCGTCGCTGGTCTCGGTCTCGTAGGGGACTTTGTCGGCGGCGGTCATGACTTCGGCGCCCTCATCGACCACGACCGTGATGCGCGGCCGGTCCGCGGTGGGGGTCCAGGTGCCTTGTCCCTTGGGCAGCACGGAGAGCCGTTCCAGCATCTCCGTCTCCAGCTCGTCCACCACGTCGATGACCTCACGCGGAGTGGATGCGACGCGGGCGCGGTGGTCCCACAACCGGCCCTCCACGCGCTTCAGGTCGATGATGACGAGCGCGTTCGTGGCGCCCTCGGACGCGTCGTACAGCAGCGGCCGGGACGCCACCGACTTGCCGGCACCGGAGCGTCCGGCGATGAGCAGCCGTTCCCCGAGCGGCACGGTCACCTGCTCCCCGGTCACGGTGTCGATGCCGAGCGAGCGACGTTCGGGCGTCCACGTCAGGTCGTCGCCGTCGGCGGCGCTGCGGGTGCGCAGGATCAGTTCGGCCCATCCGCCCTGCTTGCCTGCCTTGACCTGCATGCGCAGGCTCGTGCGTGCCCCGAGCAGGTTGCGGATGTGGTCTTCCGCGCTGCGGAGCTTGGTTGCGGTCCACGTGCCGTCGAGCCGGACCGCGCACACGATCCCGGCTTCGGTGAGCCGGGGCCGGCCGGTCAGCGTCCCGGCGAGACCGCGCTGTTCAGCGTGCTCCTTCCAGTGCTGCGGCGCGAGCCGCTTCATCAGCGCCGACTCTTCAGCGGTCGGCTTGAGTCCGGTCGTGTCGCGCTCGCGCACCGCGACCCACACGAACAACGCGGTGATGGCGGCGACCACGGCGATGGCCGACCACACCCACACGCGGGCGGCGACCTGCGGCAGCCACACGTAACCGGCCGTGCCGAGGGCGGCGGCGGTCTTGGTGGCGAACAGCCACATCGGGTCGGGCACGCGCCGCTTGGCCGTGCGCAGTTCGCGCTCGGCCCGGTGGCGCAGGGAGGTGACGCCCTCGGGGTCGATGGCGCGCGCGGTGGCCAGCGCGCGGCGGGCGTCCCGGACGAGCGGCTTGCGTTCGGCGCGCAGGGTGCGGCGGCGGTCGGCTTCCTTGCGCCACCGGTCGGCGGTGAAGCGGGCGGCGGTGGCTGCGTACTGGCGGTGTGTACGCCAGACTTGAGACTGACTCACGAGTCCTCTTCTCAGGGATCGGTGGGTTGGTGGTGACGGGCCCTGCGACGGCCCGTCACCACACGCGTGTGTTACGCGGAGTGAGCGTGTTTCCGGTTTCCTGGTTTCCGAGGGGGTCTCTACGCGTGCGCGCGCGAGGACGGAAACTTCCGTCACCGTGCGTCGCTACGGGGGGTGTGGCGGCCGAACAGGCGGCCGGGGGTCAAACCCCACCCGGAAGGGGTGTCAGGCGCCCTACAGGTCGCCTGCGGCTTCCCGCCTGTCACGGGGACGTGAAGGGGCCTACGTGGACGCTTAGTTGGCCTTCGGGCGGGCGAGGCGGAGGGTGATGCCGCCGACGCCGACCGGTCCGGCCACGCTGCCGATAGCGACGGCGGTGTGGACGGCGAAGTCGAGCAGCGCGAGGAACGCGGCCACGAGACCGAACACCCCCACCGCGCCCGCTCCGGCGATGGCGAGGGGGAACAGGTAGTGCCGCAGGGGGCGGCCGTTGTGGTCGGTGGTGTGGACGACGATGACGACCGGTTGTCCGGTGGCTTCGGCTCGGCGGTAGGCGTCGGCGGGTATGTGCGGGGCGATGATCCCCGGCGGGTCACGGTGTGCCATCAGGGCTTCTCCCTCGGGTCAGTCGGTGTCGGCGCAGGGGACGCACGCGCCGAGCGAGGTGGGGATGACGTATCCGGCATCACGTCGGCACGCGGGGCAGGTGCGCCGGGCGCGGTTTGCGCGGGCGAGTGCCGCCCGGCGGGCCGGGGTCATCGGCCGGACCGGTTTGGCGTGGTCGATGCGGTAGAGGTAGGCGATGAGAGGGCCGCGTCGTCGGCGGGGGCGCTGGAGTTCGGCGGCCACGTCCTGACCACCCGGGCGCAGCCCCATGGCCCGGAGCTGCCGGCGGGTGGCCAGACCGTCCGGGGCGAGGCGCCACCGGTAGACGGGCAGCGTGCCGGCGGCGGGTGCGGTGGGCATCAGTGGCCCAGGCGGGCCAGATCGACCGGCACGCCCTTGACGGGCCCACGGAGTTCGGCGTACCGGGTGGAGACCCAGCCGACCGACCAGCCGCACAACTCGGCTGCGGTGCGCACGGACATGCCTTCCGCACGGGCGGCGGCCACGATGGCGCGCGCGTCGTCCTCGGGCAGCTTTTCGTTCACGGGCCCGGCGGACAGCAGCGCGGCGCGTTCACGGGCGGCCCGCTCCTCCCGCGCCCGCCGCTCGCGTTCCGCGCGTTCGGTGGCTTCGCGTTCACGGTGTTCACGCTCCCGCTCACGCTGTTCACGCTCACGCTCGATGCGTTCACGGCGCTCCCGCTCGGCTTGCTCGCGGGCCTGCTCGCGCTCGCGTTCCTCACGCCGTTCGGCGGCTTCCCGCTCGCTCTGTTCACGGGCCATGCGGGCTTCGTGTTCACGCTGTTCACGCTCCAGCGCGGCGGCGTGTTCGCGTTCCTCCCGCGCCTCGGCACGGGCCCGTTCGGCGCGTTCGCGGGCCGCCTGCTCCCGCCGCTCCCGCTCCGCCCGCTGGTCTGCTTCCAGCGCGGCCACGGCTGCGGTGATGGCCCGCCGGTAGGCGAGGCTGGTCTCTGCCGTGACGATCAGCAGCAGCGGCGCCACCGAGTGGACGGCCACGCCGACCAGGTCTTTCGCCAGTGCGGAGTCGGCGGTGTTGAGGGCGAGTGTCATGAGCCCGGTCATCCACCGCAGCACGATGGGCCAGCGTCCGCCGTGCCCGCCGAGGCGGGCCAGCACGTCATCGAGCTTGACCACGATGACCACCGCGGCGTCCACCACGAGGGGGAGGATCGGCGCCGTCCAGTCCCACTCCTTGGCCGTGTGCTCCGCCATGAGCGGCGTGACGGTGAGGATGGAGTAGAGCATCGCGCCGCACACGATCAGCCACGTGCCGCCCGACAGGGCGCGCTCCGCTGAACGCGTTTGAACACTGTTCACGCCGCACCCCCCAACGCCCTCGGAACGGCGGTGTCGGCGCGGTGGAATCCGTTGGAGGCGGCGTTGTAGATGAACGCCTCGCAGCGCCACGTGAACGCGGCGGCGGGGCGTTCATCGCACCGCTTCCACACGTGATCCGCAGGGAACCCGTGGGTGCCGGTGTCGGCGCGCGCGTCCTCGCGCGAGGCGTAGACGGCCTGCGGCTCGCCGTGGTGCAGCAGCACCGTCAACGAGTCCCCGTCCGCCGGCCCGCGCCGCAGGTCCTCGCGCAGCCGCCGGAGTTCGATGTCCTTGAGGAGCAACTCCTGCTGCGCGGCGGACAGCTCCCGCATGGCCTGCGCGAGGATCGCGCCCACCTCGGTGGTAATGGCCTCGGCACGCTCCACGCGGTCTGTGGCGGCGTACAGCTCCCGCACGTGCCGGCCGAACGCCTCGCCTGCCGCACCGCAGGCTTCCCGGGCGGACTCGGCTGCCGCGTCCGCGTCGGCCTCCAGTCGGGCCAGTCGGGCGGTGGTGGTGAGGCGGATCATGCGGCACCCCCCGACTGGCCAGCCGTGCCGTTGAGCTGGTCGCGGTGGGCGGCCAGGACCCGGCGGCGGGCCCGGCGGATACGCCGCTGGTCCAGCTCGGTCAGGGTGCGGTCGATGACGATGATCTGCGCGTCCAACAGGTCCAGCTCCGCGCGGATGACGGGCATCTCGCGCTCGATGGCCTCCAGCTCCGCGTCCGTCGGCTCCATGAAGTCGGCGAACGCGGTAACAGCGTCCTGAACAGTAACGATGTGGTCCATTGGGTCGTGTTCTCCCTCGCAGGTGGAACGGCCCGAACAGCGGCCCCGGGTCTAGCCACCCGGGGCCGCGCGCCGTTGAAGTCGGTAGATCCGGCTCCCCTCAGCGCTGCTCGTACGAGACGAGCAGCGGAGGCAACCGGCCGCAGCGTTGAACTGCGGGAGGTCAAATCGCGCTGTACGTCACACGAGAGATCCCGTGTGGCCGCCTACTTGGCCGAGGAGAGGCGGCGTGATCCCCATTCAGTTGTCAAGGAACCTGCGCTTCCTTCGTACTCACCCCTGCGGGCTTTCCTCTGGGCGCTGTCAGCCGCAAGCGGACGCACTCAATGGTGTTGCACCGCTTGCTCAACTTGTTGGTACAAGCTGATGCAGTGATGCTGCACCTACGGGCAGTGAGTCGTCAAGAGGGTTGGGGCTACATGTACCAACAAGTTGCGCGAGTGCGTCATGATGGGCGTATGAACAAGCAGCCGAAGTACCGGCAAGTCGCTGATGCTCTGCGTCGCGAGATCGACAACGGCACCTTCGCGCCGGGAGCCCGGCTGCCCTCCGAGAACGACCTACAGCAGCGTTTCGACGCCTCCCGGAACACCGTTCGTAACGGGCTTAGCCTGCTGGTCAGTGAGGGGCTGATCTCGTCCAGCCAGGGGCTCGGTTACGAGGTCAAGTCGCACGAGATCTTCGAGCTCAACGCCTCCCGGTTCGAGAACCTGGACTTCCCGCAGAACGGTGACGCCTACTCCACGGACGTGACCAATGCGGGCCGACGGCCGCACCAGACGTTCCGCGTCGAGATGCTGCCGGCCTCCAAGGAGGTTGCCGAACGCCTCAAGATCCCCGTGGGCGCGAAGGCGGTGTTGCGCTTCTGTCATCGCTACGTAGACGACGTCCCTTGGTCGACGCAGGCGACCTACTATCCGTCGTGGCTGGTAGATGAGTCCCCAAGGCTGGCCGAGCCAGGAGACATTGACGAGGGCACGACGAGGTACCTCGCCTCGCGAGGCATCGAACAGGTCGGGTACTTCGATGAGATCGCAGCACGGATGCCCACGCCGGAGGAGGCTCGACTCTTGGAGGTCGGAGCGGGGGTGCCGGTGATGATCTGGACGCGTACGGGCTACTCGGCGGATCGACCGATCCGGTGCACCATCACGACCTTCCGAGGCGACCTCAACCGGATGAACTACGAGATCGGCGACTTGTCCGCCCGAAGTGAGAACGAGCCTCAGTGAGAATCGTCCCAGCTCAGCCCCAGGATGTATCCAAGCTGCTGGCTTTCCGCGAGGAGGCCGCAGCTTGGCTTTCCCAGCTTGGCACCGACCAGTGGCAGCGCCCCTACCCGGCAGACAAGCTGCTGAAGACCGTTGAGGCGGGAACCGTCTTCATGGTCAAAGATGGCGACGTAACAGCCGGAACTATCACCCTCACTCCCGAGGCGGAAGCTGGGCTCTGGACGGATGAGGAACTGACCGAACCCTCGCTTTTCATCAACAAGTTGACCGTTGCTCGTACTCACGCCGGCCAGAACCTTGGTGGGCGCCTGCTCGATTGGGCCGGAGACCGGGCTTTCCGAGCTGGCGCCAAGTGGCTGCGCCTTGACGCATGGACTGACAACGCCGGCTTGCAGGCGTACTACCTCCGTCAGGGGTTTGAGTACGTCAGGACGGTAGTCGAGGGAGTAGCCGTCAACGGTGGACCACGCGTCTCGGGGTGGCTCGCTCAACGTCCGGCGCGGCCGACGGAGCACGGATTCGTGGACGAAACCACTGCTCCAGGTCACGTTGCGTGACAGCGCTCTTTGCTGCCGGGGAGTGGCGCTGGGCTTCAGTTTGAGGAGCTGCCCTGACGTCGGGGGAAGGCGTCGCCGACCGGCCAATGCTCGGCGAGACCGAGGACGGTGTGAGCGGGGGAGACCGCAGGCTGGCGTTCGACGCGGACCTCGACCAACTGCGCGGTTGCCCAGGTTGGGAGCACTGGGGCCGGGAGCGACTTGGGGTCTGGGCTCTGCCAGAGGACAGGGGTGTTCTTCGCCCAGGTCCAAGGGGCTGGGTTGTTGACGATAAGCACGCCACTGACGCGACTGTGGGCGTGGTCGTAGGTCGCAGTCCAGTAACCGTCAAGCTTTCGACCGAAGGTCGGTGTGCTGGCGTGGACATACTCGACCGAAGTTCCGTACAGCGCGGTCTCTGTGTCCCCGTCTTCGGGGACTACGGCGGCATGTCCAACCGCAACGATGAACGGCAGATCTATGTCGCCGTACTTCCCACCCTTCCGCTTGACAGCGTCGAGCACGAGATTCGTGCTGTCGTCGTCCCACACCGAGGGGTAGACGCCGATTGTCCTGCTCGTTGGGTCACCTCGCTTGCCAGGGGCGCGGGGGATAGCCTGAAACGTGATGCCCCAGCCAGCCTCCTGCCAGGTGTACCTGGGCAGCGGCATCCCGTGCCCATGCTCGGCGATGACTTGGTCTGGGTCCAGACTGGCCAGCCACCGCGTCAGTTCGGCTTTGAGTCGACGCTGCGGGGGCGTTGCTGATCCGACGCTGTCGAGCTCGCACGCCACGAAGAAGTTTGGGCTTGGCACACGATCGATGGCATCGCTCAATTGAGGTAGGAGCGAGGATGCGCTATCGCCCAGACGCTGGGTCGTCCAGATGGCCTCTACGACAAACTGCTCACCATCGCGGGTGACCAGGAAGTCGGGGTTCTTGCCGCCCGTGCCTATCTGGTGCTCGATCTCCACGGTGCAACCGGAACCTAGCAGCATCTCGTGCAGGTACAACTCCCACAGCGCTGAGTAGACGTTCGTGTCGGAGTTCCGGTCCAGCAGCCGACTGCGCAAGCCGAGCTGAGCCTGAACAGGGAAGTGTGACCACCACTCGTTGATCACACTTCGAACCTGGTCCCAGTACGGACCGGCGATCCTGTCGAGGAACTCGGCATCCGTCTCCGCCGCACGCTTCGGCGACGCATCGACCCGGTTCCGGTTGCTGTAGACGGCCACGACCAACGATCGTAGACCGCCCCCGCCGGCCGCTCCCATGCATTTTCTGCTCCGCCAACGGGACGGCGAGGCTCAACCGGAACGCGGCCGAGCGCTGCCTTTCTGTCTGGTCTGTCTGGGGCATACCGCGACGCTCACCCACGTGATCGAGGACACGGCGGCAGGTCCAGCACGTGAGGCTTGACGGCACTCTCTGACGGCAACACCAGTACACGTTGCCGTACTTGGAGAGTCCGCCGTGCATCCCGTGTGGCAGGCGGAGGGGTGGCACCGCTGACTATTGGGCCGCTGGGGTGAACTTGTAAAGCGAAGGTCGTCGGTTCGAATCCGACAGGGGGCTCTCGGTGTGAACAGCGCGAACGCCCCGGCCGACGAATCCGCCCGGGGCGTTCGGCGTTCGCGGGTGACACCGGCGAGGGCGCTCCCTCGGCGGATCCCTACGAGGAGGAGTCGCGGTCCCGTAGGGCGCTGATGCCTCCGCCGTCGTTGAAGTGCCGGCGGGCGTGGGCTTGGCGGCGCGCGTCGCGCAGGCCCCGTGTCGCCGCCGTCTCGACGCGATGACCATCCGGGCCGGAAACGCTCCGGCGCCGCTCTCGGCGCACCAGCACGGTCAGTGCGGCCGCCATGACGGACGCGACCGCCGACGCGGTGATCACCAGGTAGACCATCGTCACCCCCGTAGTCGTCCTGGACCGCTCGTCACGGTCCCGGTGCCGGTCGCCGAAGACTGCCCGGGGCGACCGTACGCCTCGGACCGGCGCGCAGGAATGGCGGAGCGTGCGGCCGGCCACGGTCAACGGCGGCTCGCCGCGGTCGGTATGCGCCGGTCAGCCGCCGTCGCCCCGCGGTGCCCGTGGGCCGTGCAGGCGTATCTCCGGGGCCTTCGGGTCGGCGGGTGTCGTCGCCACGGCCACGGACGCGGTCCACGGGGTGGGGAGCGGGAGATCGGTGACGGACCACGGCCGGCTGTCGCCCGGGCGGGCGCCTGCCGTGACGCGTACCGGGCCCGGTGCGGCCGGGTCGCTCTCCAGCCGGGTGAGGTCGGTGGTGACGCCGATGCCGACGGCCTTGAGCACGGCCTCCTTCCGGGTCCAGCAGCGCAGGAAGGCCGCCGCCCGCTTGGGTCCCGGCGGGAGCGCGGCCAGGTGCGCCTCCTCCGCGGGGGAGAGGGCCACGGACGCCAGGTCCCCGGTGGGCAGCGCGCGCCGGCGCTCCACGTCGACGCCCACCGGACGGTCGCCGACCGCCAGGGCCGCGCAGCCGTCGGTGTGGGAGACGCTGATGTGCGGCGCGGCCGGGGGGTGCAGCACGACGGGCGGGCCCGTGCCGGGGACCCCGCAGCACGGGCAGGGGGCGCGTCCCAGCCGGACCGCCGCGGGCGGGACGCCCAGCACGTCGCCCAGGACCCTGCGTACGCCCGCCCGCGCGCCCACGACGGCCGCCCTGGCGCGCGGGGTGCGCGCCCGGTCGGCCCGGGCGCGCTCGGCGGGGCTCAGCAGGGCGAGGTCGGCCGGGTCGAGCGGCACCGGGATCCGCCACCACCACACGTCTGCCGTTGCCATGTCACTCGTCTCCGTCGCGGTGGGAAAGGCGCTGCCGCCGTCCGTATGGTGCACGGCGTCCGGTGCGCGAGTGACGTGCTGGCATCTTCCTGCAGAAAAGTTGCGAGTTATTCGTGTCACTGGTTAGAAAGCTCCACGGAATAACCGTCCGCTGGGAGTGCGTGCGGTAATTCCGACTTCCGTCGGGCGGCTGTTCGTTCCCCCGCTGCCGTCCGCGGAGGTCATGGGCGGAGGCCGGCGACTCTCGGGTCGCCGGCCTCCGCCTTTGTGCTGCCGGGCGGCGGCCTCGTAATTCTGAACGCCCATGGTTGCTGGTCGGTCCGGGGGCCCGGCTCCTAGTGTCATGGCAAGGGAATCGGAAATCCGTTCCGGCGTCCGAGGGTTGATCAGTACTCAGTGTTTTTCCACGGGAGGAATTCCAGTATGTCGAACGGAACCAAGCAGGAGCAGCTCGACGAAATCCGCGAGATCGTCGCCGAGGTGCTCGAGCTGGAGCCGGAGGAAATCACGGAGACCAGTCTCTTCGTCGAGGACCACGAGGCGGACTCGCTGCGCGCGATCGAAATCCTGGCGCGTCTCGAGAAGAAGTACAAGGTCGAGATACCGCAGTCGGAACTGCCCAAGATGGTCAACCTCACCGAGGTGCACCGGATCCTGGGGCAGCACGCGGGCTGGCAGGACTGACCCCATGCGACGGGTAGTCATCACCGGCCTCGGGCCCGTGTCGAGCATCGGTATTGGAGCGTCCGCCTACGGTGAGTCGCTGCGGGCGGGCGTCAACGGGGTGTCCCCCATCGCCTGTTTCGACTCCAGCGGCTTCCCCTACTTCATGGCCGGCGAGGTACACGACTTCCGGCCCGAGGAGATGGTCCGGCGACTGTCTGTCGACGAGTGGGGCCGTACCAGCCTGTTCGCGGCGTCCGCGGCCCGTCTCGCGGTCGCGGACGCCGGGATCGACGAGGAGGAACTGGCCGCCTCCCGGGCCGGGTCGAGCATGGGCACCACCGGCGGCGAGTCGCAGGTGCTGGAGCGGCTCACCGGCGACGCGCTGGAGGCGGGCGTCGGCGCGCTGGACGCCAACCTGGTCCGCCAGGTCTCCAGCGCCCGCCTCTCCCAGGCGGTGAACCGGGAACTGCGGCTGACCGGCGACGCGGTCACGCTCTCCACCGCCTGCTCGGCCAGCAACTACGCGCTGGGCTACGCCTACGACCTGATCAGGACGGGCGAGGCCGACTACATGATCGCCGGCGGCGCGGACTCGGTCGGCCGCTGGTCGCACGCCGGGTTCTACCGGCTCGGCGCGCTCACCGAGAAGGCGTGCTCGCCCTTCGACAAGAACCGGTCCGGCATCATCACCGGCGAGGGCGGCGCGGCGATGTTCCTGGAGAGCCTGGAGTCCGCGCAGGCACGGGGCGCCCGCATCCACGCCGAGGTGCTCGGCTACGGCGTCAACTGCGACGCCAACCACATGGTGGCCCCGAACCGGGACAGCATCGCCGAGTGCATGCGGCTGGCCCACCGCAACGCCGGGGTCGAGGCCCGCGACGTGGACTACATCTGCGCGCACGGCACCGGGACTCCGGCCAACGACCAGGTGGAGGCCGGCGCGGTGGTCGACGTCTTCGGCGACAGCCCGCCGCCGATCAGCTCGACCAAGTCGATGCTCGGCCACACCATGGGCGCCGCGAGCGGCCTCGGCGCCATCGCGTCGGTGCTCGGCATCACGGGGTCGTTCCTGCCGCCGACCATCAACTACAGCACCCCCGACCCCGCCATGCCCCTGATCGACCCGGTTCCCAACACCGCACGGCCCGCGGACGTGCGCATCGCCCAGGTGAACGGCTTCGCGTTCGGTGGCAACAACGCCATCGTCATGCTCGGGAGGTACTCATGACGGCGACGGCAGCCGAGCTGTCCGCCACCACCCCGCCCACCGCTCCGGCCGTCCTGGCCGTCACCGGTCTCGGCGTGCTCTCCGGCGCCGGGATCGGGACCGAGGCCCTGGTGGGCGCCCTCACCGCGGGAAGCTCCGCCCCGGCGGACGTCTCCGGGATGTTCGAGGACCCGCTGCCGCGCCCGGACGCCCACGCGCTGGTCGACTTCAAGGTCCGCGACTTCCTGGGCCGGAAGGGAACCTCCTTCTTCGACCGCAGCACCTCGCTGGCGATGGTCGCCTGCCAGGCCGCCCTCGCCGACACGGACCTGGAGGTCGGCGACGGCAACCGGGCCCGCTTCGGCATCACCCTGGGCACCACGGCGGGCAGTGCCAAGTCCACCAGCGACTACAGCCGGGACACCTTCGTCCAGGAACGGCCCTACCTGGTCAACCCGTTGCTGTTCCCCAACGCGGTGATGAACTGCGCGGCGGGCCAGGCGGCGATCCGGTACGGGCTGCAGGGAGTGAACGCCACCATCGCGGGCGGACCGCTCGCGATGCTCAACGTGCTGCGCTACACCCGCAACCTCATCAGCTGCGGCTACGCGGACGCCCTTCTCGCGGGCTGTGTCGAGGAGTTCAGCCCGCAGTCGGCCTGGGGGGTGCACTACGCGCAGTCCACCGACGGCGGGGAGCTGCCGCCGGGCGAGGGCGCCGCGGTGTTCGTCGTCGAGAGCGCGGAGGCGGTGCGCGCGGCGGGACGCCGGCCGGACGCCGAGGTGCTGGCGGTCGAGACCGGGGTGTACGACCCGCCGGGCGGCGACGGCACCTTCGTGGCGGGCCTGACCGCGTGTCTGGCCCGCGCCCTGGAGCGGGCCGGCGTGGAGCCGTCCCAGGTGTCCACGGTGGCCACGGCGACCGGCGGCATGCCCCGCTACGACGACGCGGAGGACGCCGCCGTCGCGGCCGTGCTCGGCAGCCGGCCCGAGCGGCTGCGGGTCAAGGACGTGACGGGCGAGGCGTTCAGCGCCTCCGGAGCGTTCCAGCTGGCCGCACTGATCGCCCGGCACCGGGCCGAGCCCGCCCGCGACGGAGAGATCTCCGTGATCACCACGCTCGGCGGTGACGGCGCGGCCGGAGCCGCCGTGGTCAGGGGGTGGAGTCGTGCCGACGGCCATCACGGGTAGCGCGATGATCACCTGCCTGGGCGACCTCGACGAGACGGTCCTGGCACTGCGGGAGGGCCGCACCGGTGTCTCCCCGCTGCGCTGCGGCGACCCGGACAAGGTCAACGTCGGCAACGGCTACACGATCGACGACACCGAGGAGACCGCGCCCGGCCTGCCCCGGCTGGCCGGACGCTGGCTCGCGCGGTGCGTGGCGCGGGCCCTGGAGGACGCCGGGGTGGACCCGGCGCGACGCCGGGTGGCGGTCGTCGTCGGCACCGGTCTGCGCGAGCTGCGCGGAGTGGAGCAGTGGTACGCCGACGGCATCCCCCTGCGCCTGGCCGAGCTGCACTTCGCCGAGGCGGTGCGCTCCGTCGCCCCCGAGGTCACCGAGGTGCACACCGTCGCCAACGCCTGCGCGGCCTCCGGCTACGCACTCGCCCTGGCCGCGGACATGCTCGAACTCGGCGAGGCCGACGCCGTGGTGGCGGCCGGCTGCGACACCATGACGGAGAGCATGCTCACCATGATCGGCCGGGTCGGCACGGTCAGGGCCGACATGGTCCGGCCCTTCGACGCCGACCGCGACGGGGTGCTGCTCGGCGAGGGCGCGGTCGCCGTGGTCCTGGAGCGGGCCGGTGAACTCGCCGCCGGCACCGCCCCGTCGGCCCTGGTGCACGGTGTCGGCCTGGGCTGCGACGCCCACCACGAGACCGCTCCGGACCGGTCCGGGATCGTCGCGACGATGCGGGACGCGCACGAGCGCGCCGGTGTCACACCGGACGACATCGGCCTGGTCCTCGCGCACGGGACCTCGACGGCCCTGAACGACCCGACCGAGGCCGGGGCCCTCCTGGACGTGTTCGGGGCGGACGGTCCGCCCGTCACCGGCATCAAGGGCGCCGTCGGGCACACCTCGGGCGGTGCCGCCCTGATGGGCCTGCTGGTCGCCGTGGACGCGCTGCGCACCGGTGTCGTACCGCCCACCGTCGGTCTGCGCACGCCCGACGCCGAGGCCGCGAAGCTCGATCTCGTGCACGGGGGTCCGCGCGAGGTGCGGGCGCGCCTGGCGCAGGTGAACGCCTTCGGCTTCGGCGGAGTGAACGCCGTGACGGTCGTGGAGGCCTGCGATGCCCGCTGAACCGCGTCAACTCGCCCTGGACGGCTGGTCCGTCCACGTCCCCGGCCTGTCCGCGGCGGACCTGCCCGGTTCGCCCGAGGAGCCGGCGTGCCGGCCCGAGGACGCCAAGGAGGTGCTCGGCCGCAAGGGACTGCTCGGCAAGGAGCCGTCCACCCGGCTGGCGCTGTGCGCGGTCCACCGTGCGCTCGGGCTGCCGCCCGGCCCCCTCGCGGAACCGGTCCCGGACGCCGCGGGCACCGCCGTGGTGGTCGCCTCCAACCTCGGCAACGTGGAGACCGTGTGCACGGTCCTCACCGACATGCGCGAGCGCTCCGGGTCCGTGGTCAGCGTGCTGGACGCGCCCAACGCCTCCAGCAACGTGATCGCGAGCACGGTGGCGATCCGCTACGGCTTCACCGGCCCCAACCTGGCCGTGTGCAGCGGCGCCACCGCGGGACTCGACGCGGTCGCCCTCGCCTCGCGGCTGATCCTGGCGGGCCGGGCGCGGCGTGCGGTGGTGGTGGGCGTGGAGCCCGCCGACCCGGTCGCCGTACGGCTCGCCGCGCTGCGCGCGGACGCGCCCGCGCCGCTCGCCGCCGGCGCCGGGTGCCTGCTGCTCGGGCAGCCGGGCGCCTGGCCGCGGTCCACCGGGGTGCGGGTCGGTCCCGTCCTGCGGGCCGGGGAACCCGTCACCCCCCTGCACGCGGAGCCCGGGGACTTCTACGGAGCGGCCGGTGTCGTCCGGCTCGCCACGGCCGCCGCCCGTCTCGCCGCCGTGGGCCCCGAGGACACCCCGGTCACCGTCGGCTGCGGTGACGCCGGGGACGGCTGGGCGACCACCCGGCTCACCCTCGTACGGGCGGAGGTCCCGGCGTGAGCGCGTGGACGAAGGTGGCCGCACGCGACGGCCTGGAGGTCTGGCGCGGGCCGGGCGAGGGCCCCCCGCTGGTGGCGGCCCACGGCATCGAGGACTCCTGGGGATGCTGGCGGGCCCTCACCGAGCGGCTTCCCGGCTACCGCCCCTACGCCCTGCAACTGCCCTGGCACGGAGGCAACTCCTACGCATGGCGGCCCGAGGGCTCGCCGGGCCAGTGGATGCGCCGCGCGCTGGAACTGGTGCCCGAGCGGCCCGTCGCCCTCCTCGGCCACTCCTTCGGGGCCAACGCCATCCTGGAGTACCTGGCCGGCGGTGACGTCCAGCCGGAGATCGCGGCGGTGGTGCTGGCCGCCCCGTTCTACCGGCCCGCCGACTTCCCGCTCACCCCCGAGCTGCGCACCCGCTCGCTCGCCGCGCTGCGCAAGGTGATCGTCGAGGGGCTGCGGCTGGGGCTCGGCGCCCGCGGCGAGGCGCTGGACCCCGAGGTGCGCCGCCTGATGGTGCGCAAGCTCCTCGACCGTGCCGTGCCGGGCGGATTCCCGGTCTTCTACGAGGAGTTCGCGCAGTCCGGACTGCTCGACCTGACCGGCATCACCGTGCCGACGCTCGTGCTGGCCGGCACCCGGGACGAGTCGCTGACGCCCATGCGGGCCGCCGCCCTCGACCGGGACATGCCCGCGGCGACGGTCCGGCTGCACCCCGCCTACGGGCACTTCTGCCACGTGGCGCAGACCGAGCGGATGAGCGGGGAGACCGCCGCGTTCCTCCGCACCGCCCTCGCACCGCACCCGAACACCACCGAAGGAGACCTTCCCGTGCCCGAACTGCTCGACGGCGAGCCCACCAGCTACGTGGGCCAGCCGCGCTACGAAGGCGCCAACATCCGTACGTGGATCGGCTTCAAGCACTTCATGTACCTGGCCGAGGAGGCGGTCCTGCAGTACTTCGCCGACCGCGGCGTGGACGCCAGGACCCTCTACCACTCGTACGGTCTCGGCCTGGAGATCGTCGACTCCTCGGTGCAGCTGCCGGTGGCCCTGGAGGTCGGCGAGCAGGTGTACGCCACCGTGGTCTCCGCCAAGCCGAAGCCCGGCCAGGGCGCGCCGTTCACGGTGTCGCTGACCGTCGAGCGCGAGGGCCGGACGGTCACCGTGCTCAAGGGCAAGGTCCGCGCGGCCCTGGTCACCGTCAAGGACGGTTCGGGCTCCGAGCCGGTCCCGGCCTTCCTCGAACCGTACGTCGTCCCCGAGGTGGCCGCTCTGCACAACAGCGCCGCCGGGAGCGTCCCGATCGCCGCCGGCCAGGAGGTCGCCGAGGTGCTGGCGCCGGAGGGCTCGGGCGCCTACCTGTGGGACTGGCGGGCCCCCTACTACTACTGCCACTTCTCCGACCGCCTCCAGCACTCCGCGTACATCCGGACGCTCGAGGAGGTCGTGGACCGCTATCTGCACGCGCGCGACCTGGCGATCGGGCGGCTTCTGGAGGAGCGCGGCTGGATCCCGGTGGTCTCGCGGGCGCGGGTGCAGCTCCTCGGCGACATCTGGATGGAGGAGACCGTCCACACCGTCTTCAAGGTGGAGGAGATCCTGCGGGACACCATGTACACCGCGCGGATGGACTGCTACGTCCGCCGCGGGGACCGCCTGGAGCGCGCCGCGACCGCCACGATCATGCACGGTTACGCGATCAGCCGCGGCGAGCAGGCCGGCACCGTCGCAGTCCTGGACGAGCAGGTGCAGACGGCGCTGCTCGGAGGTGCCGCATGAGTCTGCGCAGGCCGCCGCGACTGTACTTCTCCCTGCGCAGCCCCTTCAGCTGGATGGCGGTGCGCCGCCTGGAGGAGCGACTGCCGCACGCCCGGGAGCTCATCGAGTTCGTGCCGTTCTCCGAGCCGGACGCGCAGAGCGCGGCGGCCCTGGAGGCCGAGGGCGGTGAATTCCACTACGTGGCCATGAGCAAGGCCAAGCACCTGTACATCCTCAACGACACCAAGCGCCTGGCCGCCAAGTACGGCTACGCCATGAAGTGGCCCATCGACAAGGGCGACGAGTGGTGGGACCTGCCGCACCTGGCCTGGTTCAAGGCCGGGGAGCTCGGTGTGGAGCGCGCCTACTACGACGCCGTTATGGCGGCCCGCTGGGAGCGCGGCGAGAACATCTGCGACCCCGGCACGCTGCTGCGGGTCTGCGACGAGGCGGGACTCGACGGGCCGGCACTGGTCGGCGCGCCGGACGAGCCGCACATCCGGAAGCAGGGCGTGCAGGCGCTCATGCGCATCTACGAGGACGACGTCTTCGGCGTCCCGTACTTCAAGGTCGGCCGCCACCGCTTCTGGGGTCTGGACCGGCTCGACGACTTCCTGGCCACGCTCGACGAGGCGCTGGCCGGCGCGAGGACCAAGGGATGAGGCAGGGATGACCGCGACGACGACCGCCACCGCGACGACCACCGGGGCCGAGGGGGCACCGACAGCCGCGTACCCGCTGGTGGACACGGAGTGGGGCGAGGACCCGCTGCTCGGCGTACCGCAGGAGCTGCGGGAGCGGATCGGCTCGATGGACCAGGACACCGCGGGCGGCTGCGGCTGACGCCGTGCCCCCGCCCCACCGACTCAGAAGGGCAGTGCAGTGACCGAACGTCAAGTGGCCATCGTCACCGGAGGATCGCGCGGCATCGGCCGTGCCGTGGCCGTCCAGCTCGCCGCGGACGGGTACGACATCGCCTTCTGCTACCGCAGTGGCACCGAGGCCGCCGCCGAGACCGAGAAGCTGGTGCGGGACAAGGGCGCCCAGGTCCACCACGCGCCCTGCGACGTCGCCGACTTCGACGCGGTGCAGGAGTTCACCTCCGCCGCCGCGAAGCGCCTGGGACCGGTCGACGTCCTGGTGAACTCCGCGGGCGTCGTCCGGGACAACCCGATGGTGCTGATGCCGGTCGAGGACTGGCACACCGTCATCGACACCAATCTGACGGGCACGTTCAACTTCTGCCGCTCCGTGGGCTTCGGCTTCATGAAGCGCAAGAAGGGCGTCATCGTCAACATGTCGTCGATCTCGGGTGTCTACGGCCACGCCACGCAGAGCAACTACTCGGCCTCCAAGGCCGGCATCCAGGGGATGAGCCTGTCCCTGGCCAAGGAGGTCGCGGCCTACGGCATCCGGGTCAACGTCGTCGCGCCCGGCTTCATCGAGACGGACATGACCGAGGCGCTGCCCGAGAAGGTGCGCGAGCAGGCGCTGAAGTCGATCCCGCTGAAGCGGTACGGCGGCGCGGCCGAGGTGGCCGACCTGGTGTCGTTCCTGGTGTCCGACAAGGCCGCCTACATCACGGGCGAGGTCATCCAGATCGACGGCGGAGTCGCGCTGTGAGCAGCCCGGCCGCCGTCGCCGCGGCCGAGGAGACGGCCGTCACGGGACCCCGGCGGCGTGCCACGTCGGTCGACCCGGCCGACACCGTGACGGTGCACTCGCCGACCGAGGTCACCGTGCGCAAGCGGATCGCGGCCGACGAGCCGTATCTGGAGGGCCACTACCCGGACTTCACCGTCTATCCGGGCGCCTTCCTCGTCGAATCGGTCTGCGAGGCGGTGCTGCACCTGGTGCGGTGGACGTCGGGCGCGGACGCCTGGGCACGGCCCGCCGGCATCCAGTCGGTGCGCTTCACCAGCGCGCTCGCCCCCGGCGACCCCCTGGAGGTGCACTGCGTGTGCCGGCCGGCGGAGGACGGCGGGCTCGCGGTGGAGGCCCGGTGCACGAGCGGCGACGCCAAGGCGGCCCTGATCAGGATGACCTTCCGGACCACCACGACCGCGGACGACGACACGGGGGGCCGGGATGCTTGAGTACGCCGACATCCGCGGGCTGATCCCGCACGCGCATCCGATGCTGCTGGTCGACCGGGTGGTGGAGTGGGAACCGTACGACCGGATCGTCACCCTCAAGGCCGTCACCGGGAGCGAGCCCTGCTACGCGGGCCTGGCCGAGGGGGCGCCGCGCCGCGCCTTCGCCTACCCGCCCTCGCTGCTCATGGAGTCCTGGGGCCAGGGCGGCGCCATCCTCTGGATGCGGCGGGTCGACGAGCAGGGCGAACGCGGCGGGGCACCGATCCTGGCCGCCTCCCGGAACATGACCTTCCACCGCGAGGTCTTCCCCGGTGACACGCTGCGGCACGTCGTCCGGGTCGACCAGTACTCGGGCAGCAGCGTCATCATGAGCGGCGAGTCCTACGTCGGGGACGACCTGGTCGCCGAGATCGGGTACGCCATCGCGGTGCTGCGTCCGGCCGAGCAGCTGAGCTGGGGCGCGGCCTGATGGACACCGATGTGGTCATCACCGGACTCGGCGTCGTCTCGCCCCTGGGCCGCGGCGTCGGGCGGTTCTGGGCGGGCCTGCTGCGCGGCGACGTGCCGGTGCGTCCGCTCGGGTTCCCCGGCGCGGCGATGCCGGACTCGCTCGCCTACCGGGTGGCGGGTCCGACGGCCGCCGAAGTCCCCGGCCGGGCCAGCGGGTTCGCGCTGGAGGCGGCCCGGGACGCCCTCGCCGACGCCGGTCTCGGGGCCGGCGGCCCCGGCGAACTCGACGCCGCCGGGGTCTGCGTGGCCACCGGAAACGGTGACAGCGACGTGCAGGAGGCGTGCCGCGACGGCCGCCGCGAGCCCGGCGGGGACAGCTGGTTCCCCTACGGCACCGCCGGCCTCCTGGCCGACCAGCTGGGCCTGTACGGACCGGGGGTGACCGTCTCCACCGCGTGCGCGGCCGGTGCCTACGCCGTCGCCATGGGCGCGGACATGATCGTCGACGGCGAGGCGGACACGGTCCTGGTCGGCGGCACCGAGGCGATCTCCCGGCCGGCCGTCGGCGCCTTCCTGCGCCTGGGCGCCGGGGACCCGCTGCACTGCCGCCCCTTCGACCGCGACCGGGCCGGAACCGTGTACGGGGAGGGCGCCGCCTTCCTCGTCCTGGAGTCGGCCGCCCGTGCGGCGGCCCGCGGGCGGACGCCCTACGCCCGGGTGCTGAGTTCCGGGTGGAGCTGCGATGCCTTCCACGTCACCGCGCCCGACCCGCAGGGCACCCAGGCCGTGCGCGCCGTCCACGACGCCCTGGAGCGGGGCGGGATGACCTCCGGCGACATCGGTGCCGTGCTGTGCCACGGCACGGGCACGCCCGCGAACGACGCCGTGGAGAGCGGCGTCACCGCCCGGGTCCTCGGCGGCCGCACCCCCGAGGTCCCGGTGACCGCGGTGAAGGCCTCCCTCGGGCACAGCGGGGGAGCG
The DNA here is from genome assembly GCF_055567695.1 of Streptomyces sp. NPDC026417. Classification (NCBI taxonomy): domain Bacteria; kingdom Bacillati; phylum Actinomycetota; class Actinomycetes; order Kitasatosporales; family Streptomycetaceae; genus Streptomyces; species Streptomyces sp. NPDC026417. Next base: position 129,249 of record NZ_JBVHPY010000022.1, read on the forward strand.
GCCGGCGCGTTCGCCTGCCTGACCGCCGCGCTGGTGGTCCGGCACGGGCTGGTCCCCCCGGTGGGCACCCTGCGCCGCCTCGACCCCGAGTGCGCCCTGCGGGTCGTCCGCGACACCCCCGAGGCCGCGGCACCGGGCACGGTCCTGGTCAACGCCTACGCCTTCGGCGGCAACAACATCTCCGTGGCCATCGGCAGTCCGCCGGCCGCCGCGGACCGGGAGGCGAGCGCATGAGGTCCGACAGCACCGGTCAGGTGGCCGTCACCGGCATCGGCCCGATCAGCACCCTCGGCATCGGCGCCAAGGAACTCGCGGCGGCCCCGACCGTGAACGGCGCCGCCGACGAGGCGCTTCTCCAGGCTCCGACGACCAGGGAGCTCGAAGGTTTCCATCCCGCGGAGTTCCTCGGCAGGCGCGGCTGGCGGCTGCTGCCCCGCGCCACCCAGGTCGCCCTGGCCGCCGCCCGCCTGGCCCTTCCCGGGCCCGACGCCATGGGAGCGCCCGCACCCGAGCGCACCGGCGTCGCACTCGGCACGAACTTCGCCGTCGACGAGGTCGTCGACCGGATCGACCGGGCCCTGCTGGAGGAGGGCGTCTCCGGGATCAGCCCCGTCGAGTGCCCGAACTTCGCGATCAACGTGCCGGTGAGCCAGGTCTCCCTGTCGTACGGGCTCAAGGCGTTCAACGTGACGCTGGTCAACCTGCTGACCGCCGGCTACGAGTCGGTCCTCCTCGGCGCGCGGGCGATGCTCGCGGGGCGGGCGGACGCCGTGCTGACCGGCGGGATCGAGGGGCTGCCGCCCGCCGGGGCGCTCGCCCTGTGCGGACCGGAGGCCGACGTGGCGGGCGCCTGCCTGCTGCACCTGGAACCGGCCGGGGCCGCGCTGCGCCGCGGCGCCGTCGTCCACGGCCGGCTGACCGGCGGGGCCCGCCGGGTGCTGCCGGGCGCCCCCGGTGACGCCGAGCGGGTGCTGGGGTCGGTCCTCGACCGGCTCGGCGCCCCGCCGCCCGCCGCGATACGGCTGCACGTCCCGCTGACCGACGCGGGGGCGCGTGCCGCGGAGGCGAGCGAGCGCTGGGCCGCCGGGCACGGACTGCGGGACGCCGTGACGGTGGTCCGCGGCGGCGCCCAGAGCGGTGTCACCGGGCTCCTCGCGCTGGCGCAGCACCTGGCCCGCCCGGACCGGGCCGCGGAACCCGGGGACGTGGCGTTCCTGACGCTGGGACCGCAGGGGCACCTGGTCGCCCTGCGGATCGCCCGGGAAGGGGGCACCGGATGAGCCGCCCTGCCGGACCGGGCCCGGTCGGCGAGACCACCGTGCTCGGCGAGGACCTGGCCGTGCACCGCTTCGGGACCCCGCCCGCCGCCGCGTTCGTGCACGGCCTGGAGGACGCCTGGAGCTCCTGGACCCCGCTGGCGGGGCTGCTCGCCGGCCGGCTGCGCGGCTACCCGCTGGACCTGCCGTGGCGCACCGGCGGCAACTACCGCTGGCGCAGCCGGGGTTCCACGGCGCAGTGGGTGGAGGCCGGTCTGAACCTGGTGCCCGAGCCGGTGTCGGTCCTGGTGGCGCACTCGCTCGGCGCCAACGCCGTGCTGCAGTGGCTGGCGACGGGCGTCCGGCCCGAACTCGACGCCCTGGTCCTGCTGTCGCCGTTCTACTGGCCGCCCTCCCAGCCCGCGGACTGGCAGATGTTCGACTCGTTCCGTGAGGACTTCGCCACCGTCATGACGATGGGGCTGCGCACCCGGCTGGGCGCGCGGTCGCAGACGATGGACCCGGAGATCTTCACCGGCATGGCGCGCAAGATGCTGGAGGGCATGGGGCCGCAGGCGTTCCTCGCCCTGTTCGACCAGTACAGCGCGGCCACCCAACTGGCCCTGGAGCACGTCGACATCCCCACGCTGATCATCGGCAGCCCGCACGACACCGGGCTCGCGGGGGAACGGGCCGACGCGCTGAAGGCCGACATGCCCGTCGCCGAGTTCCATCTCGACCCCCGGCTGACCCACTTCTGCCACTCGGACCAGCCGGACGAGGTGGCCCGGCTCGTCCTCGCCTTCCTCGACCGTACGGCGGCCGGCCACCGCACGGCCGCCTGAGCGGTCCGCACCCGTCCCCACACGCACCCGCACACAAGGAGATGACCCACTGTGCCGACGCATCCCGCACACCGGTCGGGGAAACCGGCCCTGACGATGGTGGCCGCCCTGCTGGGCCTGTTCATCGCGCTGCTCGACGTCACCGTCGTCACGGTCGCGCTGCCCACCATGGGCACCGACCTGGACGCCTCCTTCTCCGACCTGGAGTGGGTGGCCAACGCGTACATGCTGGCCCTCGCGGTCTTCATCGTCACCGCCGGACGGCTCGGTGACCTCTACGGACAGCGCCGGATCTACGTCGTCGGCGTCCTCGTCTTCCTCGCGGGCTCGCTGGTCTGCGGCGCCGCCGGGGAGCTCGCACCCTTCGGCTGGTCGCACATCACCACTTTGCACGCGGGCCGCGTCGTCCAGGGAGTCGGCGGAGCGGTGATCATGCCGCTGACGCTGGCCATCGTGTACTCGTCCTTCGAGGGCCGGATGCGCGCGCTCGGCATCATGCTGTGGGGTGCGGTGGGCGGCCTCGCCACCGCGCTGGGTCCGCTGATCGGCGGTGTCCTGGTGGACCACGTCGGCTGGGAGTGGATCTTCCTGGTGAACCTGCCCATCGGGCTGGTGGTGGTCGTCGCGGCCCTCGGCATCAAGGACACCCGGCGCGACTTCGGCCCGGGCCGGCCGCCGCTGGACCTGGCGGGCCTGCTGACGGTGAGCGGCTCGCTGCTCTGCCTCAACCTCGCGCTGATCAACGGGGCGGACTGGGGCTGGACCTCGGGCCGGGAACTGGCGCTGTTCGGGGGCTCGGCGCTGCTGCTGCTGGCCTTCCTCGCCGTGGAGTCCCGCTCCGCGGCCCCCATCATGAACCTGGCCTGGTTCCGGCGGCCGTCCTTCGGGGGCAGTGTCACGGCCGGCTTCCTGCTGGGCGCCGGGATGTTCTCGGTGATGTTCTACCTGTCGATCTACCTGCAGAGCGGCCTGGGCCTGAGCGCGCTGGAGACCGGCGTCCGGCTGCTCCCGCTGACCCTCATGCTCATCGTCGGGGCCCCGCTCGGCGGCAGGCTCTCCGCGAAGCTGGGCATGCGCGGTGCCATGGCGGTCGCGTTCTGCCTGATGGCCGTGGGCATCGCCCTGTTCACGCTGACCGACCCCGCGGGGGACCCCGGTTCGTGGACCCGGCTGCTGCCCGGGCTGCTCATCACCGGCCTGACGCTCGGCATCCTGATGCCCGTCTCCTCCGAACTGACCGTCTCCGCCGCCCCGCAGGACCAGGTCGGCGTGGCCGCGAGCGCCGGCACGATGTTCCGGCAGGTCGGCAACGCCGTCGGCGTCGCGATCATGGGCGCGCTGATGAGCACGCAGACCGACTCCGCGGCCGAGGAGATCGAGCAGCTGGCCGCGAAGGGCTCCCTGACACCCGAACGGGCCGCCGCGCTGCGGCAGTCGGCCATCACCGACGGACTGGACCACGGCGCCTGGTTCGCCGCGGCGGTGACGCTGGCCGCGGCCCTGGTCGTCATGGTCTTCGTGCGCAACCTGCCGCGCACTCCCGACCCGAAGGCCCCCGCGGGCGCCGGCCACGTGCCCGTCGCCGGTGTCGCCGTCCCCGACGGCGGCCGGCCCTGACACGCCGGCCCCGTCCGACCACCACGAAGCAGGAACCACGTAGAAAGGCGGGTCACCCGTGATGGGCAAGACCGCGTTCGTCTTCCCCGGCCAGGGGTCGCAGCGGGTGGGCATGGGGCTCCAGCTGCTCACCGAGCGACCCGACTTGCTGGACACCTACTACCGGGCCGCCGACGACATCCTCGGCATTCCGCTGTCCGCGCTGTGCCGGGAGGGGCCGGAGGAAGCCCTGCGCGACACCTCGGTCACCCAGCCCGCGATCTTCCTGACCAGCCTCGCCGCGCTGGACGTCCTGCGGGACAAGGGGTACGAGCCGGACGTCGTCGCCGGTCACAGCCTCGGCGAGTACACCGCGCTGGTCGCCGCGGGCGCGATCGAGTGGACCGACGCACTGCGTCTGGTGCGTCGGCGCGGTCTCCTCATGGCCGGGGTCAACCGGCGGATACCGGGCCGGATGGCGGCCGTGCTCGGCCTGGAGCTCGGTGTGGTGGAGGCGCTCTGCGACCGGGTCACGCTGGAGCTCGGCCAGGTCGTCGAGGTCGCCAACGACAACGAACCGCGCCAGGTGGTCGTGTCCGGGCAGCGCGAGGCCGTCGAACGGGTCCGCGTGGCGGCGCAAGAGGCCGGGGCCGTCAAGGCGCTGGCGCTGGAGGTCGGCGCTCCGTTCCACTGCAGCCTGATGAGCGGGATCGAGGAGGAGTTCGCCGCCGCCCTCGACCGGGTGGAGCTGCGCGCTCCGCGCGTGCCGCTCGTCTCCGGGGTCACCGGCGCCTTCGTCGGCACGGCGGAGGACGTCGCCGGCTGCCTGCGCCGCCAGCTCGCGGGCCGCGTCCAGTGGACCGGCGCCGTCCGCACGATGGCCCGCGAGGGCGTCGGCACCTTCGTGGAGGTGGGCCCCGGCAAGGTGCTCGGCGGCCTGTGCCGCCGGATCGTGCCGGAGGCGGCCGTGCACGCCACGCATGACGCACGTGCCCTGGCGAAGCTGCTGTCCACGGTGCGGCCCCCCGCCGGCAGTCCCCTCGCATCCGTCGTCCCGGGAGTCGCCGTATGACCGCCGTCCAGGAAACCAGCGGCTCGGGCGAGCGTGTCGCCGAGCTGGCCCGGATCAAGGGAGCGCTCCGGGACGGCCCGGATCCCGCCGCCACCGAGCGCCAGCACGCCAAGGGCAAGCTGACCGCCCACGAGCGGATCGAACTCCTCCTCGACGAGGGCTCGTTCAACGAGATCGAGGCACTGCGCCGGCACCGCGCGACCGGCTTCGGCCTGGAGCAGCGGCGCCCCTACAGCGACGGCGTGATCACCGGCTGGGGCACGGTGCACGGCCGTACCGTGTTCGTGTACGCCCATGACTTCCGGATCTTCGGAGGCGCCCTGGGCGAGGCCCACGCCGAGAAGATCCACAAGGTGATGGACCTGGCCGAGTCGGCGGGCGCCCCGCTGGTGAGCCTGAACGACGGGGCGGGCGCACGCATCCAGGAAGGGGTCACGGCGCTCGCCGGCTACGGCGGCATCTTCCGGCGCAACACCCGCTGCTCCGGCGTGATCCCGCAGATCAGCGTGATGCTCGGTCCCTGCGCGGGCGGGGCGGCCTACAGCCCCGCGCTGACGGACTTCGTGTTCATGGTCCGCGGCACCTCGCAGATGTTCATCACCGGCCCGGACGTGGTCCAGACGGTCACCGGGGAGCAGGTGACCCAGGACGGGCTCGGCGGCGCGGACGTCCACGCGGCCACCTCCGGTGTGGCGGCCTTCGTCCACGACGACGAGGAGCAGTGCCTGGAGGAAGTGCGCTACCTGCTGTCCCTGCTGCCCTCCAACAACCGTGAACTGCCGCCGGAGGAACCGGCCGACGACCCGGCGAACCGGAGTACGGAGGCGCTCGCCCAACTCGTCCCGGCCGACCCCGGGCGCTCCTACGACATGCGCAAGGTGGTCGCCGAGATCGTCGACGGCGGCGAGTACTTCGAGGTCAGCGAGCGGTGGGCGACCAACGTGCTGTGCGTGCTGGCCCGTCTCGACGGCCGTGTCGTCGGCATCGTCGCCAACCAGCCCGGCAGCCTGGCCGGCGTGCTCGACATCGAGGCGTCGGAGAAGGCGGCGCGCTTCGTGCAGTTCTGCGACGCGTTCAACATCCCGCTGGTGACGCTGGTGGACGTGCCCGGCTTCCTGCCCGGCGTCGGGCAGGAGCACGACGGGATCATCAGGCGCGGCGCCAAACTGCTCTACGCGTACTGCAACGCCACCGTCCCGCGGGTCTCGCTGATCCTGCGCAAGGCGTACGGCGGTGCCTACATCGTCATGGACTCCCGTTCCATCGGCGCCGACCTGTCGCTGGCCTGGCCGTCGAACGAGATCGCGGTCATGGGCGCGGAGGGCGCGGCCAACGTCATCTTCCGCAGGGAGATCGCGGCGGCCGACGACCCGGAGGCCACCCGCGTGCAGAAGATCAAGGAATACCGGAGCGAGCTGATGAGCCCGTACTACGCCGCCGAACGAGGGCTGGTCGACGACGTGATCGACCCCGCGGAGACCCGGTCCGTGCTGATCCGCTCCCTGCGGATGCTGCGGACGAAACACGCCGACCTGCCGTCGCGCAAGCACGGCAACCCGCCGGTGTGAGCGCCGTGGCAGCCGGCCGGCCGTCCTTCACCGTCGTACGGGGCACCGCGGACCCGGAGGATCTGGCCGCCCTGGTCGGCGTACTTCTGGCGGTCTGCCGGGAACCCTCGGCACCGCCGGAGCGTCGTTCGGGGAGGGCCGGATGGGATCGCGCCCCTCACCGTTCCCTGGCTCAGGCCGGGTCTTGGAGGTCTCGTTCGTAATGCGCAAGGTGCTCATCGCCAACCGTGGCGAAATCGCTGTCCGCGTGGCCCGGGCGTGCCGGGATGCCGGGATCGCGAGCGTTGCCGTGTATGCG
>NZ_JBVHPY010000023.1:0-16066 GCF_055567695.1 Streptomyces sp. NPDC026417
AAAGAGCACAAACAAACAAGGAGGAAGAGCGGACAAACCACCCCGCCCCCCCACCCCCCCCCCCCCCCCCCCCCCCCCCCCCCCCGACCCACCCCCCACCCCCAGGCGACGCCGCCGACAGCCCACCAGCAGACAGCCATCCCACGGACAACACGCCCCGCCGGAAAGATGTGACCCCCGCCCCACCCGGAACCGATCCCACCAACCCCCGCGTCTAGGGGTGCGTGCAGCGTCAAGGCTCGAACGGCGGCATCGCCGTGATCCGCGTCCGTGTGGCAGGAGGTGTCCTCCTCGCCGCACACCTCGCGCTCGTCGCCTGGATCACGCTGCGCCCCCTGGACGTCCCCTGGGTGAGCGCCGCCAACCTGCGGCCCTTCGCGGGCATCCGGGCCGACCTCGCCCTCACCCCCCAGGAAGCCGCCCGCCGCATAGGCGAGGGTCTCGCCCTGCTCGCCCCCCTGGGCGTCCTCCTCCCCATGGCCGGCGGCAAGCTCGCCGCCTCCCCCCTCGCCTCCCTGCTCCGCACGATCACCGCGGGCGCCCTGATCTCCCTGGGCATCGAACTGCTCCAGACCGGCATCCCGGGACAGGTCGTCGACATCGACTCCCTGCTGCTGAACACGATCGGCGTCGCCCTCGCGCACGGCGCCGTCGTACCCGCCGCCCGCGCCCGTCTCCGCCGCAGGGCGGAGACCCGGCGCCGCCCCGCCGTCCGCCCGGAGGAGCCGGCTCAGGGTCTGACCCCGACGATTCCCAGGGTCGGTATCGCACCGTAGAGCGACGCTTCGCCCGCTTCGTGACCGTAGCGTCGAGTTCACTGAGGCAGCCGCACGGGACGCCTCGCACGGTTCACGAAGGAGCCCGCATGAGCGCCATCGCCCGCCCCACCCAAGGCCGCATGATCGGCGGAGTGTGCGCCGCGCTGGCACGGCGCTTCGGCACCTCCGCGACCACGATGCGGGTGATCTTCCTGGTGTCCTGCCTGCTGCCGGGCCCGCAGTTCCTGCTCTACATAGCCCTGTGGATCCTGTTCCCCTCGGAGGACAAGGCCCGCACGGCCTGGTGACACCCCGCACTGCACGGCACCGCACCACGCCCGCCCGCGCCCCTTGCCCCACAACGCAGTCGGGGCGCACCCCGGACGGACCGGGCGCGCCCCAACGGCGTGAAGACGGCGTGCAGCCGAGATCCGGGCGTCAGCCCAGCGGAATCCCGTTCACCGGGAGGCCGTGGGTCGGCAGCCCCTGGAGGGGGAGCCCGCCCAGCAGCCCCGCCACCGGACCGGTCGGCCCCTCGGCGAGCAGCTGCCCGACCGCGGGCTGGGCGGCGCGCACACCCTCGCCCAGCGCGTCCTTGCCCTGGGCGAGCGTGTCGTTCCCGCCGGGCAGCGACTTGCCGAGGTTCTCGGTGGGCAGCGTCCTGGTGACGTTGTCCAGCGCCGAGGAGGCGTCGGGCATGGCCGGCGCCGCGCTCGCGGCACCGGCACCCGCGGCGGCGAAGGCGGCACCGAGGGCGGCGACACCGAGGGTCTTGGCAGCAGACTGCTTCATATGGAATGCGTCCTTGAATGCGTGACGGGGATGTGAGCGGTCCACGACCGTAAACACGCGAACCGGCCTGCCGCAAACATCGAAAAGCGGCCGGGTGACCCGCACCCGACCGCTTCCCGGAAACCCGCAGTCGCCCTAATTTTCCACAGAACCGCTGGTGGAGAAGGTCTGCTGGAACAGCCATTCGGACTTCAGCTCGGCATAACCGGGCTTGATCACGTCGCTGATCATCGCCAGTCGTTCATCGAAAGGAATGAATGCTGACTTCATAGCATTGACCGAGAACCACTGGAGATCGTCGAGCGAATAACCGAACGCCTCGACAAGGTGCTCGAATTCGCGGCTCATGCTCGTACCGGACATGAGCCGGTTGTCCGTGTTCACGGTCGCCCGGAAGTGCAGCCGCCGCAGCAGCCCGATCGGATGGGCGGCGTACGAGTCGGCGGCGCCGGTCTGCAGATTGGAGCTGGGGCACAGCTCCAGCGGGATGCGCTTGTCGCGGACGTACGAGGCGAGGCGGCCCAGCTGCACGGAGCCGTCCTCGCGGACCTCGATGTCGTCGATGATCCGCACGCCGTGGCCGAGCCGGTCGGCCCCGCACCACTGGAGCGCCTGCCAGATCGACGGCAGTCCGAAGGCCTCGCCCGCGTGGATGGTGAAGTGGTTGTTCTCGCGCTTGAGGTACTCGAACGCGTCCAGGTGCCGGGTGGGCGGGAACCCCGCCTCCGCGCCGGCGATGTCGAAGCCGACGACGCCCAGATCGCGGTAGCGGTTGGCGAGTTCGGCGATCTCCAGGGCGCGGGCGGCGTGCCGCATGGCGGTCAGCAGGGCGCCCACCCGGATCCGGTGCCCGTTCTCCCGGGCGCGCTTCTCGCCCTCGCGGAAACCCTGGTTGACGGCCTCGACGACCTCTTCGAGGGTGAGCCCGGCCTCCAGGTGCTGCTCGGGCGCGTACCGGACTTCGGCGTAGACGACTCCGTCCTCGGCGAGGTCCTCGGCGCACTCGGCGGCGACCCGGACCAGCGCCGCACGGGTCTGCATGACGGCACAGGTGTGGGCGAAGGTCTCCAGATACCGCTCCAGGGAACCGGAGTCGGCGGCCTCGCGGAACCACAGGCCGAGCTTGTCGGGGTCGGACTCGGGGAGCTGGGCGTAGCCCGTCTCGCGGGCCAGGTCGACGATCGTGCCGGGGCGCAGGCCCCCGTCGAGGTGGTCGTGCAGCAGGACCTTGGGCGCCCGGCGGATCTGCTCCGAGCTCGGGGTGTTCGGGTGCTGGCTCGTCATTTCCGCACTCTAGCGCCTACGCGCGTAGATCTCTCGGCACGGCGATCCGTCGATACCCAAAGGTGACCCCCGGGACGGATGGCGTACACCCTTGCTTCTGACACTGTTCTGTCATGGCACAGCAAGCGACGCCGGTACGCAGGGCCCGGCTGGGGAGGGCGCTCGGCCCGGAGCCGACGGCGGTGAGCGGCGTGGTGCTGCTGCTCCCGGGCGGCGACGAAACCTCCGAACGCAAGCCGTCACCGTGGATGGCGGCGGCCTCCGTACGAGCCCTGGGGCGCCGTCTCACGGCGGCGGGACGCGGCGAGGGTCTGGCCGCGCACGTGGTGCACTACCGCTACCGCGGCTGGAACGGCACGCAGGCGCACCTCGCGCACGACGCGACCTGGGCCGCCGACGAGGCCGTACGCCGGTACGGGGACGTCCCGGTCTGCCTCGCCGGAGTGGACATGGGCGCCCGCGCGGCCCTGCGCTCGGCCGGGCATCCGGCCGTCAACTCCGTGCTGGCGATAGCCCCGTGGCTGCCCGAGGAGGACGTGGCCGCGCCCCCCGAACCGGTGAAGCACCTGGCCGGCCGGCGGGTGCTGATCGTGCACGGCACGAACGACGAGCGCACCGACCCGGAGCTGTCGTTCCGGCTCGCGGCGCGCGCGAAGAAGGCCAACCGCGACATCTGCCGCTTCGAGGTCCACTCGGACGGGCACTCGCTCCACCAGCACCGGGCCGAAGTCCGCTCGCTCGCCGAGGACTTCGTCATGGGTGCACTGTTCGCACGCGGCTTCTCGCGGCCGGTGCAGGACGCGTTCGCGGCACCGCCGCCGCTGGGGCTGCGGATGCCGCTGGCGGCCGGATTCGGCCGGTCCCTGCGCCACTGAGGGGCAACTCGGCGCGGGACGGCGCCCGGTGCGGCCGTCTCAGTCCGGCAGGAGCCGCCCGCGCCGGGAGAGCAGGAACTTCTTGAAGGCGGCCACCGGCGGGGTGTCGGGACGGCCGTCGAGCCAGGCGACGCCGATCTCGCGGGCCGCGCGCGGTGCGGTCACCGTCAGTTCGACAACTCCCGGCCGCGGCACGGCCGGTGGCGGCAGCAGGGCGACGCCGAGGCCCGCGGCGACCAGCCCGCGCAGCGTCTCCGCCTCCTCCCCCTCGAAGGCGATCCGCGGTTTGAACCCCGCCTGCCCGCAGAGGTCGTCGGTGATACGGCGCAGGCCGTAGCCCGGTTCGAGGGTCACGAAGGTCTCGTCGGCGGCCTCGGCGAGCCGGATCCGCCTGCGGGCGGCGAGCCGGTGGTCCGCCGGCACCACGAGCCGCAGCTTCTGTTCGTCGAGACGGCGGCCCACCAGGTCGGGCGCGTCCGGCACCGGTGAGGTCAGGCACAGGTCCAGCTCGCCGGAGCGCAGCCGCTCGATCATCGCCTCGCCGTAGTTCTGGACGAGGCTGAAGCGGACGCGCGGGTGGTCGACGCGGAAGGCGCGGATGAGCCCGGGCACCGTTTCGGAGCCCATGGTGTGCAGGAAGCCGAAGGCGACCTTGCCGGTGGCGGGATCGGCGTCCGCGCGGACCTCCTCGGCGGCGCGCTCGATCTCGGCGAGGGCCCGCTCGACGGAGCCGAGGAACGTACGGCCGGCCGGGGTGAGGGAGACCGTCCGGCCGCGGCGGGCGAACAGCTCCACCCCGAGGTCCTGTTCCAGGCGGACCATCGCCCGGGACAGCGTCGACTGCGGCACCTGCATCTCCTGCGCGGCCCGCGTCACGTGCTCGGTGCGGGCGACCCCGGCGAAGTACGCGAGCCGCGGCGCGAGCACCGCCACGATGTCTTCTGTGTCACTGGACGGTGACAGGTGACCTTCTGACCTCTGCTGATGCGCCATGGGAACGATTATGGAGTTTCCATGCATTGGACGGATGAGTGCGGGCTGCCTACGTTCGGAGCATGCCTTCCGCCAGTACCCAGGCGTCCACCACCGTGGGCGCCGTCCCGTCCGTCCCCGCTCCCCGATTCCCCGGTGCCACCGGCGCCCCCGACTCCCGCATGGCCCCGGGCGGCCCCGGCTACCGCCGGATGAGCCTCGCCCTCTTCCTCGCGGGTGTCGCGACCTTCGCGCTCCTCTACTCCACCCAGGCCCTCCTCCCGCTCGTCTCCGGCGACTTCGGCGTCACCGCGAGCGAGGCGAGCTGGACGGTGTCGGCCGCGACCGGCGCGCTGGCGCTGTTCGTGCTGCCGATGAGCGCGCTGTCCGAGCGGTTCGGCCGCCGGACGATGATGACGGCGTCACTGGCGATCGCCGTGTCGGTGGGTCTGCTGGTCCCCTTCGCTCCCTCGCTCGGCGCGCTGGTCGCGCTGCGGGCGGTGCAGGGCGCGGCGCTGGCCGGGCTGCCCGCGTCGGCGACCGCGTACCTGGCGGAGGAGGTCCGGCCGAAGGCGCTGATCACCGCGATCGGCCTGTTCGTGGCGGGCAACAGCGTCGGTGGGATGAGCGGCCGGGTGATCACCGGCTGGGTGGCGCAGGAGTGGGGCTGGCGGGTCGCCGTCGGCGTGATCGGCCTGCTGGCGGTGGCGTGCGCGGTCGCCTTCCGGCTGCTGCTCCCGGCGCCCCGGCACTTCGCTCCCGGTTCGCTGCGGCCCGGCGCCCTGGTCCGCACGGTCCGCGGCCACCTCGCGAACCCGCTGCTGTGCCGGCTGTACGCGATCGGCGCGCTGTTCATGACGGTGTTCGGCGGGGTCTACACGGTGATCGGCTACCGGCTCACCGAGGCGCCGTTCTCGCTCCCGCAGGGCATCGTGGGCTCGGTCTTCCTGGTCTATCTCGTCGGTACGGTGTCGGCGTCCACGGCGGGCAGGCTGGTCGCCCGGCTCGGCCGGCGCGGCTCGCTGTACCTCGCGGGCGGCACGACGGCCGCCGGCCTGCTGCTGTCCCTGGCCGGCTCGCTCCCCCTGGTGCTGCTCGGCCTGGTCCTGATCACCGCGGGGTTCTTCGCGGGCCACGCGGTCGCGTCCTCCGCGGTGAGCCACACGGCCACGCACGGCCGCGCCCAGGCATCGGCGCTCTACCAGTCCGCCTACTACGTGGGATCCAGCGCGGGCAGCACGCTCGGCGCCGTCGCCTTCCACGCCGGCGGCTGGGCCGGGACGGTGGCGCTCGGGCTCCTCGCCGTGCTCGGCGTCGTCTCCATCACCGTGTTCGGCTCCCACGCGGCCCGGGTCCACTCCCGCCGCGAGCCGGTCCCGGCCCGCTGAGCCCCGGCCTCCCCGCGCCCCGGCCACCGGGGGCGCGGGGACGACGCTCCGCGCACCCCCTCCGAGCAGGTATTTCGCCACTCCGGGGGCCATTGTCAGTGGGCTGCGGTAGCTTCCGAAGTGCTGGCGCAAAGGTGCGACGGACAGAGCCACAGGGGTGGGTTGGCGATGAGTGAGGGTACGGCGACCGCAGATCTGGACGTCCGGCTGGAGAAGCACCGGGTCGAGCTGACCGGTTACTGCTACCGGATGCTCGGCTCCTCCTTCGAGGCCGAGGACGCGGTGCAGGACACGATGGTCCGCGCCTGGCGCAGCTACGCCAAGTTCGAGGGCCGCTCCTCGATGCGCTCCTGGCTCTACCGGATCGCCACGAACGTCTGCCTGGACATGCTGAACGCGGGGAACCGAAGGGCGCGCCCGATGGATCTGACGGCTCCCTCCCCGCTCGCCCAGGCGGCGCTGAACCCGCGCCCGGACCACACCTGGCTGGAGCCGATGCCGGACGGGCGCGTCTTGCCCGCGATCAGCGATCCGGCCGAGGCCGCGGTGGCGAAGGAGTCGGTGCGTCTCGCCTTCATGGCCGCCCTGCAGCAGCTGCCGCCCAAGCAGCGGGCCGTGCTCATCCTGCGCGAGGTCCTCGCGTGGAAGGCGAGCGAGGTCGCCGAGCTGCTGGACACCTCGGTCGCCTCGGTGAACAGCGCGCTGCAGCGGGCCCGCGCGACCCTCGCCGACAGCGCGGGCGAGGGCGCCGAAGCCGCCACTTCCGACCCCCTCGACGAGGAGCAGCAGAAGCTCCTGGAGCGCTACATGGCGGCCTTCGAGGGCTATGACATGGCGGCCCTGACGGCCCTGCTGCACGAAGACGCGATCATGACGATGCCGCCGTTCGACCTGTGGCTGCGCGGCACGGACGACATCACCGGCTTCATGACGACGCTGGGCGCCGCCTGTGCCGGCTCCCGCCTGGTGCCGGTCGAGGTCAACGGCCTGCCGGGGTTCGCCCAGTACAAGCCGGACCCGGAGTCGGGCGGCTTCGTGCCGTGGGCGGTGCAGGCGCTGGAGATCTCAAAGGGGCGGATCACCGGGTTCCACTGCTTCCTGGACACCGCCCGCTGGTTCCCGCTCTTCGGGCTGCCCCTCCGACTCGAAGCGGAGACCGACCAGGTCGAGTAGCCCGCGCAGTGCCGGGTCGGCGTTCCTCAGCCGTATCCGCCCTCCGGCGCGCCGGGCGGTCAGCTGCAGCCGGGCCAGGGCGTCGACGGCCGCGAGACCGGGCGGCCCCAGCCCGGCGACGTCGCAGACCACGACCCCGGCCCCGGTCGCCTCCAGATGTGCGCGCACGCGGTCGCAGAGCCGGGGCACCTCGTCCCGGGGGACGGGGCCCGGCAGCGCGAGTACGGCGGGTGTCGTGGCATCCACGATCAGTAGACCGTTCGGGGCCGCGGAACTCATCGGGAGCCGACGGGCCGGTGCGGCGCGTCCACGACGAGGATCACGTTGACCCGGGGCCGGACCTGCCCGGAGGGTTGGATGTGTGCCCCATGAATCAGCTCCTCCCGCGATAGCCGACGGCCTCTTCGCCCTCCGGGGGGTGCCGTGCAGGGGGTGCTGACGGGCTTCGGCGTCATCGCCGTCGTCATCGTGGTCGGCTATGTCATCGGCCGCCGCGGCCACCTCGGGGAGAACGGGCGCGAGGTGCTGACGAAGCTCGCCTTCCACGTGGCCTCGCCCGCGCTGCTGTTCACGACGCTCGCCGGGGCCGACCTGTCCGTGGTCTTCTCCAGCCGCCTCCTGGTCACGGCGCTGAGCACGGCCGCGGCGGCCGGGGTCTTCGTCGCCGTGGGTGCCGCCCGGCGCTGGGGTGTCGGGCGGACGACCATCGGCGCCCTGTGCTCCAGCTACGTCAACTCCGGCAACCTCGGCATCCCGATCGCGGTGTACGTCCTCGGGGACGCCTCGCTCGTGGCACCCGTGCTGCTGTTCCAGCTGGTCGGGGTGACGCCGGTCGCGCTGACCGTGCTCGACCTGGCGGGCAAGGACGGCAAGGAGCCGCTCTGGCGCCTGCTGCTGACGCCGCTGCGCAATCCCGTCGCGGTCGGCTCCCTCGCCGGGGTCGCCGTGTCGGCGAGCGGCCTGGAGGTGCCGGGCCCGGTCCTGGACCCGCTGACGCTGATCGGGAACATGTCGGTGCCCGCGGTGCTGCTGGCGTTCGGCATCTCGCTGTGCGGGAGCACGATGCCCGGCCGTGGCTCCGACCGCCACCCGGTACTGCTCTCCGTCGCGCTGAAGTCGGTGGGCCAGCCCCTGGTGGCCTGGGCGCTCGCCGCGGGTGCCTTCGGGCTGACGGGGGCACCGCTGCTCGACGTCGTCGTCACCTCGGCGCTGCCCGCGGCGCAGAACCTCTTCACCTACGCCTCCCGGTACGGGACCGGCGAGGTGCTCGCCCGTGAGTCGATCCTGCTGTCGACGGTCCTGTCCGTGCCGGTGCTGGTGGTGGTCGCCGCGTTGCTGGGCTGAGCGCCCGGCACGGCGGAAGGGGCCGGTGCCGAGGCACCGGCCCCTTCCGGGAACGTACGGATCAGGCGATCCGCTCCAGCACGATCGGGGACGGCGTGAAGCCGGTGCCCGCCGCCGCGATGTCGAAGGAGCCCTCCACCGCCTCCAGCGCGTACGGGAAGCGCTCGGGGGTGTCGGTGTGCAGGGTGAGCAGCGGCTGGCCCGCGGTGACCGTGTCGCCGGGCTTGGCGTGCAGTTCGATGCCCGCGGCGGCCTGGACCGGGTCCTCCTTGCGCGCCCGTCCGGCACCCAGGCGCCAGGCGCCCACGCCGACGTCGTACGCGTCGAGGCGGGTCAGGACACCGGAGGACGGCGCCTTGACGACGTGCTGCTCGCGCGAGGTCGGCAGCGGGGCGTCGGGGTCGCCGCCCTGCGCGGCGATCATGCGGCGCCAGGCGTCCATCGCGGAGCCGTCGGCGAGCGCCTTGGCCGGGTCGGCGTCCTTCACGCCCGCCGCGTCGAGCATCTCGCGGGCCAGCGCGAGGGTGAGCTCGACGACGTCCGCCGGGCCGCCGCCCGCCAGCACCTCGACCGATTCGCGGACTTCGAGGGCGTTGCCCGCGGTCAGTCCGAGCGGGGTCGACATGTCGGTGAGCAGCGCGACCGTCTTCACGCCGTGGTCGGTGCCGAGTCCGACCATCGTGGAGGCGAGTTCGCGGGCGTCCTCGATGGTCTTCATGAAGGCGCCGGTGCCGACCTTCACGTCCAGGACGAGCGAGCCCGTTCCCTCGGCGATCTTCTTCGACATGATCGAGGAGGCGATCAGCGGAATGGCCTCGACGGTGCCGGTGACGTCGCGCAGGGCGTACAGCTTCTTGTCGGCGGGCGCGAGGCCGTCGCCGGCGGCGCAGATGACCGAGCCGACCTCGTCCAGGACGGAGAGCATCTCCTCGTTGGAGAGCAGCGCCCGCCAGCCGGGGATCGACTCCAGCTTGTCCAGGGTGCCGCCGGTGTGGCCGAGGCCGCGGCCCGACAGCTGCGGGACGGCGGCACCGCACGCCGCGACGAGGGGCGCGAGCGGCAGCGTGATCTTGTCGCCGACACCGCCGGTGGAGTGCTTGTCGGCGGTCGGGCGGGACAGTGAGGAGAAGTCCATGCGCTCGCCCGAGGCGATCATCGCGGCGGTCCAGCGGGCGATCTCGCGGCGGTTCATGCCGTTGAGCAGGATCGCCATGTTGAGGGCGGCCATCTGGTAGTCGGCGACCTCGCCGCGGGTGTACGCGTCGATGACCCAGTCGATCTGCTCGTCGCTGAACTCACCGCGGTCCCGCTTGGTGCGGATGACGGAGATGGCGTCCATGGCCATGGCTTTCCTTCCGAAGAGCAGCGGCCCCTCCGGACACTCCGGAGGGGCCGCGGGGGAATTACTTGGTGAGGTGCTCCGGCCCGAAGGCCTGCGGCAGCATCTCGGAGAGCGGCAGGATCCCCGCCGGGGTCTCCAGCAGCAGGCCGGGCCCGCCGAACTCGAAGAGCAGCTGGCGGCACCGCCCGCACGGCACCAGGACCTCGCCGCGACCGTCGACGCAGGTGAAGTGCGTCAGCCGGCCGCCGCCGGTGTTCTGGAGCTCGGAGACCAGGCCGCATTCGGCGCAGAGCCCGAGTCCGTAGGAGGCGTTCTCGACGTTGCACCCGGAGACCGTCCGGCCGTCGTCGACGAGGGCCGCGACCCCGACCGGGTAGCCCGAGTAGGGGGCGTACGCGCGGGCCATGGCGTCCCGCGCGACCCGGCGCAGGGCGTCCCAGTCGACGGCCGCCGCGGTCCCGGAGCCGGCCTCGGGGCCGGTCCCGGGAGCGCCCTCCGCGGACGTCACTTGCCCTGGCCCTTCCGGTACGGCATACCGTCCGCCTTCGGCATGCGCAGGCGCTGCGCGGACAGCGACAGGACGAGGAGCGTGATGACGTAGGGGGTGGCGGAGACGACCTGGTTCGGCACCTCGTTGGTGCCGGCGTACCAGGCGAAGACCAGGCCGCCGACGACGAGGGTGATCACGGCCGGCACGTACTTCTTGCGGATCACCAGCCAGACGGCACCGATGACCAGCAGGATCGCGCCGAGCAGCAGCAGCGCGTGGACGTTCGCCGAACCGCCGCGCAGGTTGAGGCTGTCGGTGTAGCCGAACAGGCCCGCGCCGAGGGCGAGTCCGCCCGGCATCCAGTTGCCGAAGATCATCGCGGCGAGACCGATGTAGCCGCGGCCACTGGTCTGCCCCTCCAGGTAGAAGGGGTTGGCGACGATGGACAGGAAGACGCCGCCGAGACCGGCCAGACCGCCCGAGATGATGACGGCGATGTACTTGTACTTGTAGACGTTCACACCGAGCGACTCGGCGGCGACCGGGTTCTCGCCGCAGGACCGCAGGCGCAGGCCGAACGAGGTGCGCCACAGGATCCACCAGGTCCCGGGGATGAGCGCGATGGCGATCAGGGTCAGCCACGACACGTTGGTGACCAGACCGCCGAGCAGACCCGCGATGTCCGAGACGAAGAACCAGCCCTTGGAGTTCAGGGTGGTCAGCCAGTCGGAGAGCCCGGGCACCGTGAAGTGGCCCAGCGTCTCGACCGGCGGGGACTGCTTGGCCGAACCGCCCTGAACGCCCTCGAAGGCGAGCGGGGACAGGTAGCGGGTGGCGCCGAGCGCCAGGATGTTGATGGCCACACCGGAGACGATGTGGTTGACGTTGAAGGTGACCGTGATGATCGCGTGCAGCAGGCCGCCGAGGCAGCCGCCGACGATGCCCACCAGGACGCCGGTCCAGGGGCCCCACTGGTAGCCGGCCCAGGCGCCGAACCAGGTGCCGAGGATCATCATGCCCTCGAGGCCGATGTTGACGACGCCGGAGCGCTCGGCCCACAGTCCGCCGAGACCGGCGAGGCCGATCGGGACGGCCAACTGCAGGGCGGTCGACATCTGGCTGACGTTGGTGATGCCGTCGGCGCCGGTGATGATGCGGACGATCGACGTCAGCGCCAGGCCGCCCGCGATGACGAGCAGGAGGACGGGGAGCGACAGGCGGCGGCCGCGGGGTGCTGCGGGCTGCAGCGAGGGCTGGTTGACAGCGGTTGCGGTGGTCATCGGCCAGCCACCTCCTTCTGGGTGTTGTTGGAGGCGCCGAGGACGTTGCCGGCGGCGATTTCCGCGCCGACGCGGCGCTGCTGGCGGCGCAGGCCCCACTCGCGCACGGCTTCGTAGGAGACGACGACCGCGATCACGATCAGGCCCTGCATGATGACCGCGATCTCCTTGTCGTACCCGTGGAAGTCGAGTTCGGGAGAGGCCTTGTCCAGCCAGGCCCACAGCAGGGCCGCGAAGGCGATGCCGGTCGGGCTGTTGCGGCCGAGGAGGGCGATGCCGATGCCCAGGAAGCCGATGCCGG
Organism: Streptomyces sp. NPDC026417; assembly: GCF_055567695.1. Taxonomy (NCBI): domain Bacteria; kingdom Bacillati; phylum Actinomycetota; class Actinomycetes; order Kitasatosporales; family Streptomycetaceae; genus Streptomyces; species Streptomyces sp. NPDC026417. The sequence goes on from NZ_JBVHPY010000023.1 coordinate 12,000, forward strand.
TCGGGAAGTTCAGGCTGAACGTGTGGGTGGAGCCGAGCAGGATCGGCAGGCCGGCGAGGCCGGCGATGCCGCCGGAGACCAGCATGGCGGTGAGCACCATGCGCTTGGGGTCCACGCCGCTGGCCGCGGCCGCGCTCTCCGAGGCGCCCGAGGCGCGCAGGTCGAAGCCGAACCGGGTGCGGTTGAGGACGACCCAGTAGCCGATGCCGAGCACCACCGCGAGGACCACCATGCCGTAGATCTCGCCGGAGGCGCCCATGTCGAAGCCGGGCACCCAGCCCGACTCGTGCATCTCGCCGGTGGTGTTGTTGTTGCCGACCTTGACGCCGAAGACGTCGGGCAGCCACATGTAGGCGATGAGCGCGGTCGCGATCGCGTTGAGCATGATCGTCGCGACGACCTCGCTGACGCCCCGGGTGACCTTGAGGACACCGGCGATGCCGGACCAGAAGGCACCGGTGAGGATCGCGGTCAGGATCAGCAGCGGGACCTGCAGCGCCGCCGGCAGCGCGACGTGCGCGCCGACGATCGCGGCCATCATGGCGGCCAGCTGGTACTGGCCGTCCACGCCGATGTTGAACAGGTTCATGCGGAAGCCGATGGCCACCGCCAGTGCCGCGATGTAGTACAGCGAGGCCTGGTTGATGATCAGGACCTGGATGTCCGAGAACGTGGCCTGCTCGAACATGAGCGTGTAGGGCTCGATCGGGTTCTTCCCCGAGGCGAGCAGCACGACCGAGGTCAGCGCCACGGCCACGACGAGCGCGATGACCGGTCCGGCCACCGCGAGGAGCACGCGCTCCTTGTCGAACTTCTTCATCAGCGGGCCTCGTCTTCCGGGGCGTCTGCCTGCTCTTCGAGCTGCTCTGCGAGCTCTTCGTTCTCGAGGTGTCCGGAGGCGGCGCCGGTCATGGCCGAGCCGAGCTCCTCCGGGGTGATGGTGGCCGGGTCGGCGTCCGCGACCAGCTTGCCGTTGTAGATCACCCGGAGCGTGTCGGACAGGCCGATCAGCTCGTCCAGGTCGGCGGAGATCAGCAGCACCGCGAGGCCTTCGCGGCGGGCGGCACGGATCTGGTCCCAGATCTGCGCCTGCGCGCCGACGTCCACGCCGCGGGTGGGGTGGGCGGCGATCAGGAAGCGCGGCTCGTGGCTCATCTCCCGGCCGACGATCAGCTTCTGCTGGTTGCCGCCGGACAGGGAGGCCGCGGTGACGTCGATGCCGGGGGTGCGGACGTCGTACTCCTGAACGATCCGGCGGGTGTCGGCCTGGGCGCCCTTCGGGTCCAGCCAGATGCCCTTGGCGTTGGGCCGTTCGGTGACGTGGCCGAGGATGCGGTTCTCCCAGAGGGGGGCCTCCAGGAGCAGGCCGTGCCGGTGGCGGTCCTCGGGGATGTAGCCGATGCCTCCCTCGCGGCGCTTGCGCGTCGACCAGGCGGTGATGTCCTCGCCCGCGAAGCGGATGGCGCCGGAGTCGGCGCCCTTGAGGCCGATCAGGGCGTCGATGAGCTCGGTCTGGCCGTTGCCCTCGACACCGGCGATGCCCATCACCTCGCCGGCGTGGATGGTGAAGGAGACGTGGTCGAGCACGAGCCGCACGGCGCCCCGCTCCACCTGGTCCATGAGCAGGCCCGCCGAGCCCTTGCCCATCGACACCGAGCCCTTGGCGAAGACCGTCAGGTCCTCCACCTCGATCACGGCGCGGTCGGTGACCGTGGATTCCGCGGTCTCCGGGGTCGGCAGCTCGCTGCCCACCATCAGTTCGGCGAGCTGGCGGGGGGTGGTCTCGGACGGCACGGCGGTGCCGACGGTCGTACCGCGCCGGATCACCGTGATGTCGTCGGCGACCGAGAGGACCTCGCCGAGCTTGTGGGAGATGAAGACGACCGACAGGCCCTCGGCCTTGAGCTCGCGCAGGTTGGCGAAGAGCGCGTCGACCTCCTGCGGGACGAGCACCGCGGTGGGCTCGTCCAGGATGAGGATGCGGGCGCCGCGGTAGAGGACCTTGAGGATCTCCACGCGCTGGCGGTCGGCGACGCCGAGCTCCTCGACCAGGACGTCGGGGCGGATGTCGAGGCCGTAGCGCTCGGAGAGCTCCACGATCTTGCGGCGGGCCCGGCCGCCGATGCCGTACAGCTTCTCGCTGCCGAGGACGACGTTCTCGAGGACCGTGAGGTTGTCGGCGAGCATGAAGTGCTGGTGGACCATGCCGATGCCGCGGGCGATGGCGTCCCCGGGCGACGAGAAGGCGACCTGCGTGCCGTCGACGGCGATGGTGCCCTCGTCCGGCTTCTGCATGCCGTAGAGGATCTTCATCAGCGTCGACTTGCCGGCACCGTTCTCACCGACGAGGGCGTGGACCGTGCCCTTGCGGACGCTGAGGTGGATGTCGTGGTTGGCCACGACGCCGGGAAAACGCTTGGTGATCCCGGCGAGTTCGACAGCGGTCGGCTGACCGTCGACCGCGTCGGCCGGAGGGCTGCTGGACGCGTTGATGGCGCACTCTCCTGAGGGAAAGGGGGTCGTCTACGCGCGTAGCGCCCCTACGGCAACGAAAGGGGCGACGCGCCGCGAGAACGGGATACGGGGGCCAGGCTCCCCGTATCCCGTTGAGCGGACGTAACCCCGCGGTTACTAGGCGGCTCCGGGAAGGTGCGGGCGGCGTGACACACCCGCTCGCACCTGTCCCGAGGCCGCATAGCTGCTCCTGAGGTCTTGCTCGTCAGCTGGACTTGACCTTGATCTCGCCGCTGATGATCTTCTCCTTGGCTGCCTTGACGGCATCCTGGACAGCGGTGTTGCTCTTGAACTCCGGGTTGGAGTCGGCGAGGCCCACCTCGCCGGACTTCAGATCGCCCCTGACGATACCGCTCTCGGGCTTGCCGTCCTCGACCGACTTCGCGAGGTTGTACACCGCCTTGGCGACGTCCTTGGTCGCCGAGGTCAGGATGGCGCCCTTGAACTTGCCCAGGGCCGCCTGCTTGTACTGGTCGGAGTCGACGCCGATCGCCCACACCTTGTTGGCGGAAGCGGCCTCGATGACACCCTGGCCGGAGAGGCCGGCCGCCGCGTAGACGACGTCCGCCTTCTTCTCGATCTGGCCCTCGGCGGCGGTCTTGCCCTTGTCGGGGCTGGAGAAGCCGCCCTCGTCCGCCGTCTGGGTGAGGTACTGCGAGAGCACCTTGACCTTCGGGTTGGTGTCCTGGACGCCCTGCTTGTAGCCCGCCTCGAACTTGTGGATCAGCGGGATGTCCACACCGCCCACGAAGCCGACGGTGTTCGACTTGGTGGCCTTGGCGGCCGCGACACCGGCGAGGTAGGAGGCCTCCTGCTCGGAGAAGACCAGGTCCGCGACGTTCTTCGCCTCGATGGTGGAGTCGTCGACGATGCCGAAGGTCGTGTCGGGGTACTTGGCCGCGGCCTCCTTGACGGCGGGCGCGTAGGCGTAGCCGATGCCGACGACCGGGTTGTAGCCCTGCTTGGCCAGCGAGACCAGGCGCTGGGTCTTGTCCGCGTCCGTCTCGCCGTCGGTGGGCTCGAGGTCGGCCGTCTTGTAGCCGAACTCCTTCTTCGCCTTCTCCAGGCCGGCGAACGCGGCGTCGTTGAAGGACTGGTCGCCCTTGCCGCCGACGTCGTAGGCGATGGCGAGGCCCTTGTCGCCCTTCGAGTCCGACGAGCCGGAGGTCGAGGTGCCTCCGCACGCGGAGAGAGCGAGGGCGAGAGAGGCGGTCGCAGCGCCTGCGAGCGCGATGCGGGGAACCCGGCGCATGTGTTGTGCTCCTGTCGTACAAGCGCCTGGCGGATCGTCTTCGGCGCTGGCTTCGCCGCAGATTAACGCGCGTAGACCAACTAGAAAACCCCTTCTGTCCACCTTGTTATGCGGCTGTGCCCGACGCCACCTGTTCACCGGACGAAAGGCTTGCCTACCGCAAAGGCGCGGTGGCGTTGGGTGACCTGCCGCCGACGCACGGGAGCGGGGGGGGGGGGGGGGGGGGGGGGGGGGGGGGGGGGGGGGGGGGGGGGGGGGGCGGGGGGGGGGGGGGGGGGGGGGGAGGGGGGGGGGTGGACCG
>NZ_JBVHPY010000023.1:16076-30114 GCF_055567695.1 Streptomyces sp. NPDC026417
CCCGCCCCACGACCCGCGCGGCGCCGCGCGAGTGGGGTGTTGTTGTAGGACGCACCGCGGCGGAGAGTGCGCGCCAGTGCTCCCCCCCCCCCCCCCCCCCCCGCTCCGTACCGCTTCGGCCGTGTTCGCCCGCGAGGGCGCCGACGGGCGTCAGCCCGTCACCGGCACTACTCGGTCTTGACCTTGATGGTGCCGTCGACGATGCCTTCCTTGGCCTTGGCCACCGCGTCGGTGAGGCCGGGGATCTCCGCCATCTTCGGGTTGCTGTCGGCGAGGCCCACGCCGTCGACCTTCAGGTCGAACGTCTGCGTGCCGTTCAGCGGCTTGCCGTCGTGGACCGACTTGGCCAGCGCGTACACCGAGCCGCCGACGTCCTTGAGCGCGGAGGTCAGGATGTAGTCCTTGTAGGTGGCCAGCGCCTTCTGGTTGTACTGGTCGGAGTCGACGCCGATCGCCCACACCTTGTTCTTGGCGGCGGCCTCGATCACGCCCTGGCCGGAGAGGCCGGCAGCCGCGTAGAGGACGTCGGCACCCTTCTCGATCTGGCCCTCGGCCGCGGCCTTGCCCTTGTCGGGGCTGGAGAAGCCGCCCTCCTCCGCCGTCTGGGTGAGGTACTGCGAGAGCACCTTGACCTTGGAGTTGGTGTCCTGGACGCCCTGCTTGTAGCCCGCCTCGAACTTGTGGATCAGCGGGACGTCCACACCGCCCACGAAGCCGACGGTGTTCGACTTGGTGGCCTTGGCGGCCGCGACACCGGCGAGGTAGGAGGCCTCCTGCTCGGCGAAGACGAGGGACGCGACGTTCTTGCCCTCGACGACCGAGTCCACGATGCCGAAGCTGGTCTTCGGGTACTTCGCCGCGACCTTCTCCATCGCGGGACCGTAGGCGAAGCCGATGCCGATCACGGGGTTGTAGCCCTGCTTGGCCAGCGAGGCCAGGCGCTGCTCCTTGTCGGCGTCGGTCTCGCCTTCGTTGGGCTCGATGTCGGCCGTCTTGTAGCCGAACTCCTTCTGCGCCTTCTCCAGGCCGGCGAACGCGGCGTCGTTGAAGGACTGGTCGCCCTTGCCGCCGATGTCGTACGCGATGGCGAGGCCCTTGTCGCCCTTGCTCTCGCCGCCGCTGTCGCCTTCGTCACTGGTACCGCCGCAGGCCGTGGCCGCGAGTGCGAGCGACGCGACCCCCACCGCGACACGGGTCAGGCTGGAAATACGACGCATCCGAAGTTCCCCTTCTCCAAAGCCCCGCAGTGGGTGCTGAGTTCGGCGCACATTAACGCGCGTAGACCCTGGAGGGAACGGGGTTCCCCCGGCCGTTACCCATTCGTGCCGATGGCCGGTTACGTCCTTGTGAACCGAGAGCTCGAATGGGCCGCTTCTGCGGACACAACCGCCCTCGCGGCCGCCACGCCGTGCATGCGGGGGTGAAGTCTGCGTGACGGCGCGAGTGGCTGTGTCCAACCGCTGCTCACGCTACTGCGGGAGGGCGGAGGGCGCGACCGGAGCGCCCGCGGCCCTCGCCCGCGGGCCCGCGGGTCCCGGGCCGTCGGCCGTTCCGGCCAGGGGGTGTCGCCGGGATCGGCTCGGATCAGGCCGCGGCGCCCGGTGCGGTGCGTCGCAAGGCGGAGCACGACCCGCGTGCCGGGCGTACTCGGGTGGCGCGACACCGCGGCGGGGTGCCGTGCCAGGCGCCGCGGACCCGAATGGATCCGAACGGCACCCCCCCTAGGCCGCCGCGTCCAGGAGGGCCGCCGCCGTGAAGAGCTCCACGCCCACCTTGATCGCCGATTCGTCGGCGTCGAAGTCGCCCTGGTGCAGGTCGCGGCCACCGCGCTCGCCGGGCGTGCGCACACCGAGCCTGGCCATCGCGCCGGGCACCTGCTCCAGGTACCAGGAGAAGTCCTCGCCGCCCAGGCTCTGCGTGGTGTCCTCGACGGAGTGCGGTCCGAGGCGGGCGGTCATGGCGTCGCGCAGCAGGTCGGCGACGACCGGGTCGTTGACGACGGGCGGGACGCCGCGGACGTAGTTGATCTCCGACTTGGCGCCGTGCAGGGCGGCGACCTCGTCGATCGCCGCGTGCAGCAGGTCGGGCGCCTGCCGCCAGGCGTCCAGATCCAGGCACCGCACGGTCCCGGACAGCTCGGCGTGCTGCGGGATGACGTTGCAGGCGTGGCCGGACTCGATGCGCCCCCAGGTCACGGAGAGTCCGCTGCGCGCGTCGACGCGGCGGCCGACCACGGCGGGGACGTCCACGGCGACGCGGGCGGCGGCGGTGACGAGGTCGGTGGTGAGGTGGGGCCGCGCGGTGTGGCCGCCGGGGCCGTCCAGTGACACTTCGAGCCGGTCGCACGCGGACGTGATCGGGCCGTGCCGCAGGCCGATGCGCCCCGCGTCCACCTTCGGGTCGCAGTGCACGGCGATGATCCGGCCGACGCCTTCCAGCGCCCCGGACTCGATGGCGTCGAGCGCGCCGCCGGGCAGGACCTCCTCGGCGGGCTGGAAGACCAGCCGCACGGGGTGGGGCAGCCGCCCGGTGCGGTGCAGCTCGGCGAGGACCAGGCCGGCGCCGAGCACGACGGTCGTGTGCACGTCGTGCCCGCAGGCGTGGGCGCGGTCCGGGACGGTCGAGCGGTACGCGCAGTCCGCTTTGGTGTCCGGGATGGGCAGCGCGTCGAGGTCGGCGCGCAGGGCGAGCATGGGGCGGCCGCCGGGCCGCTCCCCCTCGCCGAGACCGATGTCACATACGAGTCCGGTGCCGCTGTCGAGCACGCGCGGCGCGAGACCCGCCTGCTCCAGGCGGGCCTTGATCGCCGCGGTCGTACGGAACTCCTGGTTGCCGAGCTCCGGGTGCATGTGCAAGTCGCGGCGGAAGGCCACGAGTTCGGCGCGCAGTGCCTCGGGCAGCGCACCGGGAAGCACTGCTTCTCCGGGTTTGTCGGCCTCGGACTCTCGGGACATCAGTTGGTTCACCCTCTGAAGGGTAGGGCGATCGGGCGGCCAGCCGACCCACGATCAACAAAACTTCAGCCCGTTAGGGGAAGAAAATCTGGCCGCCCGGCGCATAGGTATCGGCCGGGCTGGGTAAACTCGCCCGCCTCTCCGGGCGATTGGATCTTGAACCAGGCCGTTTGATCAGGCCCTTCGGTCGCCATCGACCCTTCCGTCGGTCGGACGGTCGGCTCTCGATCCGCTCCGCCGGGCACGGCCCACGGAGCCCCACATGGAGAACAACGCTCGGGGTGCCCGAGCCCATTCCCTCCTCCACGGTGCCACAGATCGGGCCCGCACCTCGCCGGACACCACCGACGACCGAGTCACACGCGAGATCGGCCCCGGGATGCGGTGACGTCCTGTCGCCGGGCCGCTACGCAGGGGCGGTGTGCGCGACCGCCGGGAGGCGGTGGACGTCCCGGGCCGTGCCGGTGACGCCGGAGAGGAAGCCCTGGGCGCGGGGGGAGGCGTTCCGGGTGAGCCAGGTCGGGTCGATGTCGCAGACGGCGACGCGGACCTCGGTGCCGGCCAGGGCCAGCGGCAGGGTGTGGACCACGGTCGAGGGGAAGCTCAGGATGGTGCGGCCGATGGGGCCCCGGCGGGCGATCAGTTCGAGGGGGAGGTCGGGCCGGACGATCTCCAGGCCCGTCACGGCGGCCAGGTGGCGGAGCTTGTCGGGGCTCTCGCGGCGGTGGGCGAAGTAGCGCGTCGCGCCGTGCGCCTCGGCCAGGGAGCGGACCGCGTCCAGGTAGCGGTCCGGGTCGACCACGCCCGTCTCGACGAGCGAGGTGCCCACCAGGTCCGCGCCCTTGGTGATGCGCGGGGGGCCGAAGCGGGCCCGGGTCCAGGTGAAGTCGTTGGGGGTGACGCGGACCCCCTCGGGCGCCGCGTCGATCGGCATGGAGGAGAAGACCTCGACCGAGCGGTGGCCGGCCGGGGTCAGCCGGCGGCGCGCGGAAGCCGACACCGGCGCGAACAGCAGATCGCGCGCGCCGGGCCGGCCGCCTCGCCGGTGCCAGCGCACCAAGCGTTCGCCGCGGCCGAGTTGGGCGATGAACTCCATCGTCGCCGTGCCGTCGTCCACGACCACCAGGTCGCGGGCGCGGGTGATGGTCAACAGCAGCTGTACGTAACGGGAGAAGGGGTCGCCCATCACGATGCGGCGGGCCCTGCGCAGCAGCCGGAAGAGGCCGCCGATGGTGTGGAAGGGGGCCGCCGTGCCGCCCCGGGCCTCCTCCCACCGGACCTCGTAGCCCTCGTCGCGGGCCAGTTCGGCCATGCGGCGCAGCTGTCCTCGGGTCATGGGGTCGGTCGGGGAGAGGACGACGAGCGTGAGCCCCGCGCCGGGTGCCGGTGCAGTGCCCTCCTCCGTGCGGAGGCCTTGGGTGTGTGCCCACTCCAGCACGTTGAGGAGTTGCACCGGGCTCTCGACGAACGCGAGGGTGTCCGGCTTCTTCGGGCGGGTGCCGGCGGAACCGGCGCGGGGGTTCATCGACGTACGACCGTCGCTTCCGTGAGGGTGGAAGTGGGGGGAGTGATCAGACCGCGACCGGCTCGCCCGCCGCCGCGGCGATCTCCGCCTCCGCGACGACGCCCGAGACCCGGCGCAGCTTCTTCATCGGGCCGAGCTCGGACTCGTAGACCTTCTTGACGCCGTCGCCGAGGGAGGCCTCGATGGTGCGGATGTCGCGGACGAGGCGGGTCAGGCCCTGCGGCTCGACGGAGGCGGCCTGGTCGGAGCCCCACATGGCGCGGTCGAGGGTGATGTGACGCTCGACGAAGGCGGCGCCGAGGGCCACCGCGGCGAGCGTGGTCTGCAGGCCCGTCTCGTGGCCGGAGTAGCCGATCGGGACGTTGGGGTACTCGGCCTGGAGGGTGTTGATGACGCGGAGGTTGAGCTCCTCGGCCTGGGCCGGGTACGTCGACGTGGCGTGGCACATCAGGATGTTGTCGCTGCCGAGGACCTCGACGGCGTGCCGGATCTGCTTCGGCGTCGACATGCCGGTGGAGAGGATGACGGTGCGGCCCGTGGAGCGCAGGGCCCGCAGCAGTTCGTCGTCGGTCAGCGACGCGGACGCGACCTTGTGGGCGGGCACGTCGAACTTCTCCAGGAAAGCGACGGCCTCGGTGTCCCACGGGGAGGCGAACCAGTCGATGCCGCGCTTCCGGCAGTGCTCGTCGATCCGGCGGTACTCCTCCTCGCCGAACTCCACGCGGTGGCGGTAGTCGATGTAGGTCATGCGGCCCCAGGGGGTGTCGCGCTCGATGTCCCACTGGTCGCGCGGGGTGCAGATCTCGGGGGTGCGCTTCTGGAACTTGACGGCGTCGCAGCCGGCCTCGGCGGCCACGTCGATCAGCTTGAAGGCGTTGTCCAGGTCACCGTTGTGGTTGATGCCGATCTCACCGGTGATGTAGACGGGCCGGCCCGGACCGGCGGTCTTCGAACCGAAGGTGCGGAGGCGGGAGTTGGTGCTCATGGTGGAGATGTTCCTTACCTGTCGAGGGAGTCGAGAGAAGGGCCGAGGATCCAGCTGGCGATCTCTCGGATCGCGCCGTCGCCGCCGGGGACGGTGGTGACCGCGCGTGCGGCGCCGCGCACGACGTCGTGGGCGCTCGCGACCGCCACGGGCCAGCCCACGAGGGCGAAGCACGGAAGGTCGTTGACGTCGTTGCCGACGTAGAGCACGCGCTCAGGCGCGATGCCCTGCTCCTCGCACCACTGCTTCAGTGCGAGGTCTTTCCGGTCGATGCCGTGCAGGACCGGGATCTTGAGCTTCCGGCCCCGGGCGGCGACGACCGGGTTCTGTTCCGTGGACAGGATCAGCATCGACAGGCCGCTGCGGCGCAGGGCTGCGACACCGAGGCCGTCCCCGCGATGCACGGAGACGAACTCCCGTCCGTCGGAGTCGATCAGCACCCTGTCGTCGGTCTGGGTGCCGTCGAAGTCGAGTACGACCGCGTCGATGTCCGCGGCGGTCGGCAGCGAGCCGGGACGGCCCGCATCGAGAAGGGGGGCCAGCGCGCGGGCGCGGGCGAGGTCGTGCGGGTCGTCGATCTCCAGCACCCGCGCGGGGTCGGTGCGGACGAGTTCCGTACGCCCGAAGAAGCGGTGCCGGGCGGTGCGGAAGCCCGTCGCGTCCATGCCGTAGACGGCGCCGGTCTCCAGGAGGTCCTGGGGGCGGTCCTGGCGGCGGGGGCGGAAGGACTTGTCGTGGTTGATGCCGTAGCCGCCGCTGGTCTCGGTGCCGGCGACGAGCGTGTCCGTACCGTTCACGGCGGTGGTGCGTCCGGGGCCGGCCGCGACCGGGGCGGCGGGTTCGTCGTCGCCGTCGCGCCACACGAAGCCGTGGAAGGGGGCCACGGTCAGCGCCGTGTCCGCGCCCTTCTCGACGACCGCGCGGACGACGCCGTCGATGTCCTCCCGGACGATGAAGGGGCTGGTGCACTGGACGAGCAGCACCACGTCGACCGGGGCGCCGTGCAGGGCCTCGTGGGCCTCCATGGCGTGCAGGACCGCGGCCTCGGAGGTGGCGGTGTCGCCGGCGATGGCGGCGGGCCGCAGGACGACCTCGGCACCGGCCGCGCGGGCCGCCGCGGCGATCGCGGTGTCGTCGGTGGAGACCACGACGTCCGTGACGAGGCGGGCCGACCGGCACTCCCGCACGGCGCGCGCCACCAGGGGCACACCGCCGACCGGGGTGAGGTTCTTGGCGGGCACGCCCTTGGAGCCGCCGCGTGCGGGGATCACCGCGAGCACGCGGCGTACCGGCGCCGCTTGGCCCGCTTCCGGTTGGGACATTGGCTGTACTCCTTGGGAGGGGTTCGGGACGCTCACAGCTCCCCCATCCGCCGGATGACGGGTGCGACGCGCTGGACGCCGTGGCGGTAGGCGCCGCGGGCCGCGCGCCGCACGATCTGCCGTACGGGGCTCGGCGCCTTGTCGGCGGCGGGTGCGCCGGGCAGGGGGCTGCCGTCGGGGGCGAGGTGGTGGCGGGCGAGGACGCCGGGCAGATAACCGGGCGCAGTGGCGGGCGTGTAGTAGGGCGCGAGCCGCGGGAGCCGGGCGGCGGAGAGGAGTTCGGCGATGCGGGTGCGCGCGGCGTCGAAGGCCGTCTCGTACGAGCCGTCGGCGGCGACGCCCTGCCGGGCCAGCCACGCCGGGTCGGGCACCGGCTCGTGACCGGCGTCGAGCCGGTCCCAGGAGGCCAGGCAACCGGAGCCCACGAAGTGGTGGTTGCCGAGCGCCTCGCGCACCCCGAGGTCGGTCAGGACGACGGTGGGGACGCGGCGGTGCAGGGACTCCAGCGCCGCCGTGGAGCTGATCGTGACCAGCAGGTCGGTGCGGTCCAGCACCTCGCCCATGTGCCCGTACACCAGCCGGAAGTTGGCGGGTGCGTCCGCCTTCTCCGCGAGCTTCTGATAGGGCAGTTCCTCGATGTGGGTGGTGTGTTCGCCGGGCCGGGAGCGCAGCTTCAGCAGGACCTCGCGGTCCGGGTGCAGCCGTGCGTGCCGGATCAGGCGGTCGAGCAGGTAGACGCGGTCCTTGCGGGTCTCGGGCACGGAGGGCTGGGCGGCGAAGACGACCGTGTACGGGTCGTGCCGCGTGTAGCCGGCGCCCCCGAGGAAGGGCAGGGCCACCTCGGTCACCGCGGAGGCGTCGGCACCGACTCCCTCGTACACCGCCCGGAAACGGTCCGCGTCCTGGCGGGAGTTGGCGAGGACCAGGTCCGCGCCGTGCCGCAGCAGCAGGCCGTCGGCGAGCTTCTCGTAGACGACGCCGACGTAACCGGTGACGACCACCGGCCGCCTGGTCCGTCCGTCCCACGCCCGGCCCAGGCCGTGCAGCATCGCCTGGACGGCACCGCCGACGAGGGCGAGCACGACGATGTCGTACGACCCCGGCCCGACGGCGCGCAGGAACTCGACGCCGGTGACCTCGCGGAGCGAGTCCGGCCGGACGCCGACTTCGTCGAGCTGGCGGGCGGTGGGCGTGGCGCGGCCGCGCAGCAGGAAGCCGTCGAGCCGGATGTCCGATTCGGCCGGGGCCATGCGGTTCGCGGTGAGCGAACCCCATTTCCACCGGGTGTCGGAATCCGCGAGGACGGCGATCCGCAGGGACTTCCTGGTACTTGCTGGCACGTCGACGACGCTAGGAAGCGAGAGAGAGGTGCGGCCCAACCCGAATGCAACAAACGGTTAACAGCACATCGACGAATGGGGAATCGGGCCCCGATCGCGTTCGGAATCAGCTGGGTTCACGGCTTCGCCACGCGTCGTTCACCTTGCATCTCACCAACGGTCAAGACGAATGCCGGGCCGCCGCATAACGTCACTCGGGTGGTCAAGCTCTCCGTCATCGTGCCGTTCTACAACGTGCAGCAATACGCGCCCGACACTTTGAAGAGTCTGCGTGCGAACACACGCGACGACTTCGAATTCATTCTTGTCGACGACTGTTCTCGCGACGAGACACCGGACATTCTCGCGCGCGCCGAGCGCGAGCTCCCGGGCGCGGTGCATGTCAGACACCAGGAGAACGGAGGACTGGCGACCGCGCGCAACACCGGCATCGACGCGGCGCGCGGCGAATACCTCACCTTCCTCGACGGGGACGACTGGCTCGCCCCCGGCTACTACGAGCAGTTGCTCGCCGCCATCGAGGACCTGGGCTGCGACTTCGTCCGTACGGACCACGTCCAGTGCACCGCCCGGGCCCGCACCGTCCACCGGGTGCCGCACGGCCGCCGGGGGGTCGTCCTGCGTCCGCGCGACGCGATCCTGCCCGCCGACCGTTCCACCTCCGTCGACTACGCCTACGCCTGGGCGGGCATCTACCACCGCCGGCTGGTCGACCGGGGCCTGCTGCACTTCACCGACGGGCTGCGGACGGCGGAGGACCGGCCGTGGATCTGGAAGCTGCACCGGGAGGCGGAATCCTTCGCCACCGTGGGGCTGCTCGGTGTGTTCTACCGGCGCGGGGTGGCGTCCTCCCTGACGCAGATCGGGGACGTGCGGCAGCTCGATTTCATCCGCGCCTTCGACCAGGTCGTCACGGAGACCGCGGCGGACCGGGACGCGGACATTCTGCTGCCCAAGGCCGTGCGCACCTATTGCGCGATCATTTCCCATCACCTGGGATCCATCGAAAGGTTCGAGCCTTCCGTGGCACGGAAATTGAAGTCGATGAGCGCCGTCGCGTTGCGGCGCATGCCGCAGCACGTGCTCGACGAGGCCCTCGACTCGATGGACGTCCAGCGGGCGACACGGCTGCGCCGGCTGCGCCGCCGTCCGGCTCCGGCCACGGGGGTGGCCGCGTGACCACGCAGATCTTCATGGCGTCCACGCTGTACGGCACGGCGACGCTGGCCGCGGCGCTGGACACGGACTGTTTCGCGCCCGCCGACCGGCGCATCCTCCTCGTGTCCAACAACGCGGCGACACCGGAGACGACGCCCGCCGTGGACGAGATGCCCGGCTTCGCGCGGCTGCGCGGCCGGTTCGACGAGGTCATCTCGTGGAACGAGACGATCTCGCCCTTCCACCCCGGGGGTTGGGCGCCACGACCCGACGACGTGCCGCTGTGGGAACGCCACCTGCGGCTGGCCTGGCGGCTCGGGGACGACGACGTCGAGCTGGCCGTCGAGTCGATCCAGGTGAACCCGGCCCTCGCGGTGGCGCAGATCTTCATGGGCGCGCCCGTCACCGTGTACGCGGACGGCCTGATGAGCTACGGCCCCACCCGGAACAAGATCGACCCGCTGGTCGGCACGCGCGTGACCCGGCTGCTCCACCTGGACCTGGTGCCGGGACTCACGCCCCTGCTGCTCACCGAGTTCGGCGTCGCGCCCGAGATCGTGCCGACGGACGCCTTCTCCAAGGTGCTCGGTGAACTCGGCGACACCGGAGACGCGTTGCCGCCCGTCGAGGAACCGGCGCTGCTGCTCGGCCAGTACCTCTCGGCGCTCGGCATCCTCTCCGCCGAGGAGGAGGAGAACCTCCACGTGCGGATGCTGAGGGGTGCCGTCGAACTCGGCCACAGCCGTGTGGTGTTCAAGCCGCACCCCACGGCACCGGCGCGCTGGTCGCGCCTGCTGGAGAAGGAGGCCGAGCGGCTGGGCGCCGATCTCACGGTGGTCGACACCCCGGTCCTCGCCGAGGTGCTGTACCAGCGGATGCGCCCCGCGCTGGTCGTCGGCTGCTTCTCCACGGCGCTGCTCACCGCGTCCGCCCTGTACGGCCTGCCGGTGGCGCGCATCGGCACGGGGACGCTGCTGGACCGCCTCACCCCGTACGAGAACAGCAACCGCGTCCCCGTGACCGTCGTGGACGCGCTGCTGCCGGAGCTGACGGACCGGGCGGCGGTCGCCGCGCAGCGTCCCGGGCCGGACGGGGCGGACCTCGCCGGACTGGTGCGAGCGGTGGGGTTCGCCATGCAGCCGAAGATCTATCCGGAGCTGCGCCCGGCCGCCGAGCGGTATCTGACGCAGCATCTGAACGCGCGCACCTGGCGCTACTTCAAGCGCCGGCGGCTTACCTCGCTGGCGCTGCCCGGCGCGGTCCCCGCCCAGCTCGCCTTCCTGCCGCGGAACGCGACGGTGCGCCGGGTGGCCCGCCGCGCGCGCTCCTTCAAGCGGGCGAGGCGCGGATGAACACGTCCCTGCGCGCCCCGGCTCCACCGGCCGCGGAAGACGGTGACGTCCCGCCGCGGACAGCACCCCGGGTGCACGCACCGCGGCTGCGTGCGCTCGACGGGTTGCGGCTGATCGCCGCCCTGATGGTCGCCGGGTACCACTACGGCGGCCGGGACGGCGAGATCGCCCGGGCGTGGGGCAGCTCGCCGACGCTGCAGTTCCCCTCGCTGCACGCGTGGTTCGCCTACGGCTGCCTGGGCGTGCAGATCTTCTTCGTGATCAGCGGGTTCGTGATCTGCATGAGCGGCTGGGGCCGCACGCTGCGCGCGTTCTTCGCCTCCCGCGCCTCCCGCCTGCTGCCCTCCTACTGGGCCGCGGTGATCCTGGTGACGGCGGTGTTCGCGCTGCCCGTCGTCGCGTACCGCGCGGTCTCGCCGAGCGACGCGCTGGTCAACCTGACGATGCTCCAGCAACCCCTGGGCGTGGACCGGGTGCTGGGGGTCTGCTGGACGCTGTGGGCGGAGGTCCGCTTCTACGCGCTGTTCGCGCTGTGCATCGTGCTGCCCGGGGCGAGCCGGCGGCGCGTCATCCTGTTCTGCGCGGGCTGGACACTGGCCGCGGCGATCGCACAGACCGCGCACCAGCCGCTGCTGGACGTCGTCCTGATGCCGGAGTACGCGCCGTTCTTCGTCGGGGGCGTCGGCCTGTACCTCGTCCACCGCGACCGGCGGGACGCGTACGCCTGGGGCATCGTCGGCGTGAGCTGGCTGATCGGCCAGCACTACGCGGTGCTGCGGCTGTGGCACCCCCCGAACCCGGACTTCTTCTCGTACCGCACCTCGTACGGCATCGTCCTGGTCGTCACCCTCGGCTATCTGGCCGTCGCCGCCATCGCCCTGGGCTGGCTGAGCCGGGCGAACTGGCGCTGGCTGACCACGGCCGGCGCGCTGACCTACCCCTTCTACCTGATCCACGAGCACCTGGGCTGGGTCGCCGTCGAGGCCTACCACCGGACGCTGCACATCCCGTCGTACGGGACGCTGCCGCTCACGGTCGTCACGATGCTGGTCGCGGCCTGGCTGCTGAACCACTTCGTCGAGGACCGGCTGGCGCCCCGGCTGCGGGCCCTGCTCACCGCCGCCCGCTGACCCGGCCCGGCGCGGACGTCCGCTCCGGCTCAGGCGATCCCGTACCGGGCCTCGATGCCCGCGACCACCAGACGCAGCCCCTCCTCGAAGCCCTGCTCGTAGTCCTGGAAGATCTCGGGGCCCGCGGCGGCCGCGAGCGGGAAGTCGGCCAGGCGCGCGGCGCGTTCCTCCAGGTCGAAGCCCTCGCCGGACTGCCCGGGCGGCGGCTGCATCCCCTGTTCCTCGGTGACGAAGCCGATGGTGAAGAGGTAGGTCGTGGTGGTGGCGCGGGCGGCCTGGGCGAGCGTGAAGCCCGCGCCGGTGAAGAAGCGGAGCTGCTCCTCCATCCGCTCGGCGTGGTCGATGCCCGTGAAGCGGGAGCCGCTGAAGACCTTGGCGCCGTCGCGGTAGCCGAGCAGCGCCGCGCGCAGGCCCCGGTTGGCGCCCAGGAGCCGTTCCTGCCAGGTGGCGTCGGCGGGCACGGTGGCGTCCGCCACCATGCGCCGGTACATCTCCGTCGCCATCTCGTCGAGCAGCGCCTGCTTGTTCTTGAAGTGCCAGTACAGGGCGGGCGCCTGGACGTCCAGCTCCTTGGCGATGGCGCGCAGGGTGAGCCCGTCGAGGCCCACGTCGTCGAGCAGCCGCAGGGCGGTGCCGGCGACCAGCCGCTTGTCCAGCCTGGGAGCCCTCTTCGCAGTCACGGTTGACAGTTTAACGCCGTTAAGTGCATGCTGCGCCGCATGGAACTTAACAGCGTTAAGGACATGTCCGCGGACGTCGTGGAGACGGACGTGCTGATCGTCGGCGCCGGTCCCACCGGCCTCGCCCTGGGCATCGACCTGGCCAGGCGCGGAGTGCGCGCCCTGCTCGTGGAGCGCGCCGACACGCTCTTCCCCGGGTCCCGGGGCAAGGGGCTCCAGCCGCGCACCCTGGAGGTCCTGGACGACCTCGGGGTCCTGGACGAGATCCGGACGGCGGGCGGCCGCTACCCGGTGGGCATGATCTGGCGGGACGGCGTACGCCAGGGCGAGCACCGGATGTTCGACGAGTCCACGCCGACGGAGGCGGAGCCGTACCTGTGGGCCTGGATGCTGCCCCAGTGGCGGACCCAGCAGATCCTCCACGCGCGGCTGCGGGAGCTGGGCGGGGACGTGGCGTTCGGTCGCGAACTCACCGCTCTCGTCCAGGACGCGCGGGGCGTCACCGCCTCGTTCACCGCCGGGCCCGCGGTCCGCGCCCGCTACGCCGTCGCCGCCGACGGCGGCCGCTCCGCCGTGCGCGGCTCGCTCGGCATCGGCATGCGGGGCGAGACCGTGGACCCGCAGCCGATCCTGGTCGCCGACGTCCGCATCACCGGCCTCGACCGCGACAACTGGCACCTCTTCCCGCCCGCGGACGGTGGAGGGTTCTTGGCCGTCTGCCCGCTGGCCGGAACGGAGGACTTCCAGGTCACCGCCCAGTTCCCGCCGGGCGTGACGCCCGATCTGTCGCTGGAGGGCCTGCGCAAGGTCGTCGCCGAACGCTCCCACCTGTCGCCCGACGCCGTGACCGAGGTGCGCTGGGCCTCCGCCTTCCGGCCCCGGACGGCGCTGGCGGAACGCTTCCGCGAGGGGCGTGTCTTCCTGGCCGGCGATGCCGCTCACCTCCACTCACCAGCCGGCGGGCAGGGCCTCAACACCAGCGTCCAGGACGCCTACAACCTGGGCTGGAAGCTGGCCGCGGTGCTCACCGGCGGAGCTTCCGACGCGCTCCTCGACTCCTACGAGGACGAGCGCAGGCCCGTCGCCGCGAGCGTGCTCGGGCTGTCCACCCAGGTCCACCGCGGCGAGGTCCGGCGCGGCGCCGCGACCATGCAACTGGGCCTGGGCTACCGGGACTCGGCGCTCACCGAGGAGACCAGGACCTCTCTCGCCGGGGACGCCCTGCGCGCGGGAGACCGCGCGCCGGACGGACGGCGCGGCGGCGTACGGCTCTTCGACGTGTTCCGCGGCCCGCACTGGACCCTGCTCGCGGTCGGCACGGACGCCTCGCTCCCGGCGTTCGACGGGGACGCGGTGCGCACGGTCCGCATCCCCGCCTACGAGGCGTACGGCACCGGCGTGTTCCTGGTCCGCCCGGACGGCTACCTGGGCTGGGCCGGCGACTCGGCACAGGGCGCGGCCGGTTACCTCGCCCGGGTCACGGGGACCGGCGGGCGCGGCTGAGCGCGCCCGGGACTCCCCCCCGAAAGAGACTGCCAACAAAAAACCTACCCCCAAGACCAAGGAAAAAACCCCCCCCCCGGAGGTTGCCC
>NZ_JBVHPY010000023.1:30124-77556 GCF_055567695.1 Streptomyces sp. NPDC026417
CCCGACGGGACGCCGACTGGTGTTGGTCGGTCAACTGAGAACGGGGCCCGTCCTTTCACCCCTCCCGTTTACCGGGCCCCCCCGGCCCCCCCCCCCCCCCCCCCCCACTCCCGCTAGACGGAGCTGGCCAGCGACAGCTTGACCGCGAAGCCGAGGAACAGCGCGCCCGCCGCGGAGGTGGCCCCGGCGGACAGGGCCCTGCGGCGACGGAACGCGGCCGCCAGCTTCGTGCCCGAGAAGATCAGCGCGGTGAGGTAGAGGAAGCTCGCGAGCTGGGCGAAGGCGCCGAGCACGACGAAGGAGAGCGCCGGGTACGCGTACCCCGGGTCCACGAACTGCACGAAGAAGGCGACGAAGAAGAGGATCGCCTTGGGGTTGAAGAGGCTGACGACCAGCGCCCGCCGGAAGGGCCGCTCACCGGCGACCGGTGCCGACGGCGCGCTCCGGGCCTCCGCCCGCTCCCGCCGGGTCCGCCACATGCTCCACGCGGCCCGCAGCATGCCCACCGCGAGCCAGGTCAGATAGCCGGCCCCGGCGTACTTCACGATCCCGAACAGCAGGGCGTTCGCCTGCAGCAGCGAGGCGACCCCGGCCGCCGACAGCGTCATCAGCACGGTGTCGCCGCACCAGACGCCCGCGGCGGCCGTGTACCCGGTGCGGACGCCCCGGCGGGCGGCCACGGAGAGCACGTAGAGCGAGTTGGGACCCGGGAGCAGCACGATCAGGACGAGGCCCGCGAGGTAGGTGGGGAGGTCGATGACGCCGAACATGAGCGGAGTGTCGCACAGGGGTACGACACTCCGCTCGCGGCATTCGGACGCCGAGACGCTCAGAAGGCGTCGGTCGGCACGTACGTCCCCCAGACCTCCCGGAGGGCGTTGCACACCTCGCCCACGGTGGCCCGGGCGCGCAGCGCGTCCTTCATCGGGTACAGCACGTTGTCCGTGCCCTCGGCGGCCTTCTTCAGGTCGGCGAGCGCCGCGTCGACGACCGCCTGGTCGCGCTCGGCGCGGAGCCGGGCGAGCCGGTCCGCCTGCTGGGCCTCGATGGCGGGGTCGACGCGCAGCGGCTCGTACGGCTCCTCCTCGTCCAGCTGGTAGCGGTTCACGCCGACGACCACGCGCTCGCCGGAGTCCGTCTCCTGCGCGATGCGGTACGCGGAGCGCTCGATCTCGCCCTTCTGGAAACCGTGCTCGATGGCGTTGACCGCGCCGCCCATCTCCTCGACCTTCGCCATCAGCTCGACGGCGGCGGCCTCCACGTCGTCCGTCATCTTCTCGACCACGTAGGAGCCGGCGAAGGGGTCGACGGTGGCGGTCACGTCGGTCTCGTACGCCAGCACCTGCTGGGTGCGCAGGGCCAGGCGCGCGCTCTTGTCGGTGGGCAGCGCGATGGCCTCGTCGAAGGAGTTCGTGTGCAGCGACTGGGTGCCGCCGAGCACCGCGCCCAGCCCCTGGACGGCGACCCGGACCAGGTTCACCTCGGGCTGCTGCGCCGTCAGCTGCACACCGGCCGTCTGCGTGTGGAAGCGCAGCATCAGCGACTTGGGGTTCTTGGCGCCGAACTCCTCCCGCATCACCTTCGCCCAGATGCGGCGGGCGGCGCGGAACTTGGCCACCTCCTCCAGGATCGTCGTACGGGCGACGAAGAAGAAGGACAGCCGCGGGGCGAAGTCGTCGACGTCCATGCCGGCCGCGACGGCCGTGCGCACGTACTCGATGCCGTCGGCGAGGGTGAACGCGATCTCCTGCGCGGGGGAGGCTCCCGCCTCGGCCATGTGGTAGCCGGAGATCGAGATGGTGTTCCACTTCGGGATCTCGGCCCGGCAGTACTTGAAGATGTCCGCGATCAGTCGCAGGGACGGCTTGGGCGGGAAGATGTACGTGCCGCGGGCGATGTACTCCTTCAGCACGTCGTTCTGGATCGTGCCGGTCAGCTGGTCCGCGGGGACGCCCTGCTCCTCGCCGACGAGCTGGTACATGAGCAGCAGCAGGGCGGCCGGCGCGTTGATCGTCATCGACGTGGAGACCTTGTCCAGCGGGATGCCGCCGAACAGGATGCGCATGTCGTCGATCGAGTCGATGGCCACGCCGACCTTGCCGACCTCGCCGGAGGCGATCGGCGCGTCGGAGTCGTGACCCATCTGGGTGGGCAGGTCGAAGGCGACGGACAGGCCCATGGTGCCGTTCGCGATGAGCTGCTTGTAGCGGGCGTTGGACTCCACGGCCGTGCCGAAACCGGCGTACTGGCGCATCGTCCAGGGACGGCCGGTGTACATCGAGGGGTACACGCCACGCGTGAACGGGTACTTTCCGGGCTCGCCCAGCTTGTCCGCCGGATCCCAGTCCGCAAGGGCGTCCGGCCCGTAGACCGGCTCGATGGGCAGTCCGGACTCCGACTCGCGCGCCATGGTGTGTGCCTCCGCTTGCTCGGTTACTCGCTGGTAAAGACGACCCTCGCGACGGACTGTAGCGGCGGGCCTGCGCCCGGTGGAGGGGCCCACGCTGGGACCTTGCTCACAGCCCTGTCCAGGCGCGTCCCGGGACGTCCGTGCGGTCCTCTCCACGGACCTCCCCGCGGTCCTGTCCCCGACTATCGCTCACCGTCCCGCCGCCGACAACGCCGTCTGGTTCGCAACCGGTCGTGTGCGGGGAGCATCTCAGGTGGCACAGGCGTGCCGGGGTGATCGTCGAGACGACAGGGGCCGGGATGCGTACCACGGGCTTGAGGAGAGGCGTCGCCGCCCTCGTGGCGCTCGTCGCCGTCGCCGGCTGCAAGGCCCAGGCCGACGGCTCCGGGGACGGGAAGCCGCCGCTGGTGCGCATCGACGTCACGGGCACGCCCGGCGGGGACCGGCGACCGGACGGCACACCGGAGCAGGACTCCGCGGGCTCGGAGAAGCCGGGTACGGCGCCGGCGGGCCGGCGGGTGCTCTGGAGCTCCGGCGACCGCGGTACCGACGTGCGCGAGGTGCAGGCCCGGCTCCGCCAGCTCGCCTGGCTGTTCGAGGGACCGACCGGGACGTACGACACCGCGACGGTCACCGCGGTCGAGGGTTTCCAGGGCAAGCGCGGACTGCCGAGGACCGGCGAGACCGACACGGTCACCTGGCGGCGGCTGGTGCGGATGACGCACGAGCCGACCAAGTGGGAGCTGTACGCCTTCGGCGGGCAGCCCGCGGCGAAGCCGGACCCGCGCTGCACGACCGGGCGGGTGCTGTGCATCAGCAAGACCAGCCGGACCCTGCGCTGGATGATCGACGGCCGGACCGTCTCGACGATGGCGGTGCGCTTCGGCTCGCAGTACACCCCGACCCGCGAGGGGGTGTTCGCCGTCTCCTTCAAATCCCGCCACCACGTGTCGACCCTGTACGACTCGCCCATGCCCTACGCGCTGTTCTTCAGCGGGGGCCAGGCGGTGCACTACTCGTACGACTTCGCGGCGCGGGGCTACGCGGGCGGCTCGCACGGCTGCGTCAACGTTCGGGACGAGGCGAAGATCTCGGCGCTGTTCGACCAGGTCCGCGTGGGCGACAAGGTCGTCGTCGACTGGTGAGAGGCGGTGCCGGAGACGGCGGAGATGGGGCGCGGGCGGGACCGGGGGAACGTGTCCCGCCCGCGCCTCGGTGCACCGAGCCGTGGGTACGGGGGGAACCCCGGCTCGATGCGAGGGCCGATGACCAGTCGGCTCACTCATTACTGCGCCCGGGCGGCCGAAAACGTCACACCTGGGCGAGAAAAAGTTCAAGAAGATACGAAACCGCAGGTCAGAGCCGTCGAAGCGCGACGCCGCGGGAGTTCTCCCAGCTCAGGAGGGTGCCGGCACCGGCAGCGCGCGGTACGTGGGCGAGGGGCCGGGAGCGCCGGAGGCCACCGGGGACGGTCCGGCGCCGGCACGTTCCGCGGGCCCGGGCGCCGCCGCGGGCGGGGCGAAGCCGGCGGACGCGGGAGGCCCGGTCTCGCCGTGCTCCCGGTGGTCGTTGCCGCCCGGACCTATGTGGTGGTGGTCGTCGTCACCGCCGCGGCCGCCCTTGTCCCCCTTGCCGCCCGCTTCCTTGCCGCCGCCCTCGCGGTCGGCACCGGAACGGCCGTCCGCGTCCCCGAGCACGCCCGCGCAGTACTTCCGGACGCGCCCGGAACCCTGGGCGGCATCCTCCAGGACGCGCCGGCGCTCCGGGTCGAGCTGCTTGCCCCGGCGCAGATCGCGGCAGGACGCCAGCAGTCTGCTGCGCCGGTCCTCGGCGCTGCCCGAGGTGCCGTCGTCCTCGGCGTCCGGCCGTCCGCTCGCGCTCGCACCGCCCCGCGCCTCGTCCCGCCACGAGCTTCCGGGGGACGAGCCCTGCGGGGATCCGTCGGGCGAGGGCGCATCCGATCCACGGCCTCCGGTGGCGCCGGGCGACGGTGAGACGAGCGGCTGCCGGGGAGTCGCGGCGGCGGAGACGGAGGCGGCCGGGCCCGGATCGCGCTCACCGAACGGGGTGGGCAGCACTCCGGTTCCCGCGGCCACGGCGACCCCGCCGATCATTCCGGCGGCCAGGGTGGCGGCGAGTCCCAGGCGCACGGGCCGGCCCCACGAGGTGCGCCGGCCGGACGGTTCGCTCCGCCCGAGGCGGACGAGACCGGCGTCGGCGGAGCGGGCGGCGCCATGCGTGCGGCGCTCGCGGCCGGAGCCGGCCCGGTCGCCCTCCGCCCCCGCGCGGGCGGTGCGGAAGGCGGCCAACGCGGCGGCCTCGCCGGGGAGTTCGTCGCTGCTCAGCGGGGGTGCGGCGGCCAGCGACCGCAGCGCCCCGGACAGCCGGTCCGCCTGCTCACGGGTGTCGGCGTCGACGGACTCCAGCGGCTCTCCGCGCAGCAGACGCTCCGCGGCCTCGCGGTCCAGCCATCTGTAGTGCTCGTCGGCCATCACATGTCCTTCTGCGTCCGCGCACGCGTATGCGTCACACCGGCGGACGTCACCGCGCGGGTACGCGGCACTCGTGGCGGGGGGACGGCGCCGAGCGCGCCCGCGGATTCCGGATCCGCGCCGAGCAGCTCCGCGAGCCGCTTCAGGCCGCGGTGCGCCGCCGTGCGGACGGCGCCGGGGCGCTTGCCGAGGGTCTCGGCCGCGGTCTTGGCGTCGAGTCCGACGACGACGCGCAGCACGACCGCCTCGGCCTGGTCCTGCGGGAGCTGGGCGATGAGGGAGAGAGTGCTGTCGGTGGCCAGGGCCTCGATGGCCTCGCCCGCGGTGTCGGACTCCGCGGCCTGGCCGGTCAGTTCGGTCTCGTCGCCGCCGATCGCCGGGCGGCGCCCGCGCATGCGTATGTGGTCGAGGGCGCGGTTGCGGGCGATACGGGCGGCCCAGCCGCGGAACCGGTCGGCGTCACCGCTGAACCGCTCCAGGTCGCGGGCGATCTGCAGCCAGGCCTCGGAGGTCACGTCCTCCGCGTCCGGGTCGCCGACCAGCGTCCGTACGTACCCGAGCAGCCGCGGGTGCACCGCGCGGTACACAGTCCGGAACGCGGTCTCGTCCCCGTCCTGTGCCGCAAGCACCGCGGCGGTCAGCTCCGCGTCGTCCCCCAGCACCGCGCCCCTCTTGCGCCTCGGCCGGCACCGCTCTCGCGGACCGGGTCTCGCCGTCGTGGTCCCTCAGTCGATGGTGCGGTCCGTGAGCCCCTCGTGGATGTGGTCCCGGTCCGCAGTCCGGCGCGAAAGGCACGTTACGGCGTGAAACCGCTCCTCGTCCATGTCCGTACAACATGCAACTAACTCGTGACGCAGTGAGGTGTGACAGAAAGCGCACGCGCGGCGCTGTAGAGAGTACGGGCCGCCGCGCGGCCCGTGCCGCGCGACGGCCGGGGCCTCTCCTGTGGGGGGTGGCGGCCCCGGTCGTTGCCATCGGCCTCCCCCACCGGAGCCGGCCCACCGGCGCTCCGAACAACCGCCGGGCCGGGATCGAGGCGAAAATCAGCCCCTCCGGCGCTTGCAAACCGCCAGGCCGGGGCCGAGGCGAAAATCAGCCCCTCCGGCGTTTGAGGAGCGGGGTCCGGGGCGGAGCCCCGCGGCGGGACCGCTCAGTCCCCGCACCGTACCGAGGCAGATCGAGCCCTCCGGCACATGAAGAGCCGCCAAGGCCGCAACCGAGGCGGAAACAGCCCGCCGGCGCTTGCAAACCGCCAGGCCGGGACCGAGGCGAAAATCAGCCCCTCCGGCGTTTGAGGAGCGGGGTCCGGGGCGGAGCCCCGCGGCGGGACCGCACCGTACCGAGGCGGAAACAGCCCGCCGACGCTTGCAGAACCGCCAGGCCGGGACCGAGGCGAAAATCAGCCCCTCCGGCGTTTGAGGAGCGGGGTCCGGGGCGGAGCCCCGCGGCGGGACCGCTCAGTCCCCGCGTCTCGAAGCCGCCGGACCTAGTCCGGCTTGCCCGCACCCCTGGACGCCTCCGGCCGAGCCGACCCCGTCCGTCCCGGCTCCCCGGCCCGCGTCGGCACGGCCGCCCGCGCCGAAGGCGTGGAACGGGAGCCCCCGTCGCCCTTACCGCTCCGCCCGGACCCGGCGCTCCCGGCGCTCGCCTTCGCCCCGGCCCCCCGCTCCGCGCAGTACGCCTCGACCTTCTCCGCACCGCCGGCCTCGTCGATCAGGCGCCGCCAGGCCGTCGCCCCGAGGGCCCGGCCCCGGCCGCCGACGGCCTCGTACGCGCGGCAGCGCGCCTCGGTGTCCTGGGCGGTCGACGGCCGCCCGGACGGCGCGGCGCTCCCGGGTGCGGGAGTGGTCCCGGTCCGTCCCCGCGACGGGTCCGCCGTGACACCCGCGGGCCTCTCCTCGCCCCGGTCCGCGCCGCCACCGGACGCCAGGCCGCCCGGACCGATGGCCGCGACCGCGACTCCGCCCAGGGTGAGGCCGGCGATCAGCGTCGCGAGCACCGTCCGCAACGACCGCCTCGCGCGCCGCTGCTCCCGCGGCCGCCAGTCGTCCCGCCGCCGGGCCGGCGCAGCGTGCGCGCCCTGCTCCCGCGCGGCCCGGAACGCCGCGACGGCCCGCATCTCCGCCCCGGGGTCGACCGGCAGGCTCCGGACGGCGGCGAGCAGCGCCTCGACGGAGGACTCCGCGTCCGCACCGGCGGGACCGGACCCGTCGGTGTCCGGCCGCGCGGCGACCGGAGGTACGGCCCGGCGCCCGGGAGCCCTCCCGTCGCTCTGCCGTTCACCCATGTCCGCATCCATCCCTGGCCGTCGTCTTCCCCGCGCTCGTCTTCCCGGCGCTCATCCCGACTCCCCCAGCGTTCTGGGGCCCTCATGCGTCACACCTGCGGCGCCGAGCTGCCGGGCGAGGCGCTTGAGGCCCCGGTGGGCGGCGGTGCGGACCGCGCCCGGGCGCTTGCCGAGGACCCGCGCGGCGGCGGGACCGTCGAGGCCGACGACCACGCGCAGCAGTACGGCCTCGGCCTGGTCCCGCGGCAGCCCGGCGACCAGCTCCAGGGCGTACTCGGTGGACAGGGACTCCAGGGCCTGGTCGTGCGTGCTGTGGTTCCCGGGCAGTTCCAGCAGATCCTGTTCGAGCGCGGTCGCCCGGGGCCGTACCCGCTGCCGGCGCAGGTGGTCCAGTGCCCGGTGCCGGGCGATCGTCGCCGTCCAGCCCCGAAAGCCCGCGCCGTCCCCTCGGAAGCGTCCGAGATCCCGCGCGATCTCCAGCCAGGCGTCGGACGCCACGTCCTCCGCGTCCTCACCGACGAGCCCGCGCAGATACCCGAGCAGCCCGGGCTGCACGATCCGGTACGCGACCGCGAACGCGGCCTCGTCCCCCTCCTGGGCGCGGCCGACGGCCACGCCCAGTTCCCCGTCGTACGCCTGCACGCGGCGGGGCTCCCCTCCTTGGCCCAACACTGTCCTCGTTCGCACCGAGTCCGCACGGATCCGCAGCACGTGCCACGGCAGACCGTGTCCACGCCCCCCACGGTCATCAGCGCCAGGTCCCACAGAAATGTCACAGCCCGTCAGCACCGTCTTCACGCCCACGGCCCCCGCTCCGGCAGCTGACGACCCTCCCCAGGGGGTGTCGTGCCGATCACCCCGGGTCCGCGACCTGACGACTCCCCCTAGGCGGACCGCCTGTCGCAGCCGGCGGCCCGCGGCACGCGTCCGTGCACCTGCAGGTACAGCGTGCGCACGGATTCGGCGGCGCCCTCCTCGAACCGTTTGACGACCTTCCCGAGCGGATTCCACACCCGCCCGTCGGGCATCCGCACCCCCACCGGCTGGCCGAACAACTCCCGCTGCTCCGGGTCGAACTCGACCCACACGCCACCGGCCCGCCGTACGAACACCTCGCCGGTGTAGACCCCGAGCCCGAACAGCACGTCGTGCACCCGGGCCCGCTCGGCCCCGCCCTTCCTGACTCCGTCCACGATGAAGTCGACGACCCGCAGGCTGTCCACGGAGTAGTCCAGAGGCAGCCGGTTGCGCGCCGTGACCCGCCGCACGAACTCCGCCGCCTGCCATCGCATCCGCGCCTCGACCTCGCTCCGCTGCGCCACGGGTTCCCCTCGCATCCCTCACGTCTCCGGCGCATCTCCCGCACGCCACACCGGACCAAGCGGATCCGGGCCGCGGAACGTCACTCTCCGGACTGCTGTGCGGGTGGCGGCGGACCGCCCTCCTGACGCCGTGAGGTGCCCCCACCGGTCGAGAGTGATGTACGGCACACCTTCCGACGGTGATGTTCGCCCGGCTCGGTGAGCTGAAATAGGAAGCCACCTGTGTGTTGGGTGGTCTTTTTGTGAAGTTCATCTAGGGGTGGGGCATTTGAGTCGGCGTAAGACCCATGCGTACAAGCCGCTGAGCCTGAAGCGGAGGACATGGCTGACGCTCGGGGCCGTCGTACTGGGTGGGGCCGGCGTCGCGACGTACGCCGTAGCGAATCCGACCGACGACCCGGCCGCGGACACCGCGCGCGAGAAGCGGCCCGTGACGGTGCACGGCCTCGCGCTGAAGAGCGCGGGATCCGGCGCGCGCGAGCTGCCGCGGACCGGCACCGAGGCCTTCTCGCTGGTCGGCGTCTCGTGGACCGGCGCCTCGACCGGGCTCGACGGAACCGCGCAGGTACGCACGCGCAGCAGCGACACCGGCAAGTGGAGCGGCTGGCAGAGCCTCGACGTCGGCTCCCGGCCCGTCGACGCCGCCGAACCCGGGGCGAAGGACGCACGCGGGGTGTCCCGGCCCCTGTGGGTCGGCGCGAGCGACGGGGTCGAGGCCCGCGTCGTCGCGGCCGACGGCTCCACGAGTGCCGGACTCCCCAAGGGACTTCAGGTCAACCTGGTCGACCCGGGTGTCACCTCGGCCGAGGCCGCGACCGCCCGCAAGGGTGGAGGCACCGGCACGGCCGACCTGGCCGCCGGCACGGTCGACACCGGCGCGCTGAGCAACGCCGCGTTCGTCGACAACCCCACCGACCCCGCTTCGCCGACCGACTCCGCGTCGCCCACGGACTCCGCCGAGCCGTCCGACCCCGCGAGCGCCTCGGCGTCGCCCTCCGGGTCGGAGTCCGCGTCCGCCTCCGCGTCGCCGAGCGACAGCCCGTCCCCCGCGCCCTCCCCGCGCCCGTCGACGGTCGTCCAGCCGCCTGTCGTCGCGCGGGCCGCCTGGGGCGCGAACGAGTCGTCCGTGGCGGACGCTCCGGAGTACAACGACGAGATCGACGCGGTCTTCGTCCACCACACCGGCGGCACCAACGACTACAGCTGCGCCCAGTCGGCGTCCCTGGTGCGCGGTCTGATGGCGTACGACATCCAGGTCGGCAAGCGCAACGACCTCGGCTACAACTTCCTGGTCGACAAGTGCGGCCGGATCTTCGAGGGCCGCGCGGGCGGCGCCGACCTGCCGGTGCGCGGCGAGCACACGTACGGCTTCAACGGCGAGTCGACCGGCGTCGCGGTCCTCGGCGACTTCGAGGGCGACCCGGCCGCCACCCCGGCGAAGCCCGCGGGCAGGCCGACCCGGGCCGCCGTGGAGTCGGTGGCGCGCCTCGCCGCCTGGAAGCTCGGCCAGTACGGCGGCGACCCGAGCGGCTCGGCCACGCTGACCGCCGACGCCGACACGGGCACGTACGCGGACGGTACGCAGGTCACGCTCAAGACCGTCGCCGGCCACAAGGACGCCGACCCGGCGTCCGCCTCCCCCGGCAAGAACCTGTACGGCAAGCTCGGCGAGATCCGCAGGTACGCCTCCGGCGCCGGCCGGAACTCCGCGATCCCGACCGCCGACTACACGGGCGACGGCGTCAGCGACCTGGTCGCCCCCACCGCCAAGGAGGGCAGCGGCTGGCTCACCCTGGTGCCCGGCGGGACCGGCGGCCCGGTCTCCGGTGCGAAGCTGAAGCTCAACCAGGGCAGCTCCGGCGTTCCCGGCGCCGCCGAGTCCGGCGACCAGTGGGGCGCCGCCACCGCCTGGGGCGACATCAACGGCGACGGCGTCGCGGACCTCGCGGTCGGCGCGCCCGGCGAGGACGACACCTCGCACGCGGACCGCGGCGCGGTGACGATCCTCTACGGCCCCACGTTCGACACGGGCGCCGACACCATGGCGCTCGGCGACGACTACAACCCCAACGGCGCGAGGTTCGGCGCGACGGTCGCCGTCGGCGACTTCAACGCCGACGGCAAGGCGGACGTCTTCACGGCCGCCACCGGCACCGGCGGCAACTGGGCGGCCCGCTTCGGCGACGGCCACGAGGTCGCGGGCGACATCACCACCGTCAGCGGCGCCCTCGCCTACGCGGACGCCGCCACCGGCGACTTCAACCGGGACGGTTACGCGGACGTCGCCCTCAACTACCGGGACGCGTCCGGCGCCGGCAAGGTCACCTGGTTCAAGGGTTCCAAGACGCTCGGCCTCTCGAAGGTGGCCACCCTCACCGTCAAGGGCGGCCGGTCCCTCGCCGCGGGCGACGTCAACGGCAACGGCTACGACGACATCGTCATCGGCCAGCCGTACACGAGCGAGTCCGGCGGCAACTCCGGCGGCCAGGTCACGATGGTGCCCGGCACGTCGACCGGCTTCACCACCACCGGCCTGACGGCGATCACCCAGTCCACCACCGGCGTGGAGGGCGCCTCCGAGTCGGGCGACGCCTTCGGCACCTCGGTCTCGGTGGGCGACGTCAACGCCGACGGGTACGCCGACGTCCTGACCGGCGCACCGAACGAGGACATCACCCGGGACGCCAAGAACCGCGCCAATGCGGGTTCGGTGTGGCTGCTCAAGGGCGCGTCCACCGGTCTCACCGGCACCGGCTCGCTGGCGCTCTCCCAGGACACCCCGGACGTCCCCGGGTCCACGGAGACCGACGACAAGCTCGGCTCCGCGCTCTCGCTGACCGATGTCACCGGTGACGCTCACGCCGACCTCACCATCGGCGCGGAGGGCGAGGACACCGGCAACGGCACCCTGCTGTACGTGCCGGTCCCCGGCGGTTCCGTCACCCCGGCCCAGTCCGTGTACTACGGGATCACCCAGCTGGGCACGGCGACGGCGGCGCGGCTGGGCCAGGTGCTCACGCCGTAACCCCGTGCCTCCGCCTCATGCGACCCGCCCGGCCGGGGCCCTACCGGGGTCCCGGCCGGGCTGTCGCGTCCCGGCACAGCAGCCGCAGCGAGCCCTCGCCCGCGTAGGCGCGCCGTGCCTCGTCGATCGGGTCCCACAGCCGCCCGTCGGGGGTGCGGACCCAGTGGTCGCCACCCGTCTCCCACCACTCGGCCCCGGTCTGCCGCACGACGACCTCGCCCGCGTACGCCCCGAACCCGCGCAGCACGCTCTCCACGGCGGCGTACGGCGCGCCGTCCCGGCGTATCTCCTCGATCATCCGGTCGACGCGCCAGAGGCTCTGCGCCGAGTAGTCGAGCCGCAGCCGCGCACCTTCGCGCATCGCCGCGACCGCGTCCGCCGCCCATCGCACGGGCTTGGTGGCGGCTGAGGGCCTGGTTGCTTGCTGTGCAGTCACACTCCCAAGAGCGCGCCGGGAGCGGGATTCGTCACTGCGTCCGGGCCGTTCCGGCGACACCGGCGCAGGACCGCCCCACCGCCCCCACGTCCGCCCCGGGACAGTCACAGGACCCTTTCCGAGCCCGGGGTTTACACCCGCCCGCGCGCTCGACGCGAGACCACCGCACGCAGCACGCGCCGCCCCTCCGTCGACACCTCCAGGGCGGGCCGCAGCCCGCCGGCGCCGCGGTCCGCGAGCAGTTCCAGGATGGCGATCTGGCGCCGCAGCTCCGCCGCGACCAGCGGCGACATGCCGTCCGTGCGGCCCTCGCGGCGCGCCGTCACGGAGGACGTGCCGTCGTCGGCGACGTCCAGCAGCCGGTGGACCTGCAGCGCGGCCACCGAACACGCGTCGGCCCACTCGCGCAGCGCGGCCCCGGAGGGCAGTGCGGGCACGGCGTCCAGCATGCGGCGGGTCAGCAGGGCCGCCTCGTCCTCGTCGGGCGCGCCCTGTTCCGGTACGCCGGAGTCGAGCTTCGCGCGGGCCTGCTCCAGCCGGTCGCCCCAGGACTCGCCGTCCGCGAGACTCGCCCACAGCGGGCGCAGGATCTCGTCGTCACCGCCCAGCAGCGGCACACAGCGATCCAAACAAGCCAGTCCGCTCGCCGCCAGGCCCCGCTCGTCGGCCTGAGCGACCAGTTCCACCAGGCTCACAACGCCTCCCTCGACATCCCTCGAAGTCCCTCGACAGGGCGCCTGTTCTCACGGAGCCCGCACTTCCCCTTACTGCGTGCGACGGGCCGGGAGTGTCACAGGGGCCCCAGACTGCGCCCCCGGGGCGCCCGGGACAAGAGATTTTCAGCCAGGAAACGGTGGGGCTCCCCGGTGCGGCGGTCAGACGCCGACGGGAACCGGGCCCAGCCGGGCCTTCCGGTCCTGCATCCGGGTCAGCCGCACGACGACCACGATGGCGAGCGCGGCGGCCACCATGTCGACGGCGTCCGCGAACATCACCTCCGCGACGGCCGCGTGGATCTCGGCCGCCGTCTCCGCGTCGCGGTACGCGGCGAACGCGATCCGGTCGGCGAACATCGAGACGACCCAGAAGGCCCACCAGCTGTTGATGAGCCCGTGCCCCGCCTGGTGAAGCCGCTCGCTGCTGGCGTCCCAGACGTCCGCCATGATCCGGTGCGGATACCAGAGGTTCACCACGGGCACGAACCAGCCCCAGCAGGTCCAGGCTCGCGCCTTGCGGTGCCCGTGGGGAGCGAACACCTCCGCGTTGACCCGGGTCCGCTGGAACCAGACGAGGAACACGACGACGGTGGCGATCACGGCGGCGACCTGCGCGACGCCCGCCACGGCGTACAGCGTGTCCGCGCGGTCGGCGTCCCGCTGTACTCCGGCGTCGACCACAACGGTGAGGCGGCTCGTGACGTCCCGCATGACGAAGTCGGCGAACAGGGCGAAGAGGTCGGTGGCGACCACGAGCCCGAGCAGGGCGGCGGTCGCGTTGCCGAGCGCGACCGGCGACCGCAGCCAGGGCCTGCCCTGCGGCGTGTGCAGGGGCGCGACCGCGGGCGGCGCGCCGACGAGCAGGCCGCCCCGGGTGCCGGGCGGCACCGGCGGGCGGGCCGCCGCGCAGTTCGCGCAGAGGTGGCCGCCCAGCAGGGCGGCGGAGTGGCGGCAGTGCGTGCAGAGCATGGCGGAGCGTCCCCCCAGGGCGTGGTGCGCGGAAAGCCGGGTCCGCCTCTCCCCAGGGGCGTGCTCCGGCCTGCGGAACATACGGTCAGGAAAGCCCCCGCGTCCACCGCGTTCAGCGCAGCCGGTCCGCCAGCTGCTTGAAGTCCGTCCAGGACAGGGGCGGCTTGTCCGGGTCCCACAGCTTCTGCACCGTGGCGGCCAGCGGCATCCGGATCCCGGCGGCCACCTGTTCCTGCGTCTGCGCCTGCGACAGGTCGCACCAGACCGAGAAGGTGCCGCCGAGGATCTGGTCGTTGTACTTCGCGGGCACCGGGGTGGTGCCGCGCAGGACGAGCGGGGTCCACTGCTCGTAGATGCGCTGCCCGGTCGGATAGACGAAGGTCTGCGGCTCGCCGAGCACGTAGTAGAGGAACTCGTCGTTGTAGTTGATCACCTTGCGGCCCGCGCTCAGGTACTCGACCGGCTGGCGCGCGCCGATCTCCTTGCCGGTCCAGTACGCGACCTGGATGTCGTCGTCCGCCTGGACCTTGCCGCCGCTGAAGAAGCCGTCGTTCCAGGCCCGTACGGTCCGGTCGTGGCCGCGCATCACCTCGGCGCGGTCGTTGAGCCAGCCGGTCGTCAGATCGGTGATGCCCGCGCCGGATCCGTAGGTGTTCGTGGCCGCGGCGGCCAGTTGCGGGAAGGAGGCCGCCGGGTTGGACACGGTGAGGGCCTGGTACTCGTCGCCGCCGAGGTGCCAGTAGGCGCCGGGGAAGAGGTCGGCGTACTCGTTCAGCAGATCGTCGACGATGTCGGCGGACGCCTGCTTGGAGATGTCGATCGCGCCCCGGGTGGCCACGCCCTGGGTGTTGCGCAGCTGGAGGTCGGGATGGGCGGCGATCACGGCGCCCAGGTGGCCCGGCGAGTCGATCTCGGGGACGACGGTGATGTGGCGGCTCGCCGCCAGCGCCAGGATCCGGCGGACCTCGGCCTTGCTGAGGTGCTGCTTCGACACGATCTCCGGGTGCGAGTCCGACTCGATGCGGAAGCCCTGGTCGTCGGAGAAGTGCAGGCCGAGCTGGTTGAACTTGAGGTCGCCCAGCTCACGTATCCGGTCCTCGATCCAGCCGGCCGTGAAGTGCTTGCGGGCGATGTCGAGCATGAAGCCGCGCACCGGCTTGGCCGGCTCGTCGCGGACCACGCCCTCGGGCGCCGTGGCACCGCCGTGCACCTCCTGCTTCAGGGTGCGGGTGCCGTAGAAGACGCCGGTCTCGGTGGGCGCGGCTATGGTGACCCGCCCGCCCTTCACGGTCAGCGTGTACGACTCCGCTTTCGCGCCCTTGTCGTCCGAGCCGTTCAGGGTGAGCGCGACGTCGCCGGAGCCGGCCTTCTCCTCCCCCGCGTACGACAGCTTGAGCTCTCCGGCGAGCAGCCGTCCCTCGTCCTCGAGGTCGCCGTCGTCCACCACCACACGGCCGTTCGCGGCGGGACGCCAGCCGGGACCGCGGGCGGGGGTGTGCTGCCGGACGGCCGGAATCGTCTGCGGCGTCTGCGACAGGGCGTACGAGCGGGAGGGCGTGGGGGCGGCCGGGGCCCGGGACGCCGCCGAGCCGCTCTCCGAGGGCGCCGCCGCTCCCGCGGGCCCGCCGTCGCCGGACGGCCAGAACGCGAAGGTCGCCACGGTCGCACCCGCCACCAGCACGCCCGCGGCGGCCAGCGCCCCGTTGCGCCCGAGGGGCCCGGTGCGTCTCGTCTGCGGCCGGCCGTGGGCCCGCCGCCTGCGCCCGCTCACCGCGTCACGCCCCACGTCTCGGCCCCTACGGTCCACTTCACGTCACCCACAGCTGCTTACGCCTTCCTGGTGCGGCACCCCGTACGGCTCTCTCGTACACCCCCTCCTACTCCTCCACGGTGAACCCAAGCCAACGTCTCCGCCTCCCCACCGTCCACCCGATGTACCGAAACTCTCCCGTGCGGGTGAAATTCGGGCATCCTTCGGACAGGTCCTGACCGGCATCGATAACGTGGCGGCACATCTCTCACACCTTCCCCTGCCGAACCACGCGTGACGTCCACGGGGCGCCACCGGATCCCATCGCCGAGGACCCACGCTGCCTTCGCACCGCTTCCCACGCCTCCCCGGCCAGGTCGCACTGCCCGAGCAGAAGGGCGCGACCCCGCCCCCGGTCCGCCTGGAGCCGTTCAACGAGGCGCCCGCCGACATCGCCGAGCGCGCCCTCCTCACCTGCTGCCACAGCCTCCGCTGGGCCAGGCGCCTCGTCGATCACCGCCCCTATCCCGACCTGGGCGCCCTGCTCGCCGCGGCCGACGAGGCGGCGTACGACCTGACCCCGGCCGACCTCGCCGAGGCGCTGGCCTGCGAGTCCCTGGCGGTGCTCCCGGAAGGCGCCTACTCCGCCGCGCACACCGCGCTCAGCGCCGCGCACGCCGCGTACGAGAGCCGCTTCGGCCACGTCTTCGTGATCTGCCTGGACGACGCCGCCCCGGGGGAGGCCCTGGACCAGGTGCTCGCCGGGATCCGCGGGCGGCTCACCAACGATCCGGAGGAGGAGCGCGTCCTGGCGGCCGAGGAGCTCAGGCGACTCGCCCATGGCCGGATTGTGCGCCTTGTGCATACGTTCGAAGGGTCGTCCGGCCCGGGCGCCACGCGCCCGGAATCAGCCGGTTCCGGCCATCCTGATAGCCCGTACGTGCCTGTTTGATTGCCTGTTTGATCACACAGACGGGCCCGGCGTAAGCGTTCCGACAAGTCGTCGCTACGATGGCCGGGGCCGGTGGACCGTACCCGGCCGGGCCCGTCCGACACAGAAGCCGGCGCGGCCCCAATCCCCGCTCCCGGAGGGTTCTTCCGTGCCGGCTGGAACGCTGTACCGCGGCCGGGAAGGAATGTGGTCCTGGGTGGCTCATCGAGTCACCGGCGTCCTCATCTTCTTCTTCCTGTTCGTACACGTCCTGGACACCGCTCTCGTCCGTGTCTCCCCCGAGGACTACGACAAGGTCGTGTCCACGTACAAGACCCCGATCGTCGCGCTGCTGGAGTACGGCCTCGTGGCCGCCATCCTCTTCCACGCGCTCAACGGCCTGCGTGTCATCGCCGTCGACTTCTGGTCGAAGGGCCCGCGCTACCAGAAGCAGATGCTCTGGTCCGTCGTCGGTATCTGGGTCGTGCTGATGGCCGGGGCCCTTTACCCGGTCCTCGGTCACGCATTCCGCGAAGTCTTCGGGAGCTGACGCCGATGTCCACTGAGACCACCACCTCCGGTATCGGCCCCGTCGAGGGCACCGGCGCCTCGCTCTACAGCGTCGACAACCCGGCCCCCCTCATCGAGGCCCCGCGCAAGCGGACCAAGAAGACCCCGAAGTCGACCCGCGGCAACTTCGAGATGTACGGCTGGCTCTTCATGCGCCTGTCCGGCATCGTCCTGGTCGTCCTGGTCCTCGGTCACCTGCTCATCCAGCTCGTCCTCGACGGCGGCGTCTCCAAGATCGGTTTCGCCTTCGTGGCCGGTCGCTGGGCGTCCCCGTGGTGGCAGGCCTGGGACCTGGCCATGCTGTGGCTCGCCATGCTGCACGGGTCCAACGGCCTGCGCACGGTCATCAACGACTATGCGGAGCGCACGACCTCCCGGCTGTGGCTCAAGGGTCTGCTCTACACCGCCACGGTGTTCACCATCCTGCTGGGCACGCTGGTGATCTTCACCTTCGACCCGAACATCCGCTAGGCACGGGGCTGCGAGAATCATGAAGATCCACAAGTACGACACCGTCATCGTCGGCGCCGGCGGCGCCGGCATGCGCGCCGCCATCGAGGCGACGAAGCGCAGCCGCACCGCCGTCCTGACGAAGCTCTACCCCACCCGCTCCCACACGGGCGCCGCGCAGGGCGGCATGGCCGCCGCGCTGGCCAACGTGGAGGAGGACAACTGGGAGTGGCACACCTTCGACACGGTCAAGGGCGGTGACTACCTGGTCGACCAGGACGCCGCCGAGATCCTGGCGAAGGAGGCCATCGACTCCGTCCTCGACCTGGAGAAGATGGGCCTGCCGTTCAACCGCACCCCGGACGGCACCATCGACCAGCGCCGCTTCGGCGGTCACTCCCGCAACCACGGCGAGGCCCCGGTCCGCCGGTCCTGCTACGCCGCGGACCGCACCGGCCACATGATCCTCCAGACGCTGTACCAGAACTGCGTCAAGGAGGGTGTGGAGTTCTTCAACGAGTTCTACGTCCTCGACCAGTTGATCACCGAGGTCGACGGCGTCAAGCGCTCGGCGGGCGTGGTCGCGTACGAGCTGGCGACCGGCGAGATCCACGTCTTCCAGGCGAAGGCCGTGATCTACGCGTCCGGCGGCACCGGCAAGTTCTTCAAGGTGACGTCCAACGCGCACACCCTGACCGGTGACGGCCAGGCCGCCGTGTACCG
This sequence comes from Streptomyces sp. NPDC026417, assembly GCF_055567695.1. NCBI lineage: Bacteria > Bacillati > Actinomycetota > Actinomycetes > Kitasatosporales > Streptomycetaceae > Streptomyces > Streptomyces sp. NPDC026417. Next base: position 48,206 of record NZ_JBVHPY010000023.1, read on the forward strand.
GCGCGGGCTGCCGCTGGAGGACATGGAGTTCTTCCAGTTCCACCCGACCGGCATCTGGCGCATGGGCATCCTGCTGACGGAGGGCGCCCGCGGTGAGGGCGGCATCCTCCGCAACAAGGACGGCGAGCGCTTCATGGAGAAGTACGCGCCGGTCATGAAGGACCTCGCGTCCCGTGACGTCGTCTCGCGCTCCATCTACACCGAGATCCGCGAGGGCCGCGGCTGCGGTCCCGAGGGCGACCACGTCTACCTCGACCTCACGCACCTGCCGCCGGAGCAGCTCGACGCCAAGCTGCCCGACATCACCGAGTTCGCGCGCACCTACCTCGGCATCGAGCCCTACACGGACCCGATCCCGATCCAGCCCACCGCGCACTACGCGATGGGCGGCATCCCGACCAACGTCCAGGGTGAGGTCCTCGCGGACAACACCACGGTCGTCCCGGGCCTGTACGCCGCCGGCGAGGTCGCCTGCGTCTCGGTGCACGGCGCCAACCGCCTGGGCACCAACTCGCTGCTCGACATCAACGTGTTCGGCAAGCGGGCCGGTATCGCCGCCGCCGAGTACTCGGCCACCACCGACTACGTCGAGCTGCCCGAGGACCCGGCCTCGCTGGTCGCCGCCCAGGTGGAGCGGCTGCGCAGCTCCACGGGCAACGAGCGGGTCGCCACGCTGCGCCTGGAGCTCCAGGAGTGCATGGACGCCAACGTGATGGTGTTCCGCACGGAGCAGACGATCAAGACGGCGGTCGAGAAGATCGCGGAGCTGCGCGAGCGCTACCGGAACGTCTCGATCCAGGACAAGGGCAAGCGGTTCAACACGGACCTGCTGGAGGCCATCGAGCTGGGCAACCTGCTCGACCTGGCCGAGGTCATGGCCGTCTCCGCACTCGCCCGCAAGGAGTCCCGCGGCGGTCACTACCGCGAGGACTACCCGAACCGCGACGACGTCAACTTCATGCGCCACACCATGGCGTACCGCGAGGTCGGCGACGACGGCACCGAGTCCATCCGTCTCGACTACAAGCCGGTCGTCCAGACCCGCTACCAGCCGATGGAGCGTAAGTACTGATGGCTACCCCGACCCTCGACAAGGCGGACAGCGCCGGCAAGCCCGAGGCGGGCTTCGCCGATTCCCCCTATATCACCGCCACCTTCCGGATCCGCCGGTACAACCCGGAGATCTCGGCCGAGGCGACCTGGGAAGACTTCCAGCTGGAGATCGACCCGAAGGAGCGTGTCCTCGACGCCCTCCACAAGATCAAGTGGGACCTCGACGGCACGCTGACGTTCCGCCGGTCCTGCGCGCACGGCATCTGCGGCTCGGACGCCATGCGGATCAACGGCAAGAACCGGCTCGCCTGCAAGACGCTGATCAAGGACATCAACCCCGAGAAGCCGATCACGGTCGAGGCCATCAAGGGCCTGACGGTGCTGAAGGACCTCGTGGTCGACATGGACCCGTTCTTCCAGGCGTACCGCGACGTGATGCCCTTCCTCATCACGAAGGACACCAACGAGCCCACGCGCGAGCGTCTGCAGTCGGCCGAGGACCGCGAGCGGTTCGACGACACGACGAAGTGCATCCTGTGCGCCGCGTGCACGTCCTCGTGCCCGGTGTTCTGGAACGACGGCCAGTACTTCGGTCCGGCCGCCATCGTGAACGCCCACCGCTTCATCTTCGACTCGCGTGACGAGGCGGGCGAGCAGCGCCTGGAGATCCTCAACGACAAGGACGGTGTGTGGCGCTGCCGCACGACGTTCAACTGCACGGACGCCTGCCCGCGCGGTATCGAGGTCACCAAGGCCATCCAGGAAGTCAAGCGCGCGCTGATCACGCGCCGCATCTGACCTTCCCGGTTCCTCGTACGAGGGCCCCGTTCCCGGCTGGGAGCGGGGCCCTCGTCGTGCCGGGGCCCGGGTGACCTGCCGTCAGGTCCTGTCGTGCGGACGGGGCGGACTACAGCTGGCTCAGGATCGACGGGTCCGTGATCTTCGTGTCGTCGGCCAGCAGCATCGCCTTGCTCAGCACGACCGCCAGCGTCCGGTCGCCCTCGAAGGGCAGGTAGCCGGTGCCCGGGCCGGCCGTGCCGGCCTTGGGGACGATGCACAGGTACTGGTCGTTCGGGCTCCGCAGGATGTTGCCCGAGCCCAGATGGATCCGGTACGTGTGGCGGTCGCCCTCGACCTGCAGGAAGCGGCCCTCCAGCCGGCAGCGGTCCGCGATCGCCAGCCGGGGTATCAGGCGTTCGAGGAGCAGCCGCCGGGTCTCGGCGCTCTGGTTCAGCTCGCCGAAGCCGTACGACGTCCAGTACTCGCGGAAGCGGCCGCCGGGGCCGCCGTCCTGCCAGGTCGGGTCGTTGCCGACGCTGGCGACGCCCACGAAGAGGTCGACGTCGCGCAGGATCTCGGAGAGCACCAGGGGCGGGATCTCGGCGAGCGGCACGGGTTCCACCGGGTCCCCGCCGTCGCGCAGCCACATGCGGTACTCGCCGCCGCAGCAGTGCGCCGAGTTCTCGGGGGCGTCGATCGGGTAGAAGCGCACCTGGTCCGTGCGCAGCCGCAGAAAGCTGCCGGACTCGGTGGTGTCCTCGCCGTACTCCTCCCCCTCGCCCTCGATCCAGTACTCGGCGCGCAGACCCCACCGGGGCAGCTCACGGCAGGCGGGCGGTGCCTCGTCGTCCACGCAGAGCCGCAGCTTGTTGCGCCAGCCGCGGACCGCGGCGAGGGAGTGGAACTGGTGCTGGCGCAGGATGTGCGCGGCGAACCGGTTCGAGTAGGTGCCGGTGGCACGCTCGGCGTCGGTCAGCAGATAGACCTCGCGGTGCGCCTGCTTGAAGGGCTGGGTGATCGTGTACCGCTCCAGCCAGTCCCGCCAGGCGACGATCTCGGCGGGTTCGCGGCCGGCGGGGTGCCACAGCTCGACCCGGCCGCCGGTGGTGACCGGGTCGCCGGTCAGCGTGCGCAGCTCGCCGTCGGCGAATCCGGTGGTGGTGCCGTCCACCGTCCACAGCAGCCGGCGCGCGAGCGTGCCGACGAGCGGATGGTCGAGGTAGCGCTCGCGCCAGGTGTCGTACGCCCAGCTGCGCCGGGCGAGGAACTGCCGGTCGAGGCGCTCGCTCTGGGCGGACAGCATCCGGTCGATGTCCTTGACCGCGGCCTTCAGCTCCTTGAGCGCGTCGGCGTGTTCGCGCCGGACGGCGGCCGGGACGCTCTTCACCGGCGCGCCCGCGGCGTTGCGCCAGCTCAGCACCGCCCGGGAGCCCTGAACACCGATCACCGCGGTGGCCTCGCCGAGGCGCAAAGCGGCGCCGCCGACCTCCGTGAGCCCGTACGCCGGGACGGCCAGTTCCTCGATCTCCTCCCGGCCGAGGCCGAGCGCGGCGGCCCGCGCCTGCAGCGCGCCGTCGAGGAGCTTGGCGGTGTTCTTGTACGTCACCCGGGTGGCCAGCCGGGCCAGTTCGGCCAGGGCGGCCTCGCCGTCGACGCGGGACAGGGCGATCACGCCGGCGTTCGCGACCTTGGGGTTGCGGGGGCCGATCCCCGCGACCTTCTTCAGCGAGGTCTCGACCAGCGCGCCGAGCGCCCGTGCCGTGTCGGGGTGCGGCGGCAGCAGGGAGAGCAGCCAGGCGAGGCCGCGCAGGGCGTTGGCGTTGTACGGGTCGTAGGCGCCGTTGACGTCCGCCCCGTGGACCCCGGTCTCCAGCGGGAGGGTCCGAGGGCGGCCGACGAGCGCCAGCCAGGAGAGTACGGCCTCCCGCACGCGGTCCGCGCCGAGCGGGGCGGCGAGGGCGAGGGCCCGCTTGTCCCACGCTGCGCCGGGCCGGGACGCGGTGGCGGTCACGGCGTGGGCGAGGAGTGCGTGCCAGGGGTCGTCCGGGCCGCCGGTGGCGCGCTCCATGGCCCGCTCGGCCCACTCCTCGCCCACGTTGAGGACGGGCTCGGTGAGTCTGCGGGCCAGCGCCGTGAGACGCGTGTCGCCGTAGGCGTCCAGGGCGGCACGGCGGAAGACGGCGACGACGGCCGGTGCGAGCGGGTGGCCGGTGGCCAGCTCGGCCTCCGCCAGGGCGTCTTGGCGTGTCGCGTACCAGACGGAGTACTGCCGGCCGAGCCGGTCCAGCTCCTGGAGCCGCTCGGTGCCGAGCACGCCGTCCGTCAGGTCGTGGGAGACGGCGCCGACGAGGGTGAGCACGTGGCGGCGGGCGTCCGACTCCTCGTCCACGGCGTGGTACCTCGCGGCCAGGGCGCCGGCCAGGCGGACGCGGTTCTCCCGGGACAGGTCGCGCAGGGCGTCAAGGATCTCGGTCCAGGGTCCGGCCCAGTGCCCCTTGGCGGCGACGGCGGCCTCGACCGCCTCGTCGGCCAGCTTGCCCATGTTCCCGTCGGCGGCGTGTTCCCGGACGCGCTCCAGGTACGTCTTGATCCGCACGGTGCTCAGCCCCCCACCAGCGCGACGAGCTTCAGGAACGTGACCTCGGTGCCGAGCGGGAGGTCGATCTCCTCCTCGGGGGAGGTGACCTGACGGTCCCCCACGAGCACCAGGAACCCGTTGCCGGCGAAGGCCCTGAGCGCCAGCCGCGTCTGCGCCTCGGGGTCGATCCGCCGGGGCGTGCGCAGCGCGTACCCGTTGAGCACGCGCTCGGTGTCCTCGGGCTGCACCAGCCCCTGGAACACCCGCGGCATGCGCGCGTTGTACTCGGCGACCTCCTGGAAGACCCGCCGCCGGATCAGCTCACCGACCGTGAGCCGCTCCTCGGCGATCTCGATCCCCCAGCCCGTACCGCGATCCCCACTGGTCGTCTCGTCGACGATCGTCACCGTTGCCATGGGAAGGACAGTAGGACGAGGGTCTGACAACGGGTCACCCGCGGGTGCTCCCGCCGTCGGCGGGGCGCTGCCCTCAACCAGCGTCGGCCTCCCGCGGCGGGAGAGGAAGCAGCGAAACGTTCATCACTCGGCGCCGTTCCGGCAAACCTGGGCCGGGGCTCTCGGTCGCCCCGGGTACAGGGTCGAACGGTTCGGGTGCCGAGATCATCGCCGCACCCTCGCATCCCCCGCACCCCCCGTCCGCCTCGCCCCATCGAGTGACCCCCACGGTCAGTCCCCCGCCCGGTCCGGGGTGGCGTACCTAACCTGATGACATGTCAGATCAACAGTCGTACGAGCTGCTCGGTTTCGACAATGTGCTGTTGCCCGTCGGGCATCTGGACGAGGCGGTGGGCTTCTACGAGCGCGCGGGCTTCACCGTGGCCTTCCGGCTCGACGAGGCCGGGATCGCTCTGCTGAAGGTGGGCAAGGAGACCCCCGGGCTGCTGCTGCGCCTGGACGAGGAGCTGAGCCACCGGCAGCCGCCGTGGGCCTCCCCCCGGGTGTGGCTCGAAGTGCGGGACGCCCGGGCCGCGGCCGAGGCGCTCGCCGCCGCCGGCATCCCGCCCCTGGACGCGCCCTTCCCCGGCGCCACCGGCTGGACCGTCGAGATCGCCGACCCCTGGGGCAACGTCATCGGCCTCACGGACTACGGCAAGCGCCCCGAACTCGCCCGCGCCGCACCGGCGTAGTCGCCGTCCACCCCGTACGGCCGCCTCCCCGGCACCGAGCCCCCGCACGGAAGCGGTCCCGTCAGCGAGCCCCCGCCGCCCCTGACTTGAACATGTTCAAAAGGAGGTCTACATTCGTTCTCGACAGCGTTTTGAACGCGTTCAAGAAGGGGTGGGGACATGGACCTCACGGTCGTCGCGTACGTCATCTATCTGCTGGTCAGCATCGCTCTGACCGTCTGGGTGGCACGCACGCTCAGCCACAACGGGCGGATCTTCCTCGCCGACGTCCTGCACGGGAACGAGAAGCTCGCCGAAGCCGTCAACCACCTGCTGGTGGTGGGCTTCTACCTGGTCAACCTGGGCTTCGTCGCCCTCTATCTGAACCAGGACGACGAGATCGCGGACGCCCGCGGGATCTTCGAGGCCCTGTCGACCAAGCTCGGCGTGGTGCTGCTGGTGCTCGGGGTGATGCACCTGGGGAACGTCTTCGTGCTGAACAAGATCCGCCGCCGGGGCGTGATGGAGCGGGAGCAGCTGCCGCCCGTCCCGCCGCAGGAGTGGGTCGCTCCGTCGGCCGGGGTGTGAGAGCGGTGGACCCGGCGGCCACCGCCGGCCGGGGCCGGGACGCCGCGCGCGTCCCGGTCCGCGGGCTCACGGTCCTGTTCGACGCCGGGTGCGGTCTGTGCGCCTTCGTGCGCGACTGGCTGGTGCGGCAGCCGCAACTGGTGCCGCTCCGGCTGGTCCCGGCGGGCTCCGAGGAGGCACGTCGGCGCTTCCCGACGCTCGACCACCGGACCACCCTGGAGGAGATCACCGTCATCGGGGACTCCGGCCAGGTCTACCGCGGCTCCGCCGCCTGGGTCGTCTGCCTGTGGGCGCTGCGCGAACACCGGCCGCTCGCCCACCGGCTGAGCACCCCGGCCGGGGCCCGGCTCGCCAAGGGCGCGATGCTGGCGGCCGCGCAATGGCGCCGCACGCACCGGGCCGGGGCCGAGGAGTGGGGCGGCCGCACCTACTACGGCAGCGACGGATGGACGTACGACCCGCGGGCCGGCTGGATCTACACCCCGCCTGCCTGTGACAGCGGCGCCTGCGCCACTCGTTAGGCTCTGTTCCCGTGTCAGCAGCGAACGACAGCCCCGGCTCCGACGCGGCGCGTGCTCCCGGCGGGACCTCCGACCGGAGTTCCGCCGCGGACCCCGACCGGAGCCCCGCCAAGAGCGAGCAGACCCGCGCCCTGATCCTGGAGACGGCCCTGCGGCTGTTCCAGGAGCGGGGCTACGACAAGACGACCATGCGGGCCATCGCCAAGGAGGCCGGGGTCTCCGTCGGCAACGCCTACTACTACTTCGCCGGCAAGGAGCACCTGATCCAGGGCTTCTACGACCGGATCGGGGTCGAGCACCAGGACGCGGTGCGGCCCGTCCTGGAGCGGGAGAAGGACCTGGAGGCGCGGATCGCCGGGGTGCTGAAGGCGTGGCTGGACGTGGCGGAGCCGTACCACGAGTTCGCGGCGCAGTTCTTCAAGAACGCCGCCGATCCGGACAGTCCGCTCAGCCCCTTCTCCCCCGAGTCGCAGGGCCCGCGCGAGGCGGCCATCGCCATGCACCGGCAGGTGCTCGACGGTTCGAAGGCGAAGGTTCCGGAGGAGCTGCGGGAGGTGCTGCCGGAGCTGATGTGGCTCTCCCAGATGGGGCTCGTCCTGTATTGGGTCTTCGACCGCACGGAGGGGCGCGAACGCAGCTACCGCCTCGCCGAGCGCGGGGCACGGCTCACCACGCGCGGTGTCTCGCTGGCCCGCTTCCGGGTGCTGCGGCCGCTCGTCCACGAGGTGCACGAGCTGTTCACCGACTTCCTGCCGGGGATGACCAGGGTGCTGCCGGACCCGGCGGCCAAGGGACGGCGGGCGGAAGACCCCGGCGGCCCCCAGGCGGAGTGACGCAAGCCGCACCGGGGGCGGGCAACGGCTGCGGGAGCCCACCCCCGGGGGCGGGGACGGGGCCCCTGCAAGTCCCCGCCCCGCCCGACCGCCCTCCTCGATGCGGTGGCCTGCGCCCATAGGGGTGCCTTGCGGATCCCCTCGGCTCCGCGACGCCTGGCACGGCACCCCCTAGTTGACCGCGTCCACCTCGTCCGACGACGTCAGCTCGACGTCGTACACCAGGGGCTCGTCCGTCACGATCACGTGCCGTGCCCGGGAGGCGTACGAGGACGCGGTCGCCGCCAGCAGATACGTGCCCGGCGCCGGCACCGAGACGATGTAGGAGCCGTCGGCCAGCGAATGCACCCGGTCCAGCCGGCGTCCGCCCTTGGAGAGCAGCGTGAGGACCGCCCCGTCGACCGGGACGCCGTCGGCGTCGCGGACGAGGCCGTGGACGACCGTCGCCCCTCCCCCGGCGGCCGGCGGGGTGGGCTCGGGCTCCTCCCGCGGCTCGACCGCGAGGTGCGGCAGCCGCTTCTCCAGGCCGGCCGGCAGCCACCAGTTCGAGCGCCCGAGCAGATGCATCGCCGCCGGCACCAGTGCCGTACGCAGGATGAAGGCGTCCAGGGCGACCGCTGCCGCCAGGCCGATGCCCGCCATCGCACCCTCCGTGTCCCCGCTCAGCACGAACGCGGAGAACACGCAGATCATGATCAGGGCCGCGCAGTTGATGACCCGGCTGGTCTCGGCGAGGCCCACCCGGACCGCTCGCGCGTTGTCCCGCGTGTGCACCCACTCCTCGTGCATCCGGCTGACCAGGAACACCTGGTAGTCCATGGAGAGCCCGAACAGCAGCGACAGCATGATGACCGGCAGGAAGGACGTGATCGGGCCCTCCTTGCCGAAGCCGAGTGCCTCCGCGCCCCAGCCCCACTGGAAGACCGCGACCAGGACGCCGAACGACGCGGCCGCCGCGATCAGGTTCATCAGGGCCGCCGTCAGCGGGACCACCAGGGAGCGGAAGGCGACGAGCAGCAGCAGGAAGCCGAGCGCGATGATCGTCGCGACGAAGTACGGGAGCCGGTCGCCGGTCACGGCCGCGAAGTCCTTGAAGACGGCCGTCACGCCGCCGACGTGGGCCTCGGCCCCGGACTCGGGGATCACCTCGTCGCGCAGCCGGTCGATGAGCCGGTCGGTCCGCTCGGACTGCGGTGACTCGCTCGGGACGACCTGGATGACGGTGATGCCCCGGGCGGGCGGCGCCGCGGCCACCTGCTCCACACCGTCGGTCGCCTGGATCGCCGCCACCAGACCGGACGCGTCGCCCCGCTCCACGACGACCTGGAGCGGCCCGTTGAAGCCGGGGCCGAAACCCTCGGCGAGCAGGTCGTAGGCCTGCCGGGTGGTCGTGGACGCCGGAGTGTTGCCCTGGTCGCTGGTGCCCAGGCGCAGCGACAGCACGGGTACGGCGAGCGCGGCCATCACCGCGAGGGCCACCAGCGCGGTCGAGCGCGGCCGGCGCTGGACGTACGACGACCAGCGCGCCGCGAGGCCGCTCGCCTCGGGCGACTCCGGTCCCGTGACCGCGAGCCGGCGGCGCTGGCGGCGGCTGAGCACCTTCGTGCCGAGCAGGCCGAGGAGGGCGGGCAGCAGGGTCGTGGCCGCGAGGACGCTCAGGACCACGGTCAGCGAGGTCGCGATGACGACGCCGTCCAGGAAGCGCATGTTCATCACCAGCATGCCGGCCAGGGCGATGCACACCGTGCCGCCCGCGAACAGGACCGCCCGGCCGGAGGTGTTGAGCGCGGTGACGGCCGCGTCCTCGGGTTCGGCGCCGCGCAGGATGCCGCGGCGGTGCCGGGTGACGATGAACAGCGCGTAGTCGATGCCGACGCCCAGACCGATCAACGAGCCCAGCAGCGGCGCGACTTCGGGCACGTCGGTGACATGGCTGAGCAGGGTCGTCGACATGAGGCCGGTGCCGACGCCCGCGACGGCGATGACGATCGGCAGCACCATCGCGAAGAGGGAGCCGAAGGCGAGGAAGAGGACCACGGCGGCGGCCGCGATGCCGACGACCTCGGCGAAGCCGGTCGGCGGCTCCTGGATCCTGGTGATCGCCTGGCCGCCCAACTCCACGCGCAGCCCGTCGCGTTCGGCGTCCCGGGCACGGTCGACGACGTCCTGCACCAGTTCCTTGGGGACGGCGTTCGCCTGTTCCTCGAAGGTGATCTGCGCGTAGGCGATCTTCCCGTCCCGGCTGATCCGGGCGGCGCCCCCGGCATCGCCGTACGGGCCGGAGACCTGGCCGACCCCCTCCATCCGCCCGATCTCCTCCAGGGCGGGTTGGATCCGGGACCGTACGGAGGGGTCCCGTACCGTCCCGTCGTCGACCTTCCAGACGACCGTGTCGGTGTCCCCGGCGCTCTGCGGGAACGCCTTCTCCATCAGGTCGTACGCGCGCTTGGAGTCCGTGTCCGGCAGGGAGAAGACGTTCGAGTAGTCGGTCCCGGCGGCCGAACCCGCCGCGCCGAGACCGAACAGGGCGCCCACCCACAGCAACAGGACCACCAGCCGGTGCCGGTAGCACCACCGTGCCAATGTCGTCACGCTCTACGCTCCTTCATCGGGTCCCCCAGGTCCTGGGCTCCAGCATTCCGGCGGAGGCGGGCCCGGCGACACGACACCTCCATGACTCTCAAGGAACTCCAAAGCGGCAGCCGTCCCGGTGAGCGGGGGGTGTGCGGATACTGGGGGCATGACCGGTCACGAGGGAGCTTCGGCGGCGGACCACGAGGGCGCGACCGTGCTCGTCGTGGAGGACGAGCCGAGCATCGCGGACGTCCTGGCCATCGCCCTGCGCTACCACCGTTTCGTCGTGATGACCGCGGGCACCGTCCGTGAGGCGCTCGCCCTCGCGGAGCGCACCCGGCCCGACGCGGCGCTGCTCGACGTGATGCTGCCGGACGGCGACGGCCGCGCACTGGGCCGGGAACTGCGGTCCCGGCAGCCCGACTTGGCGCTGGTCTTCCTCACCGCCCGGGACGCGCCCGCCGAGATCGTCGGCGCCCTGGGGTTCGGCGACGACTACATCACCAAGCCGTTCAACATCGACGAGGTGATCGCCCGGATCACGGCCGTCCTGCGCCGGACGCGCGCCGCCGACGTGCTGCCCCAGCGTCCGCCGCTGCGCTACGGCGACCTGGAGCTGGACGAGTCGACGTACTGCGTCCACCGCGCCGGCCGGACGGTCGAACTCACGCCCACCGAGTACGCGTTGCTGCGTTTTCTGGTCCGCAACGGCGGACGGGTGGTGCCGAAGGAGCAGCTCCTCCGCCACGTCTGGCAGTACGAGCACACCCCGCCGGAGTCGACGGTCGTGGAGACCTACATCAGCTATCTGCGGCGCAAGCTCGACACCCTCGGGGCGCCCGTGATCACCACCCGGCGGGGTGTCGGGTACGGACTCGCCTGATGATCCGGCGCTCGCGGCACGGGACCCGCTCGCTGCGCGCCAAGCTCACGGCGGCGAACGTCGCGCTGCTGGCCCTGGGCATCGTCATGGCCACCGCGGTGAGCCTGGTGGGCATGCGGCACTACCTTCTCGACCAGGTCGACGCGGAACTCGTCCAGACCCGTTCGTCGCTGGGGAGTTCACGGCTGACGCTGCGGCAGATCGACTCGTTGAGCGCGCTGGCGATCGTGCGGGACCAGCTCCTGCCGCACACAGACGAGTCGCCCGAGCCGGACGCGATCTTCGCGGCGGTGGACCGCCGGGGCGAGCCCGTCGCCATCGGCGGCTTCGCTCCCACCGGCAGCCAGCGGGACCTGGCCGCCGCCGTCGCCGACCCGGGCGGCCTCGCCGCCGACACCGAGCCGCACGACGTCACCGTGCACGGCGCTCCCTACCGGGCGACCGGGGCGCGACTGGCCGACGGCTCGTTCGTACTGCTGGCCACCTCCACCGACGGACTGCACAAGGGCATCCGGAAGGCGCTCAAGCTCGACCTGGCCTTCGGCACCCTGCTGCTGGCGCTGCTCGCGGTGCTGACGATGATCAGCGTGAGCCGCCGGATGCGGCCGCTGGAGGCCATGGTGGAGACCTCGACGGCGATCGCCGAGGGTGACCTGACGCGGCGCGTCCCGTCGAGCCACCATCCGACGCAGGAGGTCGAGCAGCTGCGGCTCGCCCTCAACTCGATGCTCCACCAGGTCGAGTCGGCCTACCGGACGCGTGAGCGCAGCGCGGCGCAGCTGCGCCGCTTCGTCGGGGACGCCTCGCACGAGCTGCGCACCCCGCTGTCCGCGATCCGGGGCTATCTCCAGCTGTACGACAGGGGGATGCTGCGCGATCCCGAGGAGCGTGCCCGCGCCTGGCAGCGGGTGAACACGGAGGCCGACCGCATGGGCCGGCTGGTCGACGAACTCCTGACCCTGGCCCGCCTGGACCAGCGGCCCGAACTGCGCTTCCGGGACGTCGACTTGAGTGCCCTGGTGCGGGACGCGGCCGAGGACCTGCGGGCCCAGCAGCCGGAGCGGCCGGTCACCGTGGCCGCCGAGGGCACGGTCCTGGTGCACGCCGACGAGTCGGGGCTGCGCCAGGTCCTCGGCAACCTGGTGGGCAACGTACGGACCCACACACCCGCCGAGGTGCCGGTGCGGCTCGGCCTGGAGCGGGCGGGCGGGGCGGTGCGCCTGTGCGTCGCCGACCGGGGGCCGGGGCTCGCGGAGGACGACGCCGCCCGTGTCTTCGACCGCTTCTTCCGGGCAGGTGCGGCGCCGGGCAGCGGTCTCGGGATGGCCATCGTGCAGGGGGTGGTGGCGGCCCACGGCGGCGAGGTGACGGTGCGCACGGCGCCGGGCGAGGGGCTGGCCGTGACGGTGACGCTGCCGGCCTGCTCCCAGGACCCGCCGGACCCGGAGCCCGCCCCCGCCTAGGGTGTCGTCCGGATCGGGCACGGCCGTGGCGCACCCGCGGCCGTCCGGGTCACGCCTGCTTCGACGCCAGCTCCACGACGGTGATGTCGGAGGGGGCGCCCACGCGGACCGGCGGTCCCCAGGCGCCCGCGCCCCGGGAGACGAAGAGCTGGGTGTCGCCGTACCGCTCCAGGCCCGCGACCGTCGGGTTGGCGAGGTCGGCGACGAACTTGCCGGGCCAGAGCTGACCGCCGTGTGTGTGACCGGAGAGCTGCAGGTCGACGCCGTGCTCGACGGCCTCGTGGATCTGGACCGGCTGGTGGGCGAGGAGGACGCACGCGCGTGCCGGGTCCCGGTCCCCGAGCGCCTTGGCGAAGTCGGGCCCCTGCCCCTCGCTCTCGCCCTGCACGTCGTTGACGCCCGCGAGGTCGAATCCGGCCAGCTCGGTCCGTGCGTTCTCCAGCGGATGCAGGCCCAGTTCCCGCACCTCGCGGACCCACTGCTCCGCCCCGGAGAAGTACTCGTGGTTGCCGGTGACGAAGTAGGCACCGTGGCGCGCGCGGAGGCGGACCAGGGGTGCGGCGGCCGGTCCGAGGTCCTTGACGCTGCCGTCGACCAGATCGCCGACGACGGCGATCAGGTCGGGCTGCGTGGCGTTGATCGTGTCGACGACGCGGGCGCAGAAGTCCCGGCCGAGAACGGGGCCGAGGTGGATGTCGCTGACCACGGCGATCCGGAATCCGTGGGCGGCGCGCGGCAGTCTGGCCAGCGGCACGGTGACCCGCTTGACGGCGGGGCCGCGCAGGACGCCGTACGTCCCGTACCCCACGGTCCCCACGGCGGCGGCGGCCACGGCGCCGCCGACCACGCGGGAGACGAACAGCCGCCGGGAGGGGGCGCCCGTGCCGGCGGCACCGGCGCGCTCCTCGGCGGCCGTGGGCCCGTCGGCGGGGGCGGCCTCCGCCGGCCCGGGCTCCGATCCCGCGCCGCAGCGGGACAGGGCGCCGCGGCGCGAACCCGGCCCGCCGACCGCCGCGGGCTCGGCGGCGGCCGGGTCCGTGACGCCCGGCCCGGCCGCGGCCGCGTCCCCGGCGTCCGCACGTGCGGACGGCTGCTGAGGTGACGTCCGGTCTCCGGCTGCCGGCTGCGTCCCGGACGCCCGGCCGCCGGCGGCCGGCCGTGCGGGTGCACCGCGCTCCGCCAGCCGCCGGACCAGGGGCCGGACGAACTCACCCGCCACCAGCGCCAGCAGGAGGTAGAGCGACAGTGCCATCCACAGGAACCCCGGCCAGGCCAGGACCTGCTGGAGCAGGAAGGGCGCGCCGCCCCGCTCGGCGGCCAGCGCGGCGAACATCAGCACGGGGCCGGCGACGATCACCGCCGTGCCGATGCGGCGGGCGGGGCCGGGGCCCCTCGTGGTGTCGCGGACCAGTCGGCGCCACGCGTACCAGTGCAGCGCGCCGAACGCGGCCAGGACGGCCAGCCCGACCAGCACGAAGACGATGACCATGACGCCGCTTTCCCCGCAGTTCCGTATGTCCGATGTGCCGTGAACGGCGCGATGCCCGGGTGCCTATGGCGTGGGGCGCAAGGCGCGCAGACCGCGCAACCCGATGGCTCCGACGATCGTCCCCAAGACAAAGGAGACGACGGCGAGAGCCAGGTGCACCCAGAAGTACGCCGTCGGGTCGCCCGCGTCGTCGAAGGCGAGCCCGCTGCCGTCCTTGACGAGATTCTTGACGAAAGTGATCCAGATGACCCAGCTCCACACCCCGAAGGCGAGCAGGAACCAGGAGACGGGGCGGCTGAGCTTCATGAGTTCAGTATCAACGCCGTCGATCGGACACCGCGGCCGGGGTGGGGAGGGTGGCGGGACTTCCAGCGCGCGGCCCTGTACTTTCTCGACCGTGCCCGCCTCGAGAAAGATCGCCAGGCATCGCCTGCCGGTCGCTTCCGCCGCCCTGTTGTCGTTCTCCCTGTCCCTCTCGCTCGCGGCGCCGGCCCTCGCCGACGCGACCCCGACGGCGACACCGGCCGCCTCTCCGTCCACCGAACCGTCCGCGGAGCCGTCCGACGCGCCCCCGGCGGGCATGTCCACCGTGGGCGGTGCCCGTCTCGGGCAGGCGGGCACGCAGGTGAACCTCGGCAGCGGTGCCCCGGTGCTGCCCAAGGACGTCACCGCCCGCTCCTGGATCGTCGCGGACGCGGAGTCCGGCGATGTCCTGGCCGCGCACAACGCGCACTGGAAGCTGCCCCCGGCGAGCACTCTGAAGATGCTCTTCGCGGACACCGTGCTGCCGAAGTTCCCCAAGACCCAGAAGCACCGGGTCGCGGCGTCCGACCTGGCGGGCATCGGTGCCGGCTCCAGCATGGTCGGGATAAAGGAGGGCGAGACGTACTCGGTCCACGACCTGTGGCTCGGTGTCTTCCTGCGCTCCGGCAACGACGCCGTGCACGTCCTGTCGGCGATGAACCACGGCGTCGCCCGGACGGTCGAGGACATGCAGGCGCACGCCGAGGAGCTCCAGGCCCGGGACACCCACGTGGTGAGCCCCGACGGCTACGACGAGAAGGGCCAGGTGTCGTCGGCGTACGACCTCACCCTGATCGCCCGCTCGGGCCTGCAGAAGAAGGACTTCCGGGAGTACTGCTCGACGGTGCGGGCGTCCTTCCCCGGCGCGACGACGAAGAACAAGAAGGGCAAGAAGTCCCGCGAGTCCTTCGAGATCCAGAACACCAACCGGCTGCTGGCGGGTGACAGCGACGTCACGCCGTACCAGGGCATCGCGGGGGTGAAGAACGGCAACACGAGCAACGCCGGGGCCACGTTCACCGGGGTCGCCGAGCGCGACGGCAAGGTGCTGCTCGTCACCGTCCTGAACCCGAAGAAGGACGAGCACAACGAGGTCTACAAGGAGACCGCCCGGCTCTTCGACTGGGGTTTCCGGGCGGCGGGCAAGGTCGAGCCGGTGGGCGAGCTGGTCCCGCCGAAGAGCGCGGAGGCGACGGCGCAGCCGGGGTCGAACCCGTCCGCCTCCGCACAGGACGGTGCCTCCACGAAGCCCGTGGCGGCCTCCTCCGACAAGGGCGGGACGAGCGGGATCGCGACCGCGCTGGCCGTCACGGGCGGGCTGCTGGTGCTGCTCGCGGGGGCGGTCTTCGTGGTCAACCGCCGGTGGCCGCTGCCGGATCTGGTGCGCCGGCGGACGCGCCGCTGACCTCGCCGGGTGCCGCGCGGCTCGGCGTCGCCGTCCACGCGGCGCAGAACAGCACGAGTTTCGAGGTGAAGTTGATCCACAGCAGCAGCGCGACGGGCACTCCGAAGGCGCCGTACATGCTCTTCGCCGCGACGCCCTGGATGTAGCCGCTGAGCAGCAGCTTGAGCAGTTCGAAGCCGACGGCGCCGGTCAGCGCGGCCACCAGCAGCCGGTGCCGGGTCGGTTCCACGCCGGGCAGCAGCGTCAGCACGTACAGCAGGAGCAGGAAGTCGGCGAGGACGGCGACGAGGAACGCGGCGATGTGCAGCAGCACGCTGCCCCAGCCGCCCTCGTCCAGGCCGAGCCCGTCGGCCGTCCAGCCCACCAGGGCCGAGGCGAGCGTGGACGCGGCGAGCGTGGCGAGGACGGCTCCGCCGAGGCCGATCAGCACGCCGCCGTCCTTGAGTTTGCGCAGGACCGGGTTCTCCTCCGTATCGTCCAGCTCCCAGACGGCGCGCAGGCACTCCCGCATGGAGCCGACCCAGCCGATGCCGGTGACCAGCAGCAGGGCACCGGCGATGACGCCGACCGTGCCGGCGTTCTGCACCAGGCCGTTGATGTCGAGCTGGTCGGCGATGCCCGGGATCTGCTCGGCGATCTTGTCCTGGAGCTCCTTCTGCTGCTCGGGGCTGACCGTGGCCGCCGCGATCGCGGCGGAGACCGTGAGCAGCGGGAAGAGCGCCACGAAGCTGATGAACGTCATGGCCGCCGCGAGGCGTGTCCACTTCACCCGGTCAAGACGTTCGTACGACCGCCACGCGTGCGTCTCCATCAGTCGCGCGACGAGCGGGCCGATCCCCGGGAGCTTCTTCAGCCAGTCCATGATCCGCCTCTGCCCTCACCTCGGAACACCCATGTCCGGGTACCCCAGAAACGCAGGACCGTGGCCAGTGCCATGCCGACCCCCGCTCCGGAGACGGTGTCCGCGCGGGGGGAGGTGAGGCCGAGGCCGTAGTGGCTGACGGCGATGCAGAGCAGTTGCACGAGGGCCCCCGCGATGTTCACCGCGAGGAACACGGCGTACCGGCGCAGTCCCCGCGCCCCCGTGTGCCGGTACGTGCCGAGCGCGTTGCCCGCGTACGCCACCGAGCATCCGGCGGCGAACGAGAGCGCCTTGGCCGTCAGCGGGTCGAGGCCCGCGGGGCCGCGCAGCCAGACGAAGACGGCGAGGTCGGCCGCGTAGGCGAAGCCCCCGACGACGGCGAAGCCGAGCAGTTCCCGCAGGAAGGGGCGCGCGCGGCCCGGGACGGCCGGCCGGTCGCCGCTCGCGGGCCCGCACGCCGTGGACCCCTCGGCGACGCTCACCAGTTCGCGACGGCGAGGCCGTACATCGCCAGCCACACCAGCCCGATGAGGGCGAGCGCGCGGTCGTGCAGGACCACGTCCTCGGGTTCGCCCGCCGTGCCCCGGTCGGCGAAGACCGCGTAGCGCAGGACCGCGAGGATGAAGGCGACCATCGACAGCTGCCGCCACGGCAGCACGCTGGTGCTCGCCACCCCGCCCTCCTCCAGGGCCCACAGGCAGTAGCCGAGGACGGCGACGCCGGCGGCCAGTTGCCAGACGAACCGGAGGTAGCCGGTGGTGTACTCGGTGAGCAGGGCGCGGGTCGCGCCGGCCTTCCCGGCCATCTGCACGGCCTCGGAGTAGCGCTTGGCGGCCACCATGAACAGCGCGCCGAAGCCCGTGGTGATCAGGAACCAGCGCGACAGCGGGATTCCGAGGGCCAGCCCGCCGATCATCGCGCGCATCAGGAAGCCGGTGGTGACGACGGCGAGGTCGACGACCAGGACGTGCTTGAGGCTGACGCAGTACGCCAGTTGCATGCCGAGGTAGGCGGTCAGCAGGGCCGAGGTGAGCGGCGAGCACAGCCAGGCCGCGAGGACCGGGGCGAGGACGCCGAGGGCTCCTCCGACGGCGTACGCGAGCGGGACCGGGACCTGGCCGGCGGCGACCGGGCGGTGCCGCTTGACCGGATGGGCCCGGTCGGCGGCGGCGTCCCGGGCGTCGTTGACCAGGTACACGGCGGCGGCGCTGGCCGTGAACAGCAGGAAGACGAGGCCGGTCCGAGTCAGCGCGTGGCGGGAGAAGAGCTCGCCGGCGGCGGCCGGCGCGGCCACGACCAGGACGTTCTTCACCCACTGGCGGGGACGTGCGGTCCGCAGCAGGCCGAGGGCGACGCTGCCGCGCTCGACGGCCGGCGGGGAGACGCTCGGGGCGGGCAGGACCGCGGTGCGCTCGGTCATCGTCCCGCCTCCATCCAGCGGGCGCCGAGCCGGGCCGTGAGCGCGCCCAGGGCGGCGCCGGCGGCGACGTCGGAGGGGTAGTGGACGCCGACGACCATCCGGGAGACGCACATCGCCGCGGCGAGGGGGGCGACCACCGGGGCCCCGAGCGCTCCGTAGGCGACCGCGGCGGCCGCTGCCGACGTGGCGTGCGAGCTGGGGAAGGAGTGCCGGCCGGCGGTGCGGACCAGTGGTTCGAGGTGCCCGGGGCGTGGGCGCCGCACCAGCCGCTTCACCCCCATGCTGGCCAGGTGCGCGGTCGCGGTCAGCGCCGTGCCGCGCAGCCAGGCGCCCCGCCGGTCCCGGTCGGCCGCCGCCCCCACGAGCCCCGCCGCGAGCCACAGCGCGCCGTGCTCCCCGGTCCAGGACAGAGCGCGCGCGACGGCCGCCACGCGCGGATCCGCTCCGCATCCGTGGAGAGCCGACAGCAGCCGACGGTCCATGTCGTCGAGCCGACGGTCCATGTCGTCAAGGTCGTCCATGTGGTCTCACTCTTCTAGGGAGTGGCCCCAGAATTACGGCAATCTTGGACGACATCCCATTAATCACCCATTTCGGTGAGGAGCCGTGAGGGCCGCACTGATTACGGCGTTATGCACCCATTCCGGCGATACGGTCACGGGCATGCCTTCCGACACCGTCTCCGTCACGGGTTGGGGCCGCACCGCCCCGACCGCCGCCCGACTGGTCCGCCCGCGCAGCTACGAGGAGGCGGTCGCCGCCGTCCGGGAGTGCGGGACCCGCGGCAGCATCGCGCGGGGGCTGGGGCGGGCGTACGGGGACGCCGCGCAGAACGCGGGCGGCGCCGTGCTCGACATGACGGGCCTGGACCGCGTCCACGCCATCGACGCGACCGCCACCGCGGCCGACGGCACGACGGGCGGGACGGTGCTCTGCGACGCCGGGGTGAGCCTGCACCGGCTGATGGAGGTGCTGCTCCCGCTCGGCTGGTTCGTCCCCGTCTCGCCCGGCACCCGCTACGTGACGGTCGGCGGCGCGATCGGCGCGGACATCCACGGCAAGAACCACCACGTGTCCGGGTCCTTCTCCCGCCACGTCCTCTCCTTCGAACTGCTCACCGCCGACGGCGAGATCCGAACGGTGACCCGCGGCACGCCCCTCTTCGACGCCACCACCGGCGGCATGGGCCTCACCGGGGTGATCCTCACCGCGGCCGTCCGGCTGCAGCCCGTCGAGACCTCGCTGATGACGGTCGACACCGAACGGGCGGACGATCTCGACGACCTGATGGCCCGTCTCACCGCGACCGACCACCGCTACCGGTACTCGGTCGCCTGGATCGACCTGCTCGCCCGGGGCGCGGCCCTGGGCCGCTCGGTGCTGACCCGCGGCGACCACGCGCCGCTCGGCGCGCTCCCCGACCGGGCGCGCCGGCATCCGCTGGAGTTCCGCCCCGGACGCCTCCCGGCCGCCCCCGCCTTCGTACCGGAGGGACTCCTCGGGCGTACGACGGTGGGCCTGTTCAACGAGCTCTGGTACCGCAGGGCGCCCCGCTCGCGGACCGGCGAGCTGCAGAGGATCGCCACCTTCTTCCACCCGCTCGACGGAGTCCCGCACTGGAACCGGATCTACGGGCGCGGCGGCTTCGTGCAGTACCAGTTCGTCGTCGGATACGGGAAGGAGGAGGCCCTGCGCCGGATCGTGGAGCGCATCTCGGAGCGCCGCTGCCCGTCCTTCCTCGCCGTGCTCAAGCGGTTCGGAGAGGGAGACCCGGGCTGGCTGTCCTTCCCCCTGCCCGGCTGGACCCTCGCCCTGGACATCCCCGCGAACCTGCCCGGCCTCGGCGCCTTCCTCGACGAGCTGGACGAGGAGGTGGCCGCCGCCGACGGACGCGTCTACCTGGCGAAGGACTCCCGGCTGCGGCCGGAGCTGCTGGACGGGATGTACCCGCGGCTGGCGGACTTCCGGGCCTTGCGCGCGGAGCTGGACCCCCGCGGCGTCTTCACCTCGGACCTGTCCCGCCGGCTCGGCCTCTGACCTGCACGCCCCTCCGCACCGGCGTGCCCCGCACGCCCCCTGACAGCGCTGTTCCCCGCCCGTGCCCCACGAGCCGCTCGCCGGCCCGCCCTTAGGAGTGGTTGTCATGAAGGACGCCTTCGGTCTCCCCCAGTCCCTGCTGATCCTCGGCGGCACGTCGGAGATCGCGCTCGCCACGGCCCGCCGGCTGATCACCCGCCGCACCCGCACGGTGTGGCTGGCCGCCCGCCCCTCCCCGGCCCTGGACAGCGCGGCGGCGCAGCTGCGGGACCTCGGCGCGGACGTGCGCACCGTCGCCTTCGACGCGCTGGACCCCGAGTCCCACGAGACCGTCCTCGGCAAGGTGTTCGCCGAGGGGGACATCGACATGGTGCTGCTCGCCTTCGGCGTCCTGGGCAACCAGGCACGCGACGAGAACGAGCCCGCCGCCGCGGTGCGGGTCGCGCAGACCAACTACACCGGCGCGGTCTCGGCGGGGCTGGTGAGCGCGCGGGCCCTGCAGACGCAGGGGCACGGCTCACTGGTGGTGCTGTCCTCGGTGGCCGGGGAGCGCGCCAGGCGCGCCAACTTCATCTACGGGTCGAGCAAGGCCGGGCTGGACGCCTTCGCGCAGGGCCTGGGCGACGCGCTGCACGGCACGGGCGTGCACGTGATGGTCGTCCGGCCGGGCTTCGTCCGTACCCGGATGACGGCCGGACTGACGGAGGCGCCGCTGGCGACCACGCCCGAAGCGGTCGCGCTGGCCGTCGAGACCGGGCTGCGGCGGCGCTCGGAGACCGTATGGGTGCCGGGGGCACTGCGGCTGGTGATGTCCGCGCTGCGGCACGTGCCCCGGGCGGTGTTCCGGCGGCTGCCGGTCTGACGGCCGCCGCGCGTGCCGCGCGGGCTTCCGCGCGGCGCCGCGACGGCGGTCAGCGGGCCGGCAGCGTGGTGTCGCGCTGAGCGGGCGCGCCGGCCTGCGGGGGCACCACCGCGCCGCCGAAGGCGAAGTCGCGCAGCTTGCGCCAGACGCCGTCGGCGCCCTGTTCGTAGAGCGCGAAGCCGGTGCACGGCCACTCGGCCGCGTACGCGGACAGTTCCTCGTACGCCCGGTCCATCGCCGCGTCGTCGATGCCGTGGGCCACCGTGACGTGCGGGTGGTACGGGAACTGCAGCTCGCGGGCGACGGGGCCGGAGGGCTCGCGGACCTGCTGCTGCAGCCGGCTGCAGGCCTCGGCGCCCTCCACCACCCGGACGTAGACCACGGGCGACAGGGGCCGGAAGGTGCCCGTGCCCGAGAGCCGCATCGGGAAGGGCCGGCCGGCCGCCGCGACCTCGACGAGGTGTCCCTCGATCGCGGGCAGCGCCGAGGCCTCCACCTCGGTCGGCGGCAGCAGGGTGACGTGCGTGGGGATGCCGCAAGCCGCGGGGTCGCCGAAGCCCGCGCGCCGCTCCTGGAGCAGGCTGCCGTGAGGCTCCGGGACCGCGATCGACACGCCGATCGTTACGGTCCCCACGTCGTCTCCTGTCGTCGGTCGGGTCGGTTGTCTTGTCGTTCCGTCGTGGCCTCCCGGGCAGGGGTGGCCGCTCCTTCAGCTATCGACTGTACGGCGGTGCGGCCCGTTACCGGATGTCGTCCGGGACGACGGCCGGCCGGCGGGCCCCGCGCTCAGTGCTTGGCCGGCAGGAAACCGACCCGGTCGTACGCCTGGGAGAGCGTCTCCGCGGCGACGGCGCGGGCCTTCTCGGCCCCCTTGGCCAGGATCGAGTCGAGCGTCTCCGGGTCGTCCAGGTACTGCTGGGTGCGCTCCCGGAACGGCGTCACGAAGTCGACCATGACCTCGGCCAGGTCCGTCTTCAGCGCACCGTAGCCCTTGCCGGCGTACTTCTGCTCCAGATCCGCGATACCGGCTCCGGTGAGCGTGGAGTAGACGGTCAGCAGGTTGCTGACACCCGGCTTGTGCTCGGGGTCGTACCGGACCACCGTGTCCGTGTCGGTGACCGCGCTCTTGACCTTCTTGGCCGTCGCCTTCGGCTCGTCGAGCAGGTTGATGAGGCCCTTCGGGGTGGAGGCCGACTTGCTCATCTTGATCGTCGGGTCCTGGAGATCGAAGATCTTCGCCGTCTCCTTGAGGATGTACGGCTTGGGGACCGTGAACGTCTCGCCGAAGCGGCCGTTGAAGCGCTCGGCCAGGTCGCGCGTGAGCTCGATGTGCTGGCGCTGGTCCTCGCCGACCGGTACCTCGTTGGCCTGGTAGAGCAGGATGTCCGCGACCTGCAGCACCGGGTACGTGAAGAGGCCGACGGAGGCCCGCTCGGCGCCCTGCCGGGCGGACTTGTCCTTGAACTGGGTCATGCGGCTCGCCTCGCCGAAGCCGGTGAGGCAGTTCATGATCCAGGCGAGCTGGGCGTGCTCCGGGACGTGGCTCTGCACGAAGAGCGTGCAGCGGTCCGGGTCGAGCCCGGCGGCGAGCAGCTGGGCCGCGGCGAGCCGGGTGTTGGCGCGCAGGGCCGCGGGCTCCTGCGGAACAGTGATCGCGTGCAGGTCGACGACCATGTAGAACGCGTCGTGGGACTCCTGCAGGGCCACCCACTGGCGCACGGCGCCGAGGTAGTTGCCGAGGTGGAACGAGCCCGCGGTGGGCTGGATTCCGGAGAGCACGCGCGGACGACGCTGCATGGCGGAGCCATCCCCCTGAGGGCGGTGGTGGGTGACGGGCGGGCGGTCAGAGGCCATGTCCACCATTCTCTCAGGTACCGGGACCCGGTCAGGAACTGGTCGGGAGGAGACGCGAAACGATCCGTTGCCGTCGGTGCGTCCCACCCGCGCGGACACGGGAGGCGGGCCGGGTGTCCCGGCGACGCGGACGCGGCGCGGCGCGATCCGCCGATGAGACGAGGAACACACCCGCCCCGACGTCAACGGCCCCTCAGGCCCCCTGCGGACAAGCAGAGAGCACGCCCCCCCCACACAGCCCGTCCGGCGCTTCAGGACAAGCACGGAGCGCGGCCCGAACAGCCCGTCCGGCGTTTGAGGACGAGCGCGGAGCGCGATGGGGGGTCCGGGGGCGCAGCCCCCGGGACGGGACAGGAAGGGGCGGAGGGGGCGAAAAAACCCGGACCCGGCCCTCCCCCCCTCGTCGCGAGACGGCAGGACAGGGAGACCGAGGGGCCGGCGAACCGGCCGCCACGGCCTCCGCGTCAGCCGAGGTCGATCTCCGGGTACAGCGGGAAGCCCGCCAGCAGGTCGGTGGCCCGGTGGGAGATCTCGTCCGCGATCTTCGGATCGAGCACGTGCTGCGCCTTGGACGGGGCGCCCTTGGCCGTGGTGCCGGGCTCGGCGGCCGTGAGGACGCGGTCGATCAGCCCGGCGACCTCGTCCATCTCGGCCGTGCCCAGACCACGGGTGGTCAGCGCGGGCGTGCCGATGCGGATACCGGAGGTGTACCAGGCGCCGTTGGGGTCGGCGGGGATGGCGTTGCGGTTGGTGACGATGCCCGAATCCAGCAGCGCCGTCTCGGCCTGGCGGCCGGTGAGGCCGTGGGAGGAGGCGACGTCGATCAGGTTCAGGTGGTTGTCGGTGCCGCCGGTGACCAGGGTGGCGCCCCGGCGCATCAGCCCCTCGGCGAGGGCGCGGGAGTTGTCGACGACGGCGCGCGCGTAGTCGCGGAACTCGGGGCGGCGGGCCTCGGCGAGCGCGACCGCCTTCGCGGCCATCACGTGCGGGAGGGGACCGCCGAGGACCATCGGGCAGCCGCGGTCGACCTGGTCCTTGAGGGAGTCGTCGCACAGCACCATGCCGCCGCGCGGGCCGCGCAGCGACTTGTGCGTGGTGGTGGTGACGATCTGGGCGTGCGGCACCGGGTCGAAGTCGCCGGTGAGGACCTTGCCGGCGACGAGACCCGCGAAGTGCGCCATGTCGACCATCAGCGTCGCGCCGACCTCGTCGGCGATCTCCCGCATGATCCGGAAGTTCACCAGGCGCGGATAGGCGGAGTAGCCGGCGACGATGATCAGCGGCTTGAACTCACGGGCGGAGGCGCGCAGGGCCTCGTAGTCGATGACGCCGGTGGCCGGATCGGTGCCGTACGAGCGCTGGTCGAACATCTTGCCGGAGATGTTCGGGCGGAAGCCGTGGGTGAGGTGGCCGCCGGCGTCGAGGGACATGCCGAGCATCCGCTGGTTGCCGAACGCGGCGCGCAGCTCGGCCCAGTCGGCGTCGGTCAGGTCGTTGATCTGGCGGACACCGGTCTTCTCCAGGAAGGGCACCTCGACTCGGGCGCCGAGGACGGCCCAGAAGGCGACCAGGTTGGCGTCGATGCCGGAGTGCGGCTGGACGTAGGCGTGGCGGGCGCCGAAGAGCTCGCGGGCGTGCTCGGCGGCCAGGGACTCGACGGTGTCGACGTTGCGGCAGCCGGCGTAGAAGCGGCGGCCGACGGTGCCCTCGGCGTACTTGTCGCTGAACCAGTTGCCCATGGCCAGCAGGGTGGCCGGGGAGGCGTAGTTCTCGGAGGCGATCAGCTTGAGCATCTCGCGCTGGTCGGCGACCTCCTGGCCGATGGCGTCGGCGACCCGGGGCTCCACGGCCCGGATCACGTCGAGGGCGCTGCGGAAGGCGGTGGACTCGGTGGAGAGGGGCTCTGGCATGACGGCCTCCGGTCGTGGCGTTCGATCACGGTTCGGCCCAGGCGCACGGCACTCGGTGTCCGTGCCCGCCCGTGGACGTCCGGGCCCCTCGGCCCTGAGTCGTCGGGCCCGGGGTCCGGGGACGGCCCCCGGCAGATCACGGCACGGGCCGCTCCCCGATGGTCGGTCCCATCCCAGCGCGCCAGTCACGGCCCGTCGGCCAGCCTACCGGGCGCGCCGGATCACGGGGTTCCCCGGTCCACCATGCGAGCGACGATAGAAAAAGAGGTCACAGCCCTCCACCGGACTCCTCCCCCGCACCCCCTCCTCCCCCTCTGTCGTACGAAACGGAGCCCCCGTGACCGCTGCGGAGACCACGCAGGCGTTCATCGCCTCGGCCGAGGCGCACAGCGCGCACACCTACGACCCGCTGCCGGTCGTCGTGGCCACGGCGGACGGCGCCTGGATGACCGATGTCGAGGGCCGCCGCTTCCTCGACCTGCTGGCCGGGTACTCGGCGCTCAACTTCGGGCACGGCAACCGCCGGCTGATCGACGCGGCCCGGGCGCAGCTGGAGCGGGTGACGCTCACCTCGCGGGCGTTCCACCACGACCGGTTCGCCGCGTTCTGCGAGGAGCTGGCCCGGCTGTGCGGCATGGAGCTGGTGCTGCCCATGAACACCGGGGCGGAGGCGGTGGAGACGGCGGTGAAGACGGCCAGGAAGTGGGGCTACCGGGTGAAGGGGGTCCCGGACGGGCGGGCCAGGATCGTGGTCGCGGGCGACAACTTCCACGGACGGACCACCACGATCGTCAGCTTCTCGACCGACACCGAGGCGCGGGCGGACTTCGGGCCCTACACCCCGGGCTTCGACATCGTGCCGTACGGGGATCTCGCGGCGCTGCGCGCGGCGGTCACCGAGGACACGGTCGCCGTGCTGCTGGAGCCCATCCAGGGCGAGGCGGGGGTACTCGTGCCCCCGGCCGGCTACCTGCGGGGTGTACGGGAGCTGACGCGCGAGCGGAACGTGCTCTTCGTCGCGGACGAGATCCAGTCGGGGCTGGGCCGGACCGGGAGGACCTTCGCCTGCGAGCACGAGGGGGTCGTGCCGGACGTGTACGTGCTCGGCAAGGCGCTGGGCGGCGGGGTGGTGCCCGTGTCGGCCGTGGTGTCGAGCCGCGAGGTGCTCGGGGTGTTCCGTCCCGGGGAGCACGGGTCGACGTTCGGCGGGAACCCCCTCGCCTGCGCGGTGGCCCTGGAGGTGATCGCCATGCTGCGGTCGGGCGAGTACCAGCGGCGGGCGGCGGAGCTGGGGGACCATCTGCACCGGGAGCTGGGCCTGTTGGCGGACACGGGCCGGGTGACAGCGGTCCGCGGGCGCGGGCTGTGGGCCGGCGTCGACATCGCCCCCGGCCACGGCACGGGCCGGGAGGTGTCCGAGAAGCTGATGGACCGTGGGGTCCTGGTCAAGGACACCCACGGCGCCACCATCCGGATCGCGCCGCCGCTGGTCGTCTCCAAGGAGGACCTGGACTGGGGACTCGCCCAACTGCGCGCCGTTCTGGGCGTCTAGGGGGTGTGGCCGCCACGTCGGCCGTCTGCGGCCCGCGCCGCCCTTAGGGTCGTTTCGTGCTCTTCGGAATGTTGTGTGCCCTCGGTGCGGCGGTC
The DNA here is from genome assembly GCF_055567695.1 of Streptomyces sp. NPDC026417. Lineage (NCBI taxonomy): Bacteria > Bacillati > Actinomycetota > Actinomycetes > Kitasatosporales > Streptomycetaceae > Streptomyces > Streptomyces sp. NPDC026417. The sequence goes on from NZ_JBVHPY010000023.1 coordinate 74,394, forward strand.
TGCTTCGGTACGGCGACGGTGCTGCAGGCGATCGCCGCGCGGGCGGCGGCGGGCGACGGGCCCGGGGGCGACGCGGCGCTGCTGCTGCGGGCGCTGCGGCAGTGGCGGTATCTCGCCGGTCTGGCGCTCGACGGTCTCGGCTTCCTGCTGCAGGTCGCCGCGCTGCGGTCGATCCCCATCTACGCGGTGGGGGCGGCCCTCGCGGCGAGTCTCGCGGTGACGGCGGTGGTCGCCGCACGGCTGCTGGACGCCCGGCTGAGCCGGGTCGAGTGGGGCGCCGTCTGGGTGGTGTGCGCGGGGCTGGCCATGCTGGGTCTGTCGGCCGGCACGGAAGGGGAGAAGGCCGGTTCGACGGCGTTGGCGTACGCGATGCTCGGCACCGCGGTGGCCGTGCTGCTCGCGGGCGCGCTGGCCGGGCGGCTGCCCGAGCGGGGCCGGGCGCTGACCCTCGGACTGGGTGCCGGTCTCGGTTTCGGCGTGGTCGAGGTGGCCGTCCGTCTCATCGACGACCTGTCCCCGGGGGCGCTGGTCGCGAACCCGGCGACGTACGCGCTGCTGCTGGGGGGAGGGGCCGCGTTCCTGCTGCTCACCTCTGCCCTGCAGCGCGGCTCGGTGACCACGGCGACGGCCGGGATGGTCGTCGGCGAGACCATCGGCCCCGCACTGGTGGGGGTGATCTGGCTGGGCGACCGGACCCGGGAGGGCCTGGCCTGGCTGGCGGTCCTCGGGTTCCTGGTGGCGGTCGCGGGGGCGCTGGCACTGGCGCGGTTCGGAGAGGCACCGGCGCCGGAGGAGGCGCAGCCGGTCGACGCCCGGGAGTAGGAGGTGTCGTTCGGATCACCCCGGGTCGGCGGCGCCCGGCACGGCACCTCGCCGCGTTGTCGCACCACCCGAGTACGCCCGGTGCGCGGGTCGTGCTCCGCCTTGCGAGGCACCGACCCGGCGCCGCGGCCTGATCCGAGCCGATCCCGGCGACACCCCCTGGGCCCCGCCGCCACGGGCGCGGCCGCGGGAAGCGCTACGGCAGGGCGCGGCACAGGGCGTCCAGCGCGCCCGCCCAGGCGTGGTCCGGGGGTGTGCCGTAGCCGACGACGAGGGCGTCGAGGGGGTCGGTCACGGCGTCGGGATGGCGGTGGCGGGAGAGGCCGTGAACGGCCAGGCCCTGCCAGGCCGCGGCGCGGACCACCGCCTGTTCGGTGCCGGGCGGCAGCCGGAGAACCGCGTGCAGGCCCGCCGCGATGCCGGTGGCGCGCACCTCGGGGGCGCGGGCGGCCAGCGCGGCGACCAGCGCGTCCCGCCGGCGCCGGTGGCGGAGGCGGGCGGCGCGGACCTGGCGGTCGTACGCACCGGACGTGATGAACTCGGCCAGGGTGAGCTGGTCCAGCACGCCGGAGGACCGCCCCGTGCCGTTCTTCACCGACAGGACCTCCGCCGCCCACGACGGGGGCAGCACCAGCCAGCCGAGGCGCAGCCCGGGGGCCAGCGACTTGCTGGCGGTGCCCATGTACACCACCTGGTCCGGCGCGAGGCCCTGCAGGGCGCCGACCGGCTGGCGGTCGTAGCGGAACTCGCCGTCGTAGTCGTCCTCCAGGATCAGGTGGCCGGTGCGCCGGGCCCGGTCCACGACCGCCGCCCGCCGGTCCGGGTGGAGGGGCACTCCCATCGGGAACTGGTGCGCGGGCGTCAGCAGGACCGCCCGCGCACCGGCCGGATCGCCCGGACGGGTGCCCAGTTCGTCGAAGGGCAGGGGCACGGTGCCGAGGCCCGCCCGGTGCAGCAGGTTCCAGTGGACGTCGAGGCCGTACGACTCGACGGCGAGAGTCCGCAGACCCCGCTGCCGCAGCACCGTGCCGAGCAGCGCCAGGCCGTCCGAGAAGCCGGCGCAGATGACGATGCGGTCCGGGTCGGCGCGTACGCCGCGGGCCCGGGAGAGGTAACCGGCGAGGGCGGTGCGCAGTTCCACCCGGCCGCGCGGGTCGGGGTAGCCGAGGGCGTCGTGCGGCGCGGCGGCCAGCGCCCGGCGGGCCGCCTTGAGCCACTCGGCGCGCGGGAAGGAGGCCAGGTCGGGGGTTCCGGGGACGAGGTCGTAGGCGGGCCGCCCGGTCCGGCGTCCGGGGGGCGCCGCCCCCGGCGCGGGCTGCGGGACCGTCCGCTGCGCCACGCGGGTCCCCGAGCCCTGGCGGGCGGTGAGCCAGCCCTCGGCGACGAGATCTGCGTACGCGTCGGCGACCGTGTTGCGGGCGATGCCCAGGTCTGCGGCGAGGGAGCGGGAGGAGGGCAGGCGGGTGCCCGGGGCCAGCCGGCCGCCGCGGACCGCCTCGCGCAAGGCGTCGGTCAGCCCCCGCCTCACGCCGGTCCCGGACCGCTCCAGGTGCAGGTCGACGCCGAGCGCGGCCCCCGGGAGGGACGCCTGCGGGTCGTCCGGCCGGTCCGAAGTGGCCCACTGTTTCGCCATGGAAATGGACCATACCCGTGGGCTACTGCGCTCGTAGGGTCGAGCACATGACGACGAACGAGAACACCGCGACGACCACCGCGTACGCCGCCGAGGAGGGCCCGCGGCTGGAGTGGGCGAAGCTGGCGCCCGATGTCTACAAGGCCATGGTCAAGCTCGACGCGGCGGCCCGGCGGGGGCTGGACCCGCTCCTCCTGGAGCTGGTGAAGATCCGCGCCTCGCAGCTCAACCACTGCGCGTTCTGCCTGGACATGCACACCAAGGACGCGCTGGCCGCGGGTGAGAGCGTGGAGCGCGTCGTGCAGCTCAGCGCGTGGGAGGAGTCGAGGCACTTCTACACGGAGAAGGAGCTCGCGGCGCTCGCGCTCACCGAGGCGGTGACCGTGCTGACGGGCGGGTTCGTGCCGGACGAGGTCTACGCGACGGCCGCCGAGCACTTCGAGGAGACCGAACTGGCGCAGCTGATCGCCGCGATCACGGTGATCAACGCCTGGAACCGGTTCGGCGTGACCTGCCGGCTCGTGCCCGGCCACTACGAGGCGGGCCAGTACGCGTAGCGGGCCGGGGGGGGGGGGGGGGGGGGGGGGGGGGGGGGGGGGGGGGGGGGGGGGGGGGGGGGGGGGGGGGGGGGGGGGGGGGGGGGGGGGGGTCGGGGGGGGGGGGGGGGGGGTCCAGCTCCTCGACCGCCGCGCGCAGCTGCTTGAAGGC
>NZ_JBVHPY010000023.1:77564-91779 GCF_055567695.1 Streptomyces sp. NPDC026417
ACCCCCCCCCCCCCCCCCCCCCCCCCCCCCCCCCCCCCCCCCCCCCCCCCCCCCCCCCCCCCCCCCCCCCCCCCCCCCCCCCCCCCGCTGCGGGGGGTCAGGACGGAATCCAGGCCCGCCACGTCGACTCGTGCGAGCGGACCCATTTCGCCGCCGCCTCCTGGGCCGACATCTTCTCGTTGGCGATCATCAGGGAGACCTCGTTCTGGTCCTCGGTCGTCCACTTGAAGTTCTTCAGGAACCGCGCCGCCTTGCCGCCGCTCTTCGCGAAGTCCGCGTTGAGGTACTTCTTGAGCGGGGTGTGCGGGTAGGCGCAGGCGACCTTCTCCGGGTCGGCGTCGCAGCCCTCCTTGTACGCGGGGAGCTTCACCTCCGTCATCGGCACCTTCTCGAAGAGCCACTGGGGCGAGTACCAGTAGGTGAGGAAGGGTTTCTTCTCCTTGGCGAACTGCTTGATCTGCGTGATCTGCGCCGCCTCGGACCCGGCGAACACGACCTGGTAGTCGAGCTTCAGGTTGTTCACCAGCGCCTTGTCGTTCGTGACGTAGGAGGGGGAGCCGTCGAGCAGCTGGCCCTTCCCGCCGCTCTCCGCGGTGCGCAGCCGGTCCGCGTACTTGTTCAGGTTCCTCCAGTCCTTGACGTCCGGGTGCTTCTCGGCGAAGTACGTGGGGACGTACCAGCCGATGTGTCCGGTGACCCCGAGGTCGCCCCCGCGGCTGATCGTCTTCTTGTCGTCGACGTACCGCTTCTCCTGCTCGGGGTGGCCCCAGTCCTCCAGGATCGCGTCGACCCGCCCCTGGCTGAGCGCGTCCCAGGCGGGGACCTCGTCGACCTGGACGGTGTCGACGCGGTAGCCCAGCTCGTGTTCGAGGAGGTACTGCGCGACGGCCTCGTTGGACTGCGCGCCCACCCAGGACTGCACCGACAGCGTCACCGTCTTCGCGCCCTGCGCGTTGGCGAACGGCGAGGCCTGCTTGGTCATGTCGGCGGCGCCGCAGCCGGTGGCCAGCACCAGCACCGTGAGCGCGGCCGTCGTGCGTGTCTTCGTCAGCGTGCGGGACATGTCACGCTCCCTTCTCGGCGCGGCGTTGCGTGGGCTGGGTGACCCGGTCGAGCATCAGGCCGAGGCAGACGATCGCCGCGCCGGCGACCAGTCCGGTGGCCAGGTCGCCCTGGGCGAGGCCGAACACGACGTCGTAGCCGAGCGCGCCACCGCCGACCAGGCCGCCGATGATGACGACGGCGAGGACCAGGACGACGCCCTGGTTGACGGCGAGGAGCAGGGCGGGGCGGGCCAGCGGGAGCTGGACCTGGCGCAGTTGCTGTCCGCTGGTGGCGCCGAGGGAGCGCGCGGCCTCCAGCGCGGCCGGGTCGACCGAGCGCAGGCCCTGCGTGGTGATGCGGACGACGGCGGGCAGCGCGTAGACGACGGCCGCGGCCACGGCGGGCGCCCGGCCGATGCCGAACAGCGCCACGACCGGGATCAGGTACACGAACTGCGGCATCGTCTGGAAGACGTCGAGGACGGGTCGCAGCACGCGTTCCACCCGCTCGCTGCGGGCCGCGGCGACGCCGGTCGCGAAGCCGATGACGAGGGTCACGGCGACCGCCGCGAGGACCTGCGACAGCGTGTCGAGGGACGGCTTCCAGACGCCGAGGACGCCGATCGCGGCCATCGCGAGGACGGCGGTGAGCGCGGTGCGCCAGGTGCCGATCAGCCAGGCGAGAGCGGTCACCAGCAGCAGCACCGACCACCAGGGCAGCCCTTGCAGCCCGTCCCGGAGCGGGTCGAGCACCCAGGTGGTGAAGTGGCCGGCCCAGTCGGCGGTGCCGCCGATGTAGGGGACCCCCGAGTACAGGTGGTCGGTCATCCAGTCGACGGCCTGGTTCACCGGCCCGGCTATGTGCACGATCCAGGCGTCGGGCCAGTCGAGGCGGCCCGCGAGGCGCCCGGCGACGGCCACGGCGACGACCGCCACGGCGGCGAAGGCGAGGTGCGGGCCCTTGGCCTCGGTGTGCGCGCCGAGCCGCTCCCCCGCGGCCCCGGTCACCCGGTCCAGGACGACCGCGAGCAGCACGATCGGGACACCGGCGGCGAGGGCGGCGCCCACGTCGACGGAGGCCAGGGCCTGGTAGACGCGGTCGCCGAGACCGCCGGCGCCGATCACGGAGGCGATGACCGCCATCGACAGCGCCATCATGATCGTCTGGTTGAGGCCGAGGAGCAGCTCCTTGCGGGCCAGTGGCAGCCGCGCGGTGAGCAGGCGCTGGCGGGCCGTGGCGCCGAGCGAGGCCACGGCCTCCATGACGCCGGTGTCGGCGCCGCGCAGACCGAGCGCGGTGAGCCGGGCCATGGGCGGGGCGGCGTACACGACGGTGGCCAGGACGGCCGCGGGGACACCGATGCCGAAGATCAGGACGACGGGCAGCAGGTACGCGAACGCGGGCAGCACCTGCATGGTGTCGAGGACCGGCCGCAGCGCCCGGAAGGTGCGGTCCGAGAGTCCCGCCGCCAGCCCGAGCAGCATGCCGAGGACGACGGAGACGAGCACGGCGACCACCATCAGCGCCAGTGTCTGCATGGTCGGCACCCACATGCCGAGCAGTCCGCAGGCGAGGAACGCGGCGGCCGTACCGAGGGCGAGCTTCACCCCGGCGGCCCGCCAGGCGACGGCGGCGGCCACGGCCGTGACACCGGCCCAGCCCGCGGCGAGCAGCACGAGGTAGACGGCGCGGACGCAGAGCACGACGGCGTTGCTGACGTAGCCGAAGAAGTACAGGAACAGCGGGTGGCTGTCCCGGTTGTCGATGATCCAGTCGCTGGTACGGCCGAGCGGCTCGGTCAGGTCGACGGTGAGCGCGTGCGGCCAACTGCCGCTCGACCAGCGGGAGTCGAGGACCGGCACGACGAGGGCGGCGACGGCGGCGAGCAGCAGGAGCTTGCCGGCGGCCCGGTGGCGCAGCAGGTTCCTGGCCCGGTCCGCCGCGCTCGTACGGCCGACGGGGGCGGTCACGCTGGCCATTACGCCGCCCCCTCCCGATCGGCGGGCGTGTCCGTGCCGGCCACCACTCCGAGCAGGGCCTCGGAGTCGACGACGCCGACGCACCGGCCCTCGTCGACCACGCGTGCCGCGCATCCGGAGCGCGCGACCGCCTCGATGGCCTCGGAGACGGTGGTCGCAGGGTTCACGGCCGGGCCGCGGCCGGCCTCGTCCGCGGACGCTGCACGCATCGCCGACCGGACGGTCATGACCTGCTCGCGGGGCACGTCGCGGACGAACTCGCGCACGTAGTCGTCGGCGGGCGAGCCGACGATCTCCTCGGGGGTGCCGAGCTGGACGATCCGGCCGTCGCGCATCAGGGCGATGCGGTCGCCGAGGCGCAGCGCCTCGTTCAGGTCGTGGGTGATGAAGACCATCGTGCGGCCCTCCTCGCGGTGCAGCCGGATGACCTCCTCCTGCATGTCGCGCCGGATCAGCGGGTCGAGCGCGCTGAACGGCTCGTCGAACAGCAAGACCTCGGGGTCGACGGCGAGCGCCCGGGCGAGCCCGACGCGCTGCTGCTGACCGCCGGAGAGCTGTCCGGGCCTGCGCTGCTCCATGCCTTCGAGGCCGACCTTGGCGACGACCTCGGCGGCCCGCTCGCGGCGTTCGGCGCGCGGGACGCCCTGGATCTCCAGGCCGTAGGCGACGTTGTCGAGGACGGAGCGGTGCGGCAGCAGACCGAAGTGCTGGAAGACCATCGCGGCCCGGTGGCGGCGCAGTTCGCGCAGCCGCCCGCGGTCCATGGCGAGCACGTCCTCGCCGTCGATGGAGAGTTCGCCCGAGGTCGGCTCGATGAGCCGGGTCAGGCAGCGCACCAGCGTGGACTTGCCGGAGCCGGACAGGCCCATGACGACGAAGACCTCGCCCTTGTGCACGTCGAAGCCGACGTCGCGGACGGCGGCCGTGCAGCCGGTGCGCTCGCGCAGGTCGGCGGCGGACAGCGCGGCGAGTTCGGGGTCGGCGGGAACGCGGTCGGCCTTGGGGCCGAAGACCTTCCACAGGTTGCGTACGGAGAAGACGGGGGACGCGCTCTGCGCGGTCCCGGGCGTCTCGGGGCTCTTCGGGGTGTCCAGGACGGTGCTCATCGGGCCTCGCCTCCCAGCAGGTCGGCACACTTTTCGCCGACCATGAGCACCCCGATCATGGGGTTCACGGCGGGCATGGTCGGGAAGACGGACGCGTCGGCGATCCGGATGCCGTCGAGTCCGCGGATGCGCAGCTCGGGGTCGACCACGGCGAGTTCGTCGGCCGGGTCGCCCATCCGGCAGGTGCCCGCCGGGTGGTACACGGTGTGCGCGACCTGCCGCGCGTACGCGCTGAGCTCCTCGTCTTCGGTGACGTCGGGGCCGGGGCACACCTCGCGCTTGAGCCAGCCGGCCAGCGGTTCGGTCTTGGCGATCTCGCGGGCGATCTTGATGCCGTCGACGAGGGTGCGGCCGTCGTGGTCGTCCTCGTCGGTGAAGTAGCGGAAGTCGAGGGCGGGCTTCTCGGCCGGGTCGGCGCTGGTCAGGTAGAGCCGTCCGCGGCTGTGCGGCTTGGGGATGTTCGGGGTCATCGAGACGCCGTGCTCGGGGCGTTCGTAGCCCAGCCGCTCCGGATTGTCCGTGAACGGGATCTGGTAGAAGTGGAACATCAGGTCGGGGCCCGGCTGTTGAGGGTCCCGGCGCACGAACAGGCCCGCGTCGGAGTCCATCGCGGAGTTCTCGGGGATGGGGCCGTTCGTCTCCCACACGATCACCGACTCCGGGTGGTCGAGCAGGTTCTCGCCGACACCGGGCAGGTCGAGCACGACGGGGATGCCGAGCCGTTCCAGGTCCTGCCTCGGGCCGATCCCGGAGTGCAGCAGCAGCCGCGGCGAGTCCACCGCGCCCGCGCACAGCAGAACCTCGTTCCTGGCCCGGACGAGGGTCTCCGTGCCGTCCTCGGCGCGGACGTGCACGCCCGTGGCGCGGGTGCCGTCGAGCTCCAGCCGGTACGCCCAGGTCTCCAGCAGGATCGTCAGGTTCGGCCGCCGGTCCATGACCGGGTGCAGGTACGCCACGGAAGCGCTGGAGCGCTTGTTGTTCTCGGGGTGGTAGGCGAGGTCGAAGAAGCCGACGCCCTCGGTGAACGGCTTCTTGTTGAAGCCCTCCACGCGCGGCACGCCGAGCGCGGCCCGGGCGGCGTCGACGAAGTCGCGGGCGATGGCGTTCCGGTCCTTCTCGTCCACCGGCACGATGTTGTTCAGGAGCCTGTCGTAGTACGGCTCCATCGGCGCCGCGCCCCAGCCCTCGGCGCCTGCCGCCTCCCACTCGTCCCAGTCGGACGGCAGCGGCTTGAACGCGATGAGCGTGTTGTGGGACGAGCACCCGCCGAGCACCCGGGCCCGGCTGTGCCGGATGTGCGAGTTTCCGCGTGGCTGCTCGGTGGTCGGGTAGTCGTAGTCCAGCTCCCCGCCGAGCAGGCCCATCCAGCGGCGCAGGGTGAGGACGTCCTCGCGGTCGACGTCGCTGGGGCCGCCCTCGATGACGGCGACGGTGACGTCCTCGTTCTCGGTCAGGCGGGACGCGATGACGGAGCCCGCGGTGCCGCCGCCGATGACGACGTAGTCGTACGTGTTCTCTTGCTCGGACATGAAGAGGTGCTCCTCCGGTCGTACAAGGTGCTGCGCGTAATCGGTCGTGGGATGCGCGGCGGTGGGGGGACGGTCTGGTCGGGGGTGCGCGCCGGTCTGGGGGGGGCGGTCCGGCTGGGGTGCGCGCCCCGGGCGGTCGGCTGGGCGGTGGGGGGCCGGCGTCAGCCGGCGAACCAGCGGACCGGCTTCGGCGCGAGGTTCTGGTAGACGTGCTTGGTCTCCCGGTACTCGGCGAGGCCCGCGGGGCCGAGCTCTCGTCCGACGCCGCTCTTGCCGAAGCCGCCCCACTCCGCCTGCGGGAGGTAGGGGTGGAAGTCGTTGATCCAGACGGTGCCGTGGCGCAGCCGGCCGGCGACCCGGCGGGCGCGGCCGGCGTCGGCGGTCCAGACGGCGCCGGCGAGTCCGTACTCGGTGTCGTTGGCGAGCGCGACGGCCTCGTCCTCCGTGCGGAAGGTCTCGACGGTGAGGACCGGGCCGAAGATCTCCTCGCGGACGACCCGCATCTCCCGGTGGCAGTGGTCCAGGACCGTCGGCTCGTAGAAGTAGCCGCCGGCGGGCCGGGCGTCGGACGGCTCGGGACGCTTGCCGCCGCTGCGCAGCACCGCACCCTCCGCCAGGGCGGACGCGACGTACGCCTCGGTCTTCGCGCGCTGCTGCTCGGAGACGAGGGGGCCGCATTCGACACCGTCCTCGGTGCCCCGGCCGAGCCTGATCTTCGCGGCGCGGGCGGCGAGTTCGGTGACGAACCGCTCCCGCACGGACTCCTCGACGATGAGCCGGGAGCCCGCCGAGCACACCTGGCCGCTGTGGATGAACGCGGCGTTGAGGGCCTGGTCGACGGCGGTGTCGAAGCCCTCGTCGGTCGCACAGGCGTCGGCGAAGACGACGTTGGGGTTCTTGCCGCCGAGTTCCAGCGCGACCTTCTTGACGGTCACGGCGGCGGCCTGCGCGACCTTCGTCCCGCTGATCAGGCCGCCGGTGAAGGAGACCAGGTCGACGTCGGGGTGCTCGGCGAGCCGGGCGCCGACGCTGTGGCCCGGGCCCGTGACGATGTTCGCGACCCCGTCGGGCAGTCCGGCCTCGACGAGCAGTTCCACGAGGGCGACCGTCGTCAGCGGAGTGATCTCACTCGGCTTGATCACGAAGGTGTTGCCGGCGGCGAGCGCCGGAGCGACCTTCCAACTGGCCTGGAGCAGCGGGTAGTTCCAGGGCGTGATCATGGCGCAGACACCGAGGGGCTCGTGCACGACGACACTGTGGACGTCGGCGGAGCCGGCGTCGACCACCCGGCCGCCGCCCTCCCCCACGACGAGATCGGCGAAGTAGCGGAAGGCGTCGGCGACGCAGTCGATGTCGACGCGTCCCTCCTCCACCGTCTTGCCCGCGTCGCGGCTCTCCAGCAGTCCGAGCTCCTCGCGGTCGCGGACCAGGAGATCGGCCACCCGGCGCAGCAGCGCGGCCCGGTCGGCGACGGGGGTGTGCGGCCACGGCCCTTCGTCGAAGGCCCGGCGGGCGGCCTCGACGGCGAGATCCACGTCCTGCTCGTCACCCTCCGCGACCACGGCGAACGGCTCGGCATCCGCGGGATCGAGGATCTCGCGCGTGGCGCGGGAGGCGGCCGCACGCCACTGTCCGCCCGCGTGAATGGTCTGCTGGGCCTGTCGTTCGGTCTGTCGCGCCATGATCGGCATTGCCTTCCGTTCCAGTTCCTGCCCCTGCGTCACACTGGGTCACCCTTGGGGGCCGTGAGCACCTGCCCATCCGCCCCTCATGCATGCGGCCCCCTGGCCGAAAGTGCCGGGTGTCACTGCGTAACCGCCAGAAATACGGACAAGACGCCCGCAAAGACGAACGATGCGCCCGGCCGGACCGGACCTCCCCGCACGGCTTCACCCGGCCGTGGACACGCCGTCTTTCCTTTGACTAGAGTCAAACAAATATGGAGCCAGTCTCAGGGGACGACGTGCGGGCGCTGCGCCGCTTCAACCGGTACTTCACCCGGCGGATCGGCGCGCTCGACGAGCACTGCCTCGGCCGCGAGCGGCCCCTCGGCGAGGCCCGGCTGCTGTCCGAGGTCGGGCACGGGACCGGGACCTCGCTGCGGGAGCTCAGGAGCAGGCTCGGCCTCGACGCCGGCTATCTGAGCCGGATGGTCAAGACGCTCCAGGCGCAGGGGCTGCTGCTGGTGACCGTGCATCCCGAGGACAGCCGGCTGCGGGTCGCCCGGCTCACGGACGCCGGGCACGCCGAGGTCGCCGAGCAGAACCGACGGGCCGACGGCCTCGCCGCGGGCCTCCTCCAAGGGCTCAGCGGGACGCAGCGCGGCGAGCTCACCGCCGCCGTCGCCGTCACCGAGCGGCTGCTGCGGCTCGCCGGGATCGCCGTCGACGTCGTCGACGGCGCCTCCAGGGACGCGCGGGCCTGCCTGGCCGCCTACGCCGCCGACCTCGACGCGCGGTTCCCGGAGGGCTTCGACCCCGCGGCCCTGGTGCGACCGGGCGAGGTGTCGGACCGCGCCGGTGCCTTCGTCGTGGCGTACGAGGAGGGGCAGCCGGTGGGCTGCGGGGCGCTGCGCCGGCTCGGCCGGGGCGTGGGCGAGATCCGCCACGTGTGGGTCCACCCCGGCGCGCGGCGGCTCGGTCTGGCCCGCAGGATCCTCCGGGAACTGGAGCGGCAGGCCGTCGACCGCGGGTTCGCCGCCGTACGCCTCGACACGCACGCCGTCCTCGCCGAGGCCACGGCCCTGTACCGGGCCTGCGGCTACACGGAGATCCCGCGCTACGACGACAACACCTGCGCCGCCCACTGGTTCGAGAAGCGGTTGCGCCGCGCGCCGGGCCGGCCGGCGCCCCGCGTCCCGGAGTGAGCGGGGGCGGCCGGGCCGGTCACGCGGTCGCGCAGACGGCACCCGTCGGACAGAAGGAGCTCAGCGCCATCCGGAACGGGGTGAGCACGTCGGTGCCCTCGGGGCCGATCGAGCGGATCGCGTACGCCGTACCGTCCGGCGCCTCGAAGCGGTGGTCGACGACCTCCGAGGCGCCGTCCTGCACGTCGTCGTAGCGGTAGCTGAGCTCGGCCCAGTCGGTGCCCGACTGCCGGTCCAAGACCCGATAGCCGGCGAGTTTGACGTCGAACCCGAAGGACGGGTCGTTCTCGGCCTGGAACAGCGAGTCCGCCGGGCTGGCCTCCATGAGCTCGAACAGTTCGAGCTCACCGCCACCGCCGGGGGACGTGTAGTGGACGACCGACGGCTTCCCCTTGCGCCGGTCCACCGTGCGGACCCAGCCCTCGGGCACGTCGACCGTGTAGCCGACGGTGTCCACCGACCGGCTGTAGCCAGGCGACGGGGACGTGGCGGGCGTGGGCGAAGCCGATTCCGCCGACGGTTCCCCGCCCTCGACACCCCCGGACACGTCCGAGCCCTGCGCCGAGGGAACGCCCTGGGTGGCCGTGACGGTGACGGACGACTGCGGCGCGTCGGAGCCCGCCCGGTCCGAGGAGTCGTCCCGGTTCAGCGCCCACACCCCGCCGCCCACGCCGCCGGCCAGGAGAGCCACGGCGACGATCACGAAGAGCAGCCGCTTCGCGGGGTCCGGCCGGGACGGCGGCGGACCGCCACCGGGCACCACCGGGGCACCCCAGGACTGCGGTTCCTGGTGCGGGGGATGAGGCTGCGGACGGGCGTGCGGTTGCGGCGGAGGCGGCGGCGGCAACTGCGGTGGGGTCAGGGCCGACTGGGTCTGCGCCGAGGCCCACCACTGCTGCTGCGGATCCCCGCCCGCGCTCCCGCCGGAGCCGTCTCCCTCCCCGCCGCGCACCGGACCGGCGCCCGGGGCGCCGGGCACCCCGCCGGCCGCCGGCCCGCCCGTTCCGTCGTCGTCCACCCACCGCTGGCGGTCCGCGTCCCACCGTTGTCGCATGTCGTCCCCCACTTCTCACCCCGCGATCCCGCGTGCCCCGGGGTTCCGGGCAGGCTCTGGAGGGTGTCGTTCGGATCAGCTCGGCTGATCCGAACAACGCTCCCTAGCCCGCCAGTTGCGCGATCGCCTGCACCACGGCCGCCGTCGACGCCAGACCGGCCACCGCTGCGGCGGCCGTCTCCAGACGCAGCCGCAACCGTCCGAGACGCTGCGGATCGGCGGCGCCGGTCCGTTCGATCTCCCCCTGTACGACCGCGAGTTCACCGTCCAGCTCGGTCGTCCCCGCCGACTCCGTGAGCAGCCGCAGATGGTCGCGCAGGGTGCGTACGGCGTCCAGCAGTGCCTCGGTCGTCCCGTCCGCCGCCGCACGCGGCGCCTCGTGGTACTCGGCCCTGCCGTGCTCGCCGAAGCTCACCGCACTGCGCGTGATCCGGTCGACCCGCCCTCCCGTGCCCTCGCTCATTCCGTGTCCCCTTCCCCGTAGACGGCACTGCCGCTGCCTGTCGTGACGGCGCTCCTGCTGATCCGGCCCACCGCGGTCCCGCCGCTCATCTGCCCGATGAACTGGCCGCCCGCGGCGACGTTGACGATGTTCTGCTCGAAGCTGCCGGTCTCGCAGCCGCTGCGCCGGAGCGCCTCGCGCACCCCGCTGGCGATGCGGTCCTCGACGGTCTTGATGTAGCGGCTGACGTCCATCTCCTGGAAGAGCGACAACCGGTCGGTGCTGCCCAGCTCCCGCACCGACAGCAACGGCGCGTCCGGCGGGGCCTGTTCGCGGTGGGCCATCCAGGTGTGCAGGCACTGCGCGAGCGTGCGGAGCGCCGAGATGCCGGCCACGACGTTCGTCGCGGGCCCGGACAGCACCGTCCGCACCGCCTCCCGCAGCGCATCGTCCTCGCTGCGGGCCGCGATGAGGTCGACGTGCCGGTACTCCTCCATGATCGGGCCCAGGACGTGCGGCACGACCTCGAGGACCAGCATCCGGCCCTGGGTGTGGACCCGGACCAGCACCGAGACCACCACCTGCTCGTTCCAGGCGCCGATCCTGACCCACAGGAAGTGGCGGCGCGCCTCGCCGCCCTCGTCGACCGCACCCTCGATGTGCATCCGGGCCGACTCGGCGTCGTACACGCCCTCGCTGCGGCCGACGCCCGAGGGCAGGTAGACGAACTCCTCGATCTCCAGGTCCTTCAGCCGGTCCCGGCTGGTCTTGGCCGCCGACTCGCGCAGCGCCTCCAGCTTGGGGCGGACCAGGTCGATGATCCGGCGGTTGGTCAGCTGCACGGGCGGGGCCGTCCCGTCCGGCGGCCCGTCGCCGCCTTCGGGACGGCCGTTGGAGTGCCCGTTCGGCGCGTGCCCGTTCGGCGCGTCCCCGTTCAGGGCCGGCCGGGGCTTCCTCGCCGGCGTGATCTCCATCGCGAACGACCAGGGCTCGTGCGGCTTCCCGGCCCCGACGAACGGCCGGTGGGCGTCGTAGAGCGCGACGTCGGCGTGCTGCTCGAAGCCGACGGCCCGGGCGACCCGGATCTGCCGCGCGTCCCCGGCGGGCGTCACGGGAGCGGTGCCGGGGAAGGCGTCGCGGGCGAGTTCCTTGCGCATGACCTCGGCCACGTGGGACCGGTGGACCCCGGTGGCGAAGGTGAGGGCGAGCGGAAAGAGCAGCGGGAACGGGTCCTCCGGGACCCGGTGCAGGGCGTAGCCCCAGTAGGCGAGTTCCAGGCACCGGGCGGCGATCGTCAGGCCCCAGGCCGTCGCCCGCCGGGGCAGCCGCAGCCGGGTCGACTCCGCGCGGGTCACCGCGTACATGGTCGTACCGCTGCCGGATGCCGCCCGCGCCAGGAAGAGCAGCACGCACACGGCCGCGTAGAACAGGACCGAGGTGGCCCCGACGAGCGCGCCGAGTCCGGCGAGACCCGGATCCAGGCCGCCGGCGGACACCACCTCGCTGCGCGCCAGGGCCGCCTCCACCGCGAAGAAGACGACCCAGATGCCGCCCAGGACGATCGCGGTCGAGACCTCCTGCCGGCGCGCCCGCAGGGCGTGCCCGAGCACGGAGACGACATCGACGCCGAGGGACGGCGCGGCCGGCCGCTCCTCGTGCCCGATGAGTTCGTCGATGACCCGCGCCCTGAACTCCGTGTCCAGATGGGCCCCGGCGCACAGCAGCCGAGTGGATTCGCTGTGCGCGTACTGCCGATTCGATCCCGTCATCGGGATCACCCCCGCCGTGTCTCCCCCGGCCCGGCCGGACAACCCCGGGCGGACCGTACGTCACGACGATAGCGAGGGTTACTCCCGTTGCAGGTGCGATGTACCCATAAAGCACATACGTTCGATACGTACTTTCCCTACGCATACGTCAGCCCCCACCGGACTGCGTTCCGGCGGGGGCTGACGGAGGATCAGGCGGGTGCGGCTCAGATCAGGCCGAGACCGCGGACCGCCTCGCGCTCCTCCTCGAGCTCCTTGACGGAGGCGTCGATGCGGGCGCGGGAGAACTCGTTGATGTCCAGGCCCTGGACGATCTCGTACGTGCCGTCCTTCGTGGTGACCGGGAAGGAGGAGATGAGCCCCTCCGGGACGCCGTAGGAGCCGTCCGACGGGATGCCCATGGAGGTCCAGTCGCCGTCCGCGGTGCCGTTGACCCACGTGTACACGTGGTCGATCGCGGCGTTGGCGGCGGAGGCGGCGGAGGACGCGCCGCGGGCCTCGATGATCGCGGCACCGCGCTTGGCGACGGTCGGGATGAAGTCGTCGGCGAGCCACTTCTCGTCGTTCACGGTCTCGGCGGCGTTCTTGCCGGCGACCGTGGCGTGGAAGATGTCCGGGTACTGCGTGGCGGAGTGGTTGCCCCAGATGGTCAGGCGCTTGATGTCGGCGACCGTGGAGCCCGTCTTCTTCGCCAGCTGCGTCAGCGCGCGGTTGTGGTCCAGGCGGGTCATCGCGGTGAAGCGCTCCGCCGGTACGTCCGGCGCGGCGGCCTGGGCGATCAGGGCGTTGGTGTTGGCCGGGTTGCCGACCACGAGGATCTTGACGTCGTCCGCGGCGTGGTCGTTGATGGCCTTGCCCTGGGGCTTGAAGATGCCGCCGTTGGCCTCCAGGAGGTCACCGCGCTCCATGCCCTTGGTGCGGGGGCGGGCGCCGACGAGCAGACCAACGTTGGTGCCGTCGAAGGCCACGTTCGGGTCGTCGGTGATGTCGATGCCCTGGAGGAGCGGGAAGGCGCAGTCGTCGAGCTCCATCGCCGTGCCCTCGGCGGCCTTGAGCGCCGGGGTGATCTCCAGCAGGCGCAGCTTGACCGGAACGTCAGCGCCGAGCAGCTGGCCGGAGGCGATGCGGAAGAGCAGTGCGTAGCCGATCTGGCCGGCCGCGCCGGTGACGGTGACGTTCACGGGAGTGCGGGTCATGGCGTTCTCCGTATGACAGCTGGCGGTGGGGCGTCCCTGCCCCGGGTGCAGGATCCCCGCCGCCGATTGGATGGCCGGCGCCGACCGCCGCAATGATCGATCAGGGGTACAGATGATCGATCTCTCGGCGTCAAGAGAGATCCGCCGTCAGGCTATCGCGCATCCGCGGCCCCGTACGGCCGGGTCTCGTGTGGCCCGTCCCACAGCCGCCGTTCAGGGCACAAAAGCGGCGACCGCCCGTCCGGGAGAGGGGGACGCGGCGGTCGCCGGGGGGATGTCCGGGGTGGTCCAGGAGGGGGTCTCGTGCTCCCGTACGCAACCGGATCCCGTGGGGGTACCGGCTCGCCTGCCCCGAGTCGCGCGACCCATGCCCCCGTACGGCGATGTTTTTCCGCACACCGGCGCGCGGGTCCGCACCCGCGCCGGTCTCCGCGCCCTCACGCCTACCGAGTGCAGCCCTCCCGCCCCGACTTGAGGGTCGCGCAGGCCTTCGCGTCCCCGGCGTCCCGCACCGCCACCATCGGCGTGTACGCGTCGTTGTCCGCGTCGACCGAGCCGGTCCGCTCGCCGGCCGCCGAGGACACCGCCACCTCGTCGCCCGGCGCCGCCTGCGTGATACGGCCCCAGGCGGCGCCGCAGGTCCTGCTGTAGCGAACCTCCACAAGGGCCGTGCCGACGGTGACGCTGGTGGTGGTCCTGGCCAGTTCGCCGCCGCAGTCCATCTTCTCCGGGTCCTTGCCGGTGCAGCCCTTGCCGCTGCACTTCACTCCGGCCGGCAGGTCGGGTTCGGTGCCCGCGGAATGTGCGGACCTGGTCGGTGAACCGGCGTTCTTCCCGTCCCCGTCGCCGTTCACGAGGAAGACGGCCGCGGCGACCACCACGAGCGCCCCGACGGTGCCCGCGACGTACATCGCGAGCCGCCGCCGGCGCGGTGCCCGGTCGGGTGAACCGCCGCTGTGCGGCCGGGCGTCGGCGGGTACCGCGCCTCCGCCCTGACCCGGCGCCGGTTCCGCCGGCCCGGCGGACGGATCCGTGGGCGCCGCCGGGCCGGGCGGCATGCCGGCGAGTCCCCACCCGCCGCCGCGCGCGGATCCGCCGGGCGCCGCCGCGCCGCCGCCGGGGGGGCGGGGGGGGGCCCCCCCCCCCCCCGAGGCCGCGGGCGAGCGCCCCCCCCCCCCCGCCCAAAGAGAGGGGGGTAACAGAGGGAACACCCCCAAGGGGGACCTCGGA